>NZ_CYGX02000025.1:132795-201405 GCF_900019265.1 Paraburkholderia ribeironis
GGTTGTGCCGGTTGTGCCGCTTTTGCCCGTGCCCGGGTCCGCTCCTGCATCAGCGCCAGCCGCGCTCGACGGGCTGTCGGCTGCGGACACGGAGCACACCATGTGTCCGCTCGCCGCCCGGTCGTCGAGCAGGATGGCGAGCGCGCCGCCCTGCACTTCGTCTTCGATCGTGCCGTAGGCCGCGTCGGCCGGTTCGTCGGCATACACCAGCAGGACCGGCGAGTCCGGCTGTGTCGCATGTTGCGCGTGCGCTTCCAGCAGCGCATAGCCGAGCGTCTGCGCACCGGCCGAAATCGCGCTGGCCGCGGAGCGGTCGCCGCGCGCAATGCCGAATATGCCGGTCATCGCGTTCAGCACCGACAGGCTAAAGGCGGTCGGCGAGACCGGCTCGCCCGCGCTGATGCTGCGCAGGATGTCGGTGGTGCGGCGCAGCTCCCCGTGACGCGACGCGAACACGACCCGCACCGGGTCTTGCCCGACGCAGTCGTGCGCGACCTTCAGCGCGACTTTGGACAGCGTGCTCAGACGCCGCCGTACGATCGGCTCGATGAAGCCAACATCGGGTGCGGCAGATGTAGTGGCCGGCCAGCTAGACCAGCGACCGATCGGAATGGTCCAGTGCAGATCGGGCATATCGGTGTTCGCGCGTAGAAACGGAGAGAGGCTCAGGTGCCGGACGGAACAGCCGCCGTCACAGCGTGCACGCGCCGCATGGATCGGGGCTCTCAGCCGGGACCGATCCTGTCTTCTTATAGGGAGTTCAACGTATTAACGGCACATGGCCCCGATTATTAAGGCGCCTTGGTCAATTGGTCCCATGGACCTGCCCCAGACTGCCTTGGCCGGCGGAATCATACTGAATATTCTGAATTAAATCAGCCACAAAAGACGTATCCATCTGTATCCGTCTCCCTGGTACGACGAATCGTCAAATCGAGGCAGGCCGGCCGTTGACATTTGCCATACCTGTCGCGGGGATATCGGCAGAAAGTCCCGGCGCGGCGCGTGTCTGGCCGCGCCGACGGCCACCCGGACGCGGACCGATCCGTGGCTCGGTCCGCGTGAATGGTTTCATCAGCTTTCCTGGCAACTGTTTCAGATCGGAACATTTTGCCTGCTGCCAGTGGACGAACCCTGGTCCCGCCAGGTATGGCTGATACCGAGCGCGCCCGATCCTGCGTCGCCCGCGCGACGTCGCACTGGCGGCATGGCCGGCTGTCCCCTTGTCCCCTTGTCCCCTTGTCCCCTTGTCCTCTGATACGCGCCCGTGCCTGCTATACTCCGTCGCGCATTGGGGAGTAGCCGCCCCGCGGCATGTCCGCACCGCTGTCACCGGGTGCGTCGACGTGTGGTTCGCGGGGGCGCCTGTCAACAGACTTGGCCGTCAAGGCCATGGCAGCCGCAGCCTCTGGCCTGGCGAGACCGATGACCTGCACGCGCCGCAACAGGGCCCGGCGTGTCGTGGGTCGTCGCTCGTTCACATCTCGGCCCGAGGAAACAAGATAACCGTGAATCACGCTTTTCTCATTTCGACCGGAGCGGTCGCGCTCGCCGAGATCGGCGACAAGACACAACTGCTCTCGCTCGTTCTGGCCGCGCGCTATCGCAAGCCCGTGCCGATCATCCTTGGCGTGCTGGCCGCGACCCTCGTCAATCATGCCGGCGCGGGCGCGCTCGGCGCGTGGCTCGGCTCGCTGCTGACACCTACCATCATGCGCTGGGCGCTGGCCGCGTCGTTTGTCGCGATGGGTTTGTGGATCCTTGTGCCGGACAAGCTCGAAGACGATGAAGCCAACACCAGCCGCACGCATTTCGGGGTATTCGGCACGACCGTGGTGACGTTCTTCATTGCGGAAATGGGCGACAAGACACAGATCGCGACGGTCGCCCTCGCTGCGCGCTTTCATGATTTCTTCGGCGTGGTGGCGGGCACGACGCTCGGCATGATGATCGCCAACGTACCGGCGATCCTGCTTGGCGACCGCTTCGCTCACCGCCTGCCCACCAAACTCGTACACGGCATCGCCGCAGTGATGTTCGTGGTGCTGGGGACGATGGCGTTGTTCGGCGGCGGTGTCTAGACGGGGACGGGTTGCCGATGCCGGTGCCATGTCCATCGCCATTTGGCTGGCATGCGTGCGCCGCGGTGGTGATGAGTTTTAGAGCGCGCGGGCTTCACTTCCTGAACAGGTCTGAAAGCAGAACGGCCCGCCAGGAATAACCTGAAGGGGCCGTTTCTGATTACACCGCGCGCCGCATCACCGGAACTCATGTCGGGCGCGCGCCCAGCCGTGGGGATCGGTGCGCACCGGTACGGATCGGAGCGGATTGCCTCGCGCCTTACTGCGGGGCTTTCGCCCCCGGCGCCGGCGCCGGCGCCGCAGGCACCGTTACATCGTTCGCCGCGCCGCCGGTGCTGCCGAGCGGAATCTGCACCGTATGCACGACGCCGTTGGCGAGCGGAAAATCGCCCAGCGCGCTGCGCACCAGGTACGGCATCGCCCGGACCAACGACGACTCGCCGCCCGAATTGCGCGCCGTCACGTTATAAACCTCCTTGCCGGTCGCGCGCTCGGTGATCCGCACGCCCAGCAGATGCGTGAAGATCGGATAGCTCTGGTTCACATAGGTGGCCGGGTACGGTCCCCACGGCCCCCACGGATCGAGCGGCCGGCCCCAGTACGGCCCCGGCCACGGGTTGTAGTAGACCGGCTCCGCGACCGTCACCATATCGGAGCGCATTCCGTAAGCCAGTGCGACCAGGTAGCGCGCCTGCGCACTATCGACTTCGTGGAACGCATGCGCGACAAGTTCGCTTGCGACGAGGCGCTCGTACGCGGTCAGCTCAAGATTGCTCTGCTGATCCGGCGGCCGCGTGAACGCGAAGGTGCGGGGGGTGTCTTTGCCGCTCCAGTCGGAGAACGCCGTGACCTGAGTGGTGACGTAGGTCGTGCAACCGGACAGCAGCACCGTCAGCGCCGCTAACAGCAGCGCGGCGCGACGGGTCCATTGATGGATATTCATGGTCTACCTCTTGATGCCTCTGGATGGCCCGTTATCGCCACTCGTGACCGGGTTCGTCGACCCGCCGGCTTCTCCCCCGCGCGGGCGCCCGATAATACGCTGACCTGGCCAGTCGGTAATAAGTTCGCGCCGCACGATTGGCCGAGGCTTTGTACAATGGCTCGACAAACCCGGCAGGCATGCGCTTCGCGCGCCCGACCGCTCGAGTACCATCACCACAGAACGCCATGGCCGATACCGCAACGCCCAATGTGATCCGCCGCGCCGATTACGCGCCGCCTGCCTTCCTGATCGACACCGTCGCGCTGGAGTTCGATCTGGTCCCCGACCGCACGATCGTCCGCAATACGATGCGCGTGCGCCGCAATCCGGATGCTTCGCACGCCGCGCATCTCGAACTGATGGGCGAGCAACTGGAGTTCGTCGGCGCCACGCTCGACGGTCAGCCGTTCGCCGATGCGCATGCGCACGAGCACGGCCTGCTGCTCGACAACGTGCCGGACAGCTTCGAACTGACGCTCACGAGCATCTGCAATCCGGCGGCCAACACCACGCTGTCGGGCCTCTACGTATCGGGCGGCAACTTCTTCACGCAGTGCGAGGCCGAGGGCTTTCGCCGCATCACCTACTTCCTCGACCGACCGGACGTGATGGCGACCTTCACGGTCACGTTGCGCGCGAGCAAGGCCGATTATCCGGTGCTGCTGTCCAACGGCAATCTGCTCGAAGAAGGCGACTTGCCGGATGGCCGCCATTTCGCGCGCTGGGAAGATCCGTTCGGAAAGCCGAGCTATCTGTTCGCGCTGGTCGCGGGCAAGCTGGTCGCACTCGAAGAACGCGTGAAGAGCGGCTCGGGCAAGGAAAAGCTGCTGCAGGTGTGGGTCGAGCCGCACGATCTGGACAAGACCCGTCACGCGATGGACTCGCTGATCCATTCGATCCGTTGGGACGAGCAACGCTTCGGGCTCGAACTCGATCTGGACCGCTTCATGATCGTGGCGGTAAGCGACTTCAACATGGGCGCGATGGAGAACAAGGGGCTCAACATCTTCAATACGAAGTACGTGCTGGCGAACCCCGAAACGGCAACCGACACCGACTTCGCGAACATCGAGGCGGTGGTCGGCCACGAGTACTTTCACAACTGGACCGGCAACCGGGTGACGTGCCGCGACTGGTTCCAGCTGAGCCTGAAGGAAGGCCTGACCGTGTTCCGCGATCAGGAGTTCTCGGCCGACATGGCGGCCGGCCAAACCCACAGCAGCGACGCGGCCGCACGCGCGACCAAGCGCATCGAGGACGTGCGTGTGCTGCACCAGATGCAGTTCGCCGAAGACGCCGGGCCGATGGCGCACCCGGTGCGCCCCGAAAGCTACGTCGAGATCAACAACTTCTACACGATGACCGTCTACGAGAAAGGCTCGGAGGTCGTGCGGATGTATCAGACGCTGTTCGGCCGCGAGGGTTTTCGCAAGGGCATGGACCTGTACTTCAAGCGTCATGACGGCCAGGCCGTAACCTGTGACGATTTTCGCCACGCGCTCGCCGACGCGAACGGCCGCGACCTGGCGCAGTTCGAGCGCTGGTACAGTCAGGCCGGCACGCCGCGCGTCACCGTGCGCACCCAGTATGACGCCACGCAGCAGCGCTACAGCGTGACGCTGCGGCAAGGCTACGGCGACGCCGTGCCGGCCGCACGCGAAACGCAGAAAGGGCCGCTGCTGATTCCGTTCGCAATCGGCCTGATCGGCAAGGACGGCAACGATCTGCCGCTCCATCTGCAAGGTGAGGACAAGGCTGCGTCCACCACCACGCGCGTGCTGGAATTCACGCAGACCGAACAGACCTTCACGTTCGTCAATCTCGCGCAGGAACCGCTGCCGTCGCTGCTGCGCAATTTCTCGGCGCCGGTGATCGTCGAATACGACTACCCGGCTGAACAGCTGGCGTTCCTGCTCGCGCACGACAGCGATCCGTTCAACCGCTGGGAGGCCGGTCAACGGCTCGCCACGCGCGAACTGCTGACGCTCGCCACGCATGCCGCCACGGGTGTTGCGCTGCAACTCGACGACTCGGTGGTCGCCGCGTTCGCACACGTGCTCACCAATCAGAAACTGTCGCCGGCGTTCCGCGAACTCGCGCTGATGCTGCCGTCGGAAACGTATCTGGCCGAACAGATGGACGAATCGAATCCGGCCGCCGTGCACGCCGCCCGGCAATTCGTGCGCAAGCGTCTGGCCAGTGCGCTGAAGAACGAATGGCTCGAGATGTACGAGCAGCATCGCACGCCGGGGGATTACGAGGCGACGCCGGAGGCTTCTGGGCATCGCGCGTTGAAGAATCTCGCGCTGTCGTACCTCGCGGAACTCGACGATCCGGCCGACGCCGTGCGGCTCGCCGCCGCGCAATACGACGCCGCGAACAATATGACCGACCGCGCCGCGGCGCTCTCCGCGCTGCTCAACGCGGCGGCCGCCAAAGACGACGACTCCCGGGCGCAGCAGGCGCTCGCCGACTTCTACCAGCGCTTCGAAAAGGAGCCGCTCGTGATCGACAAGTGGTTCGCCTTGCAAGCCACACAGCGTGGCAGCGTGCAGCGTCCGGTGATCGACATCGTGCGCAAGCTGATGACGCATCCCGCCTTCAACCTGAAGAACCCGAATCGCGCACGCTCGCTGATTTTCAGCTTCTGCTCGGCGAACCCCGCGCAGTTCCATGCGGAAGACGGCTCGGGCTATACGTTCTGGGCCGAACAGGTGATCGCGCTCGATGCGCTCAATCCGCAGGTGGCCGCCCGCCTCGCCCGCTCGCTCGAACTGTGGCGGCGCTTCACGCCGACATTGCGCGACGGTATGCGCGCGGCGCTGGAGCAAGTGGCGTCGCAGGTGAAATCGCGCGACGTGCGTGAGATCGTCGAGAAGGCGTTGGCGTGATGCCCGCGTAGCAGCGGCCCTCGCCTTCGAAAAGCCGGCATGCGTTGCCGGCTTTTTTGGTCCAGTGCCGGATGCACGCGCAGCCGTGGGTGGCGAACCCAGCTGCCAGCCGTCAGGGGCCATGATTCACGGCGCGCCGCAATGCCGGAAGCACGCCGGCTCGCGTGACCCGGCTATGTCGCGGCTGCATCGTCGGACGCGTTGCGCGACCAAAACCACAGAGCCGACATAACGAGCGGTTAAAATCCCCCTATTCCTCTAGCCTTCCCGGAGTACAGCAATGTCTTTGCAACGTCGTACCACTCTCACGAAGTACCTGATCGAGCAGCAGCGCGCGACCAACAACCTGCCCGCCGACCTGCGCCTTTTGATCGAAGTCGTCGCGCGCGCGTGCAAGGCGATCAGCTACCACGTCAGCAAGGGCGCGCTGGGCGATGCGCTCGGCACGGCGGGCAGCGAGAACGTGCAGGGCGAAGTACAGAAGAAGCTCGACATCCTGTCGAACGAAATCCTGCTCGAAGCGAACGAATGGGGGGGCAACCTGGCTGGCATGGCGTCCGAGGAAATGGAGCAGTTCTTCCCGATCCCGGCCAACTATCCGAAGGGCGAATACCTGCTGGTGTTCGATCCGCTCGACGGCTCGTCGAACATCGACGTCAACGTGTCGATCGGCACGATCTTCTCGGTATTGCGCTGCCCCGATGGCCAACAGCCCACCGAACAGTCGTTCCTGCAACCGGGCACACAGCAGGTCGCCGCGGGTTATGCGGTGTATGGCCCGCAATCCGTGCTGGTGCTGACCACCGGCAACGGCGTGAACTGCTTCACGCTCGACCGCGAACTCGGCTCGTGGGTGCTCACGCAAAGCGACATGCGCATTCCGGTCGAAACGCGCGAGTATGCGATCAACGCGTCGAACGAGCGCCATTGGTATGCGCCGGTCCAGCAATACATCGGCGAATTGAAGGCAGGCAAGGAGGGCCCGCGCCAGAGCGATTTCAACATGCGCTGGATCGCGTCGATGGTGGCGGACGTGCATCGCATCCTGAATCGCGGCGGCATCTTCATGTATCCGGCCGACAAGCGCACGCCGGACAAGCCGGGCAAGTTGCGCCTGATGTACGAAGCGAACCCGATGGCATTCATCGTCGAGCAGGCCGGCGGCGCCGCGACCAATGGCGAAAGACGCATTCTGGATGTCCAGCCCAAGAGCCTGCACGAGCGCGTGGCGGTGTTCCTCGGCTCGAAGAATGAGGTCGATCGCGTCACCCGCTATCATCTCGAAGCAAAAAAATGAGTTTTGGGGCTTGCCAAGCTGTTAAAGAAGTCCCTATAATTTCGGTTCTCCTGATGCCGGAATAGCTCAGACGGTAGAGCAGCGCATTCGTAATGCGAAGGTCGGGGGTTCGATTCCTCTTTCCGGCACCAACAGATTCAAGCACTTAGCCCAGTCATTGCGACTGGGCTTTTTGTTTTGCGCGCTGCAGGTGATTGGGCTGCGCTCGTCTTTCGCACCAAAAACCCATCACAATCACCAGCGCACCGAGACCGATGCGCAACCGCCGCGTCGCCGACGTTCCATGTTTTCACATGCGGAACGGCCAGTAACCCGCGAGGAACGGCGCGATGATCCATAGCGCGGCTAATATGGTCAGCCCTCAGGGTCTTCATGGTCGTAGAGGCAGCAGTAGACCCACAACATCACCCAGCACACCGCTACCATCAATCCGCAGGTGAAGCGCGAAAGCCGGCTGAGCATTTCCGAGCAGAGCGGGAACCAGAGGATGCGGCTGCAACACTGCGCTCGGAGTCGCTCTTCGCTATCCGACAGAAGACGCTGGACGATTCCGCCGTCGAGGCAGGGTATTCATGCGCGAATCGCGGGCCGGCGGCATGCATAAAAAGCGCATGCGGATCAAACGCCGCTAGAGATCCCATCGGACTGGTAACACGTCACACGGACTGAGGAGAAACTATGGAGAACGAACCAATTCATATGCTACAGGCAACGCCCGCGCGAACCATGTGCGTCAGTACACCGGGCAACCCCGTGCAACACCATGCAAGACCAAACCACACTCGCAGGATTGCCTTCCCGACAACAACAGGGGTCGATGTCCAGCCGTCGCGACCACGAAGCTCGCATGCCGACCCAGCGCAAACCTGCGCGGCCGAGTCATACGAGCGCGAACCGCTCGTCAGTCCTTGCACACACCGGTCGCGAAATCGAGGCCGCCCTGCTTATCCGCGAAAATCGGCGCGATCGTAGGGCAGCGTCATGACGAGATTGCGCGCTACGATGGAATCTTCAGCAACCACCTGCTGTTTGCGCGGCGTGCCGTACGCGGTGATCGCTTCTTGCGGCGCCGACACAAACCACGCGATTCTGCCGGCACACTCGATACCGACCTGACGTCCTTCCCAGTAGACAGCGTTTTCCATGACGAACTCTCTGAAGGGCGAAGACTGCCATCATCCGCGCCGGACCTGGCGCGTCCGTTAGCCACCGCACGTCGCGCGGCAGATAGCAGCTTCAAGGATAGACGGCAATTGCCGCGCCGACCGGCTTGGCATCGGGCGACGACGCTTTGGCATAAAAGCGTGACCGCGCCATGAAACGGAACGGCGGCGTGATGCTCAGGTGCTGCCCCGCTTCGGCTACGTTCGCAACGATCGCCGTCGGGGCTCGCACACCATCGGACCTTCTGCTGGTCGCGCTCGCCACCGAACCGCAACGCACGCACTGCGGCGACACGCTGCACATCGCTGACGAACCGACCACCGGCCTGCATTCAGCAGGCCGCGATTTTTCTCTGGAAAATCAATCTTCGCGCGTGGTCGAAGCAGTTCACGAATGAATTAATTCGAGAACCAAACATTAAAAATGATCACATCCGTCAACGAAATCGCCGAATCAGTCGTTTAGAAAGATTAGACGGCAAATAACAGTCGGCGCCCGGTAATTAACGAACGTTCAGTCTGATTTCTCGAGAAAGGTCCTGCCGATGCGGCGGCGCACAAATCGCGCGACGATTATTCACACTAAAGCGTGTGACGCGCCCGGCGCGCACATGCAACAGCGGTGGAAAGCCGACGGGATAAGGCAGAGAAGGGAACTGCGGGGAGCCATCCAGCTGATTGAATCGCGCGTGAGAAACCCGGCTAACGTAATCAGACGATAAATTTTATTCAAACACTCTGTTCAAGTGTTGGCTTGTGCCGTTAAAGCAACAGAGGACATGTACCCAGCACCGGATGCTGGTGCGAGACGCGGACCGAGGCAGATAATCGGTTTGTAAAGGAGAAAGATCATGGATTCCAAACCACCGAAGATTCCGACCCCGGACAAAGTCTTTTACCCGGATCCGGAACCCGTTGGCGTAGAGTTTCTGGGGGCTGAATTACCTGAGCACGTTCGTGCTTTTTTCGACGAGCAACGCAAGTCGTGCGATTCGAAGTAAGCGCGCAGGGGCGCGACGCAGCATCGATGCGCGCATGTCAGACGCGCGGTATGCGCTCGCGCCTTGTCACCCGTTTCGCACCCGGGTTATGCCACTGAATCGGGTCGCCTGATTCTGAGTGACGCTGGGCCACACGGCCGGCGTCTGTTCGTGCGCGTCGGTTAAATGCATGTCGCGAAAGCGCGCTGCTGAGATCTCGCGGACGATGATTTTCGCTCGGAAAAGGCATCGTCCGGACGGGCATCATTTATTCTTCTGGTTTTTCCCTCAGCGGGCCCATCGGCCACGCCCACTTTCCATGAATCGTCCGTATCGCTTTGGTGCGTCATGCGCGCTCGCGCTAGCCGCTTGTTTCGCATTCACGCCCGCTCCCGCCGTCGCCGATAGCGACGACACAGCGCTCACCAATCTGATTGCGCTGGTTTCGCAGCGCCTCGCCCTTGCGGAACCGGTCGCGCGCTGGAAGTGGGCCAACCACCAGGCGATTACCGATACGCCGCGCGAAAATGCGCTGCTGGCCGATGTCGAAAAGCGCGCCGTGGCAGCGAACGTCGACCCCTCGTTCGCCCGCGCCTTCTTTCAGGATCAGATCGACGCCAGCAAGGACGTGCAAAACGCGTTGTTTGCCAGCTGGCGCAGCACCCAGCCGCCGCAAGAGCCCGCGCCCGATCTCGCGACCAGCACGCGGCCGCAGCTTGACCGGCTGACGCAATCGCTAGTGGCCGGCCTTGCACGTGTGCAGCCGCTTCGTACGGCCGACGATTGCCCGTCGCGCGTCGCGCAATCGCTTGCCAACTGGAAATCGCTGACGCGCTACGACTCGGCTCGCGCGAACGCATTGACTCGCGCGCTGGGTCACGTGTGCGAAACGGGGGGTGTGGGCGCGACCGGCTGATTCGGTCACCGCGCGGAAAGCGGCTCGATTCGTGACGTCTGCCACGCTCCGGTACTAGCCGCGATCAGCAGTCGCTGCGGGCAGAGCCACCTCCGGCGACGTTCGCGAATCAGCAAAAGACCCGCGAATGCAAACTTCGTCAGGCAAGACTGGAGACCGGTGAGTCGCTCGATACGCCCAGCGGAATCACGCGCAGACCGCGCGCAAGATGACTCTGCAGGATGCGGTACGTCGACAGCTCGAACGGACCCGCGGCGCTCGACGCGTACAACTGCGTCGCCTGCGCGAGCGACGGCGCGTGCCCGATGTAGCGCCAGCGGTCGACCACATGGAAAGCGCACGCCTGTGCCGCTTCTTCACGCTCCTCGAACACGATCGGCCCCTGGAATGGCCAGGGCGCGTCGGCCGGATCGCTTTTCGTGACGCGCGGCAGCCGATTGTGGCCAGGTCGCAGCGTCGCGATCCACTGCGCCTCGGCGAGCATCGCGCCGAGCTCGCCGCCGGTTGCCCGCCATTCGACGCGCCGCACCTGCTGTGCGAGCCGAATATCCTTCGATGAACGCCGCTCGCCCGTCAGATGCGAACGCAACCGCTGACGCACGCGCACGCTTCGTCCTACATATAACGGCGCATCTCCATCGCCATAGAATGCATAGACGCCACAACCGGCGGGCGCGGTATCGAGCAGATCCTCAGTGATGTCGCCAGCGAGCCGATAGCGCCGCGTGGTCCGCTCGATCTGCGCGCGCAGTACGTCCAGCGGCACGACACCATGCAGACGCTGCCAGAACTGCCAGATCAGGTCGGCGTCGGCGAGCGCGCGGTGACGATCCGACGGCACGAGCGCGTGACGTTCGACCAGCGCGTCGAGCCCGTGGCGTTTCTCGGCCGGAAACAACGCGCGCGACAGTCGCACGGTGCACAGCACGTCCGGGTCGAACGCGAACCCGAGCCGGCGAAACTCGCCGCGCAGGAAGCCGCGATCGAAACTTGCGTTATGCGCGACGAACAGTTTGCCGTTCAGGCGCTCGAACAGGGCCGGCGCGATGGCGTCGAAGGTCGGCGCACCGCGCACCATTGCATTCGTGATGCCGGTGAGCTGCTGAATGAACGGCGGAATCGGCTGCTGCGGGTCGACCAGACTGCTCCAGCGCGATACGCCGGCCGGCCCCACTTCGACGACGCCAACCTCGGTGATACGGTGCTCGCTAGTGGAACCGCCGGTAGTTTCGAGATCGACGAAGACAATCGGCACATCCAGGGCCGGTTCGGGCAAAAACTGTTCAGACATGGAAAGGGAGAGTTAGACGCGTGGCTTTGCGGCAAGTATGCACCAGTTGGTCGCGGCGTATCTGTATTGCATCGGTCCGGGTCGGCTTGAGTGACGCACGAAACCCGTATTTCCAGTGAGTCGCCGGCGGTCGCCGGCTGTCGAGGAACCGCGGAATGATTGTATTTTTAAGCGGTAGATATACAGACCACGGTGGCGCGATTCCGGTATTGCGCCACTTCAGGTGAATCGGTTTGCAACGCACGTGAAACGAATGCGGCGAATAGAAGTCACCCGGAAGTCATGCGCGAGCATGAAAAAGCCCTCGCATTTGCGCGAGGGCCTTCTGGCGCCCGACGCCCCGACAGCGCATCAGGCGCGGCGCAGCTTACAGCGGCTGGATGTTCGCCGCCTGCTTGCCCTTCGGGCCAGTCTTGATGTCGAAAGAGACGCGCTGGTTTTCCTTCAGCGACTTGAAACCTTCGACTCGAATCTCCGAAAAGTGCGCAAACAGATCGTCACCACCCGAGTCCGAAGTGATGAAGCCAAAGCCCTTAGCATCGTTGAACCATTTGACGACACCAGTTTCCATTTTTCAATTTCCTCGATGATTAATAAAAATCGGGCATTGCCCTCACGCCGGATAGCGCTGTCATTTAGCCACAAAAACTCCTGCGGCTCACCATGACCACAACTGGCACATGGAATTCAGCTTTGCCGTTATAGGGGAGCAAAGAATCGTCGTCAAGCCTATTTTTCGTATGTGTTTAGCGAGCCAGCATATAAATCAATGTGGGAGGCCAATAAATGCACGCGGCATATTCACGTGCCACTTACTAAACTGTTGCGCCGCCATTATTTAAACAACTCCGGAAACCCAAATCGAGAAAATTTTCAGCTCGCGTAAAATAAATGTAACAAAATCTGTTTTTAGTAAGTGTTTGTCCGACTTGTTGCGTGGCATCCGCGACTGCATGATGGCATGAGTTGTGGTAGTGGGTATCAGGAGATTGCCATGCTGTTCAATCCAATCCGCCATCTCATCGCCTGGCTTACTGGCTCGCACGCAAAAACTGCTTCGGACCAACCCCCACCAGTAGCAGAGATATTTTCAGCGCTGGAATTCGACCCTATGTGGCATGGGGACCACTGGCAGAACCTGCTGTCGTCTCCAATGGATGCACGCCGTTACGTCATCGAAGACTGGAGCGTAGCAACGGCGGCGGACTGGACTGAAGTTGACGGCGCGGCACCCGCGCATTGATCGAGATCCGGCGAATCTGCCAATCCCGTGGGCAAAAAAAAAGCGCGACTGGAAAGAGTCGCGCCGACAAAGGTTGGAGATCTTTTTCGTCAACGAAAAAGTCTGCTTCGAAAAGCAGAAATTAAATTATAGCGGTTCAGTTCGTTTCTACTATTCACACAATTAACAATCATCTATTGCGGCAATAACAACAATCGTCATTGCACAGTTATTTCGTTGTTTTTTTACATCGCCTTCTGTCGTAATTCAGCAACGCAATTGTCTCGGTACTGCTCGTCCAATCTCGTCAATAGCGCCGAACGCCTTTATCTATAAGGCTCGAACAGCATCCCAACATCGTTTCCAATTGCGTAATACTTTATTGCGCAAATCGGAACGCCCACTTCAGGGAGTGTCTCCCTACACTTTGCCTAACCGGAAACCGGCGCGGTTTGATCATGCGCTTTTTGCACGGACCCGTTTCTCGCAACGCCCGTGCGAAGGTCTCCTTAAGCTGAGGTTCAAAATATCTCTCTCGCTCTCGGAGTTACAAAATGAAGAAGACACTCATGGTCGCAGCCCTCACGGGCGTTTTTGCAACGGCGGCGCATGCGCAAAGCAGTGTGACGTTGTATGGCTTGATCGACGCGGGCATCACCTATACGAATAACCAGCACGTGAGTAATACCCAGCACGGTGCCAATGTGGCGATGACGAGCGGCTCGGTGAACGGCAGCCGTTTCGGCCTGCGTGGCGCTGAAGATCTGGGCGGCGGTCTGAAGGCCATCTTCACGTTGGAGAACGGCTTCGGCATCAATGATGGCACGCTCAAGCAGAACAGCCGCCTGTTCGGCCGTCAGGCGTTCGTCGGTCTGTCGAGCGACCAGTTCGGTGCCGTGACGCTCGGCCGTCAATACGACAGCATGGTTGACTACGTCGGCCCGCTGGCACTGACCGGCACGCAGTACGGCGGCACGCAGTTCGCGCACCCGTTCGACAACGACAACCTGAACAACTCGTTCCGTATCAACAACTCGATCAAATACCAGAGCGCTAACTACGGCGGCTTCAAACTCGGCGCGTTGTACGGCTTCTCGAACCAGGCTGCCGGCTTCGCCAACAACCGCGCCTACAGCGCGGGCGCGTCGTATAACTGGGGCGGCCTGAACGTTGCCGCTGCTTACATGCAACTGAACAGCAACGGCGCGAACAGCGCAGCCGCTGCGTTCAACTCGGGTGGCGCGGTGACGGGCGACAACACGTTCTTCGCCCAGCGTCAGCAAACGTGGGGCGCAGGCGCCAACTATGCGTTCGGCCCGGCAACGGTCGGCCTCGTGTACTCGCAAACGAACCTGCATGGCCTGGCCGGCATCAGCCAGGGCGCATCGGGCCAAACCGGCGGCATCGGCTTCCCGACCAACAGCGCTCAGTTCCAGAACTTTGAAGCCAACGCCCGTTACGCGCTGACGCCGGCAATCAGCATCGCCGGCGCGTACACGTACACCCGCGCTAACCTGTCCAGCACGCACATTCACTGGAACCAGGTCAACCTGCAAACCGCCTATGCGCTTTCCAAGCGTACCGACGTCTACCTGCAGGGCGTATATCAAGCGGCTAACGAAGACTCGATCGTCCCCGCCTACATCAATGGCGTGGGCACAGCTTCGGGCAACAACAAGCAAGTCGCCGTGACCGCAGGTCTGCGTCACCGCTTCTAAGCTCCCAGCACTGCGGAGTACTCGCAGTCACGAAGGCGCCGTTCGCGGCGCCTTTTTTTATGCCGCGTCGCCGCGCAGAGCAAGGTCGACGTCGCCGAAACAGTCTGCCGCACCCTCGCCTATTCCATCCGGAGGGCTTGCGATCCGCCGTAAATCTAGCCGCCGGTATCAGGCGGCGGATACTTGACGTCGACGACATCGATCGGCTGGGGGCCGGCTGGCGTGTACAACGTGACCGTATCACCGATTCGGGCCTTGAGCAGTGCGCGCGCCACCGGCGAAATCCAGCTCACGTGGCCGACATCCAGATCGACCTCGTCGATGCCGACGATCGTCACGGTTTGCACCTCGCCAGCTTCCGTCGCATAGTCGACTGTCGCGCCGAAGAACACCTGATCGACGTTCTCCTGCTTGCTGCTGTCGACGACTTCGGCAAGGTCAAGACGTTTGGTCAGAAAGCGGATGCGCCGATCGATTTCGCGCAAGCGGCGCTTGCCGTAAATGTAATCGCCGTTTTCCGACCGATCGCCATTCGAGGCCGCCCACGACACGAGCTTCACCACCTCTGGCCGTTCGACATCGATCAGATGCAGCAACTCGTCACGCATGCGACGGTAACCGGCGGGCGTGATGTAGTTCTTGGTACCGGCGGGGATCTCCGGGTGGGCGACGTCGAGGTCGTCGTCATTCTCTTCACTCGACTCTTTGACAAAGGCCTTGTTCATAATGGTCCATTAACTGCAGCAACCGACTGCCTATCAAGGTTACACGATCAGGCCCACGAGACAAATCGCCGTCGTATGCTTCCATTTTCCAAAAGCTTTGCTATAATCTCGTTTCTGCGTGCGGCTGTAGCTCAGTTGGATAGAGTACTTGGCTACGAACCAAGGGGTCGTGGGTTCGAATCCTGCCAGCCGCACCACCTTTTTCGAGGGCTTCCTCCGGGGAAGCCCTTATGTTTCACCCGGTTTCATTGCAGCAAGCAATATCCGTTTAGCGTGCGGCTGTAGCTCAGTTGGATAGAGTACTTGGCTACGAACCAAGGGGTCGTGGGTTCGAATCCTGCCAGCCGCGCCACCTTTGAAGGGCCTTCCAATCGGAAGGCCCTTTGTTTTTGTCTGAAGCTTGCGCACAGCGCGCGTCGCGCCACACAGTCCAGACAGGACCGCGCCCATGGTTATCGCGGCGGCGACTGTATATCCCCGATCCGCCCATCCGGGCTCGGCACATCCTCGACAAAACCGCCTACCGTTTGCTCACCAATTGATTGAGCCCGCCCGGCGGCCAGCGCTTGCGACTCGTGCAACACTTCGTCCACGCTGTCGCCGAAGCAGCTTGCGACGAACGCCCGCAGCAATGCCACCCGCAGCGAGTCGCCACGCCCTTCGACAGTGCGGTGCCCGCCCTTGAATTGCGCGGTGCAGCGTGCCGCATCGCCATCAGCCCGCTCACTCACTTCGAGCCGCTGCACGCGCTCCAACACCGTTGCAGCCGCCTCCCATGAGGTGGACGGCGTGAAACGGCCATCCCACGGACGACCGCGGTCATTGCCGCGAATCGAAACGATTTCGCCGCTGTCGGTGAAGTAGATTTCGCGCACGAAGTCGTGCAGGCTGCGTGCGACCCAATAATCGAGCGCCACGCCGTTGAGGTCGGCCACGTTCATAAACGTTCTCCCTGAAGTTCAGGTGAGACTCGCCGATTGCCGGTGCGTCAGAGTCGAACGAAGGCTGCCAACGCGCTCAGGCACACCGAAGCGAGCCCGGAGACGATCAGTAATCCGCGCGCTCGCGATCGATTCGCATACCGCCTTCGTGACGATGATGACCCTCTTCGCTGGGCCGTTCGCGCGCAATGCGCATCACGTCCGGGTTCGTCCGCACGCGGCGCATCACGTTGGCCAGATGGACCCGGTCGCTGACCTGGATCACGAAGCGCAGCACCGTGGATTCCTGCGACAGGTCCTCGTCCATAGCGATATGGACGATGTTCGCATCCGCCGACGTGATGTCGGCCGCCACGCGGGCAAACACGCCCTTGGTGTTCTTGACCAGCACCTTCACGGCGACGTCGAACAGCCGTCCCGGCTGCGGCGCCCATGCAACGTCGATCCAGCGGCCCGGATCGCGCCGGTGAATGCGTTGCGCGACGCGACAGTCGGTGGTGTGAATCGCCATGCCGAGGCCGATGCCGATATAGCCCATGATGTCGTCGCCCGGAATCGGACGGCAACACGCTGACAATTGCACCGACATCCCTTCGGTGCCCGTAATAACGACCGGCGGCGCATGCGGCGCCGAACCGGACTCGGAGCGCGAGCCGTCGTCGTCGGCGTCGCGGCCGCTCATCAGCACTTCGATGCGCTTGGCCATCACCGCCGCGACACGCCGGCCCAGACCGATATCCGCGAAAATTTCCTGACGGTTCTTGTTGCCCGTCCACTGCACGAGCTTTTCCCACGCTTCCGGCGTCACGTCCGACAACGCCAGCCCGTAGCCCTTCAATGCCTGATCGACCAGACGCTCGCCAAGCTGCACGGACTCGTTCAGGCGCATCGTCTTCAGATAGTGGCGAATCGCCGAGCGCGCCTTGCCGCTACGTACAAAGCCCAGCCACGCCGGATTGGGCTTCGAGTACGGCGCCGTGATCACTTCGACGATATCGCCGCTCTTCAGCTCTGTGCGCAGAGGCAACAGTTCATTGTTGATCTTCACGGCGACGCACTGGTTGCCCAGGTCGCTGTGGATCGAATACGCGAAATCGAGCGCAGTGGCGCCACGCGGCAGCGCCATGATCTTCGACTTCGGCGTGAAGACATAGACCGCGTCCGGGAACAGGTCGATCTTGACGTGCTCGAGGAATTCGCTCGAATCGCCCGCTTCGCTCTGAATGTCGAGCAGCGACTTCAGCCACTGGTGCGCGCGCTTCTGCACGTCGTTCAGGTCCGCGCTGCCGTTCTTGTACAGCCAGTGCGCAGCCACGCCGGCTTCGGCGATCTCGTGCATCCTGCGCGTGCGCACCTGGAATTCGATCGGCGCGCCGAACGGACCGACCAGCGTGGTGTGCAGCGACTGATAGCCGTTCACCTTCGGGATCGCAATGTAGTCCTTGAACTTGCCCGGCACGGGCTTGTACAGCGCATGCAGCGCGCCGATGCAGGTGTAGCACTCCAGCGCGCTCTCGACCACCACGCGAAAGCCATACACATCGAGCACCTGCGAGAACGACAGCTGCTTGTCGCGCATCTTCTTGTAGATGCTGAAGATGGTTTTCTCGCGGCCGGTGACTTCCGCGTCGATCTTCGCGTCAGCAATCGCGCGCTGCACCGACTCCAGGATCTTGCCGACCACTTCGCGCCGGTTGCCGCGCGCCGCCTTGACGGCTTTTTCGAGCGTGGCGTAGCGGTGCGGGTTGAAGTTCGCAAAGCTCAGGTCCTGCAGCTCGCGATAGGTATTGTTCAGGCCGAGCCGATGGGCAATCGGCGCGTAGATATCGAGCGTCTCGCGCGCCACGCGGCGGCGCTTTTCCGGCGGCACCGCGCCGAGCGTGCGCATGTTGTGCAGCCGGTCGGCGAGCTTCACCAGAATCACGCGGACGTCGCGCGCCATCGCGAGCAGCATCTTGCGGAAATTTTCCGCCTGCGCCTCTTCGCGATTGCGAAACTCCATCTTGTCCAGCTTCGACAACCCGTCGACCAGTTCCGCGACCTTCGCGCCGAATCGCTCGGCGAGTTCGGCCTTGGTCACGCCCTGGTCTTCCATCACGTCGTGCAGCAGCGCCGCCATCATCGCCTGGGCGTCGAGATTCCAGCCGGCGCAGATTTCCGCGACGGCAACAGGATGCGTGATGTAGGGCTCGCCACTCTGGCGATACTGACCGAGGTGGGCCTCGTCGCTGAAGTGGAAGGCCGCCTTGACGTCCTTGATCTCTTCCGGCTGTAAATAGCCGGACAACACGGACGTCAGTTTGGCGATGGAGACGACGTCATGCCGGCGCGGTTGCTCCGGCGTGGCGGTCGGCCCGAACAGATGGCGAAACGACTGTTCGAGGACCGCGTCGATGTACTTCCGTGCAGACGAGGGCGAGTCGACGTCGTGGTCCACTTCCGTGGCGGTGGGCGGGGTAGCACTCATAGTCGCCTCCGTAGCGGTTAGGGTTGGACGTCGGTCTGCACGCTGATGCAATTACATGGCAATCGAAAACCGAACAGTGCGCCTTAAACCGGCACCTTCTTCAGCATTTCGAGGCCAACCTGGCCGGCTGCGATTTCACGCAGCGCGACGACCGTGGGCTTGTCGCGGCTCTCGATCTTCGGCGTGTGGCCTTGAGCGAGCTGACGCGCGCGATAGGTTGCGGCAAGCGCGAGTTCGAAACGATTCGGGATCTGTTTGAGGCAGTCTTCGACGGTAATGCGGGCCATGTTGGGTTCCTTCTCAGTATGTTGCTTATTCTACCTTATGTGCTCGACGCGACGCCGCGCTCACGCGTGCGGCAGGTGAATGCCGAGCTGCACGAAAAGCTGCGTGTGACGTGCGTACTGCGAAGCAAAGCGCAAGCGCGTGGCGGCGACGAGGCACTGCAATTCGCTCAGTGCGCGATCGAAGTTCTCGTTGATCACGACATACTCCGCTTCGGCCGCGTGCGCCATCTCGCCGCCGGCCGCCAGCAGGCGGCGCGTGATCACGTTCGGCTCATCCTGGCCGCGCTTTTTCAAGCGATCTTCGAGTGCTTCGAGCGACGGCGGCAAGATGAAAATTTCGACCGCGTTGTGAAACTGTTTCTTCACCTGCTGCGCACCCTGCCAGTCGATTTCGAGCAGCACGTCATGGCCGCTCTTCATCTGCTCCTCGATCCACACACGCGAGGTGCCGTAGTAATTGCCGTGCACTTCCGCGCTTTCCAGAAACTCGCCTTCGTCGTGACGCTTCATGAAGTCGTCGACGGTGGTGAAGTGGTAGTGCTCGCCGTCCTGCTCCTTCGGACGCGGCGGGCGCGTCGTGTACGAGATCGACAGACGGATCGCATCGTCGCCGGCGAGTAGCGCGTTCACGAGCGTCGACTTGCCGGCGCCCGAAGGCGCGACGACCATGAACAGATTGCCGGGGTAAGCTTCGGCGTACGGCTTGCGCGGTGCGCCGGTTTCGCGTGCGTGGGTGGTCATGTGGGTGGTGCTCCAGCCTTATTCCAGATTCTGTACTTGCTCGCGCATCTGTTCGATGAGCAGCTTGAGGGTCATCGACGAATCCGCCAGTTCCTTCGCCGCCGCCTTCGAGCCGAGCGTATTCGCTTCGCGGTTCAGTTCCTGCATCATGAAGTCGAGCCGCTTGCCGACCTTGCCGCCCTTCTCGATCACGTGACGCGTTTCGTTCAGGTGAGCCGTGAGGCGCGACAGTTCTTCGGCGATGTCGATGCGGATGCCGTACATCGTCACTTCCTGGCGAATCCGTTCGTTGATCTCTTCGCGCGAGACGATGGTCGCGGATGCATCCGGCGCGGCAATGCCGAGCGCTTCCTGCAAACGCTCGACGATCTTCTGCTGATGCTTGTTGATCAGCTCCGGCACGAGCGGCGTGATCTTCGTGACGATCGACTCCATTTCGCTGACGTTAGCGAGCAGCATCGTCGCCAGTTGCGCGCCTTCGCGGGCGCGCACGTCGATCAGGTCGGTGATCGCCTGCTTGCCGCACGCGAGCACCGCGTCGCGCAGCACTTCCGGTGCCACACTGCTCTCGGCCAGCACGCCGGGCCAGCGCAGAATCTCACCGGCGCGCAGACGCCCTGCGTCCGGGAAGGTCGAGAGCACCGTGTGCTCGAGCAGCGCGAGCTGGTTCAGCGCGAGCTGGTTCAGCGCGTCGTGATTGATCGCGCCCGCGTTGGCCGCCTGTTCGCTGCGCTGCAGGTTGATACGGATATCCACTTTGCCGCGCGACAGCTTGTTCATCAGCATTTCGCGCAGCGTCGGTTCGCACACGCGCACGTCTTCCGGCATGCGGAAGTTCAGATCGAGAAAACGCGAGTTCACCGTGCGCAGTTCGACCGACACGCTCACGCCACCAGTGCCGGAAGCTGCAACAAGTTCGCGCGTGGCGCTCGCATAGCCAGTCATGCTGTAGATCATCGTATCTCTCGCGATTGTGGCCATGCGTTTCACGCCGGCCGAAGATGCGGATCGCCCGGCGTGTACGAGACGCGGGGCGGGGAACCGGCATTATCCCATTTTTGGCGATGACCCCTGTCGGCAACGAGGCGGCACGCGGGCGGCGTCGGCGCGGGCCAACGCCGATGACGACGCCTGACCGCCCCGCGCGATCGGCTGTAAAATCGCGCTTTCCCTGCGCTTTTCTTCCAGACCGATTCCAACATGAGCTACGACACCCAACGCCCCAGCGGCCGCCAAGCCAATCAGCTGCGCGACGTGCGCATCACGCGCCACTACACGAAGCACGCGGAGGGCTCGGTGCTGGTCGAATTCGGCGACACCAAAGTCATCTGCACCGCGAGCATCGCCGAGAGCGTGCCGTCGTTTCTGCGCGATCGCGGCCAGGGCTGGCTCACCGCCGAATACGGCATGCTGCCGCGCGCCACCCACACCCGCAGCGACCGCGAGGCAGCGCGTGGCAAGCAGACTGGCCGCACCCAGGAAATCCAGCGGCTGATCGGGCGCGCGCTGCGCTCGGTGTTCGATCTCGAGAAACTCGGCGCGCGCACGCTGCATATCGATTGCGACGTGATCCAGGCCGACGGCGGCACGCGCACGGCCAGCATCACCGGCGCATTTGTGGCCGCGCATGACGCGGTGGCCAAACTGCTGGCCACGGGCCGCATCGAAACCTCGCCGATCAACGACTACGTCGCGGCGATCTCGGTGGGTGTCTACGACGGCGTGCCGGTGCTGGACCTCGACTATGACGAGGACTCGCAATGCGATACCGACATGAACGTCGTGATGACGGGCGCGGGCGGCTTCGTCGAAATTCAGGGCACCGCAGAGGGCGTGCCCTTCTCGCGCGACGAAATGAGCGCGCTGCTGGATCTGGCGAGCGACGGCATCAACATGCTGATCGCGAAACAGAAGGCAGCGCTGGAGCAAAAGAGTGAATGAGGTTCGTCAGGACAATGGTGCAAGCGCCGCTTCGCCGTTGAAGAAGGTCGTGCTGGCGTCGAACAACGCGGGCAAGCTGCGCGAGTTCGCGGCGCTGCTCGGCGCGGCCGGCATCGAACTGATTGCGCAAGGCGCGCTGAACGTGCCGGAAGCAGAAGAGCCGCATCCGACCTTCGTCGAAAACGCGCTGGCCAAGGCCCGCCACGCCGCGAAGCTCACCGGCCTGCCCGCGCTCGCCGACGACTCCGGCCTGTGCGTGCACGCTTTGCGCGGCGCGCCGGGCGTGTATTCGGCGCGCTACGCGCAACTCGCCGGCGGCGAGAAGAGCGACGCGGCGAATAACGCACGCCTCGTCGCCGAGCTGCAGGGCGAGCACGACCGGCGCGGCTATTACTGCTGCGTGCTGGCCTTGGTGCGTCACGCCGACGACCCCGAGCCGCTGATCGCCGAAGGCCGCTGGCATGGCGAAATCCTCGACGCGCCGCGCGGCGCGCACGGTTTCGGCTACGACCCCTACTTCTTTTTGCCGTCGCTGAACGCGAGCGCCGCCGAACTGGAGCCCGCGGTGAAGAACGCCAGCAGCCATCGCGCGATCGCGTTGCGGCAGCTGCTCGCGCGCCTGACGGAGGAAGCGTGATTCCGATCAAACTGGCACCGGCCGAGATCGGCAGCGGCGTCATCCAGGCCTTCACCTCGCCGGGCAGCATTCGCCTGACGTCGCTGCCGCCGTTGGCGCTGTATGTGCATTTTCCGTGGTGCGTGCGCAAGTGTCCGTATTGCGATTTCAACTCGCACGAATGGAAAGGCGACACGTTCCCGGAGAACGACTACCTCGACGCGTTGCGCGCCGACCTCGAAATGGCGTTGCCGCTGATCTGGGGCCGGCAGGTGCATACGGTGTTCATCGGCGGCGGCACGCCGAGCCTGCTGTCGGCGGCGGGGCTCGACCGGCTGCTGTCGGACGTGCGCGCGCTGCTGCCGCTCGATGCCGACGCGGAAATCACACTCGAAGCCAATCCCGGCACCTTCGAAGCGGACAAGTTCGCGCAGTTTCGCGCGAGCGGTGTGAACCGGCTGTCGGTGGGCATCCAGAGTTTCAACGAAGCGCATCTGCAGGCGCTCGGCCGGATTCACGACGCGGCGCAAGCGCGCCACGCGGTCGAAGTGGCCGCGACCACGTTCGATAACTTCAACCTCGACCTGATGTTCGCGCTGCCAGGGCAAACGCTCGCCGAATGCCAGGCCGATGTCGAGACGGCATTGTCGTTCGCGCCGCCGCATCTGTCGCTGTACCACCTGACGCTCGAACCGAACACGCTGTTTGCGAAATTCCCGCCCGCGTTGCCGGACGACGATGCGTCAGCCGACATGCAGGACTGGATTCATCAACGCACGGCCGCGGCCGGGTACGAGCACTACGAGGTCTCGGCGTATGCGCAGCCGCATCGGCGGAGCAAACACAATCTGAACTACTGGCGCTTCGGCGACTATCTCGGCATCGGCGCCGGGGCGCATACGAAGCTGTCGTTTCCGAATCGTGTGCTGCGCCAGGCGCGCTACAAACATCCGACCACCTTCATCGAGCAGGCGAAGGCCGGCCACGCGGTGCAGGAAGAGCATGAAGTCGGGTCGCGCGACTTGCCGTTCGAGTTCATGCTGAACGCGCTGCGACTGGTGGAAGGCTTTCCGGTGCATCGGTTTATCGAACGAACGGGGCTGCCGATGACGTCGATCGAACCTGCGTTGCAGGAAGCCGAACGGCGCAAGCTGATTACGCGCGACCACGAAAAGATTGCGCCGACACCGCTCGGCCAGGCGTTCCTGAACGACCTGCAAGCGCTGTTTCTAAAAGATCCGCAGTGATTGCCGATCGACAGGATGCCGCAGCGAGGTATTTTCAGGTTACAATTTGCGGCTTGGAGGTGTGGCCGAGCGGTTTAAGGCACCGGTCTTGAAAACCGGCGAAGGAGCAATCTTTCCGTGAGTTCGAATCTCACCGCCTCCGCCAGACATCCAGTGAATATGGGCCTCTCGGCCCATTTTTCATTTCTACCAGCCCAACCACACCGCTTCGCGCCAAGCGCCCCGCTGCAAACCTAAACCAGCGCGATAGCCTCGACCTCGATCCTGAATCCATAGTGCAGTTGCGGCACCGGCACGACTGCGCGCGCCGGCCGCGCGTCGCCAGCCCAGCGCGCGTAGATCTGATTGAAGCTCGCCCAATGTTCGACGTCGACGATATACACGCGCACCTGCACCAGTTGCGCGACGCTGCTGCCGACACCTTCGAGCGCGGCTTGCACGTTGGCCAGCACCTGTTCGGCCTGCACCTCGAATGGCGCGTCAGTTAGCTTGTCGCCTTGCGCATTGATCGGCAATTGCCCGGAGACAAACACCAAGCCATTCGCGACCGCGACGTGACTGTAATGACCACCGGGCTTTGCGAGGGTAGCGGGGTTGTCTGTTTGCGGCAGACGCGAGCCGTGCTGACTATCAGCCATGATCCACTCCTGAAGCGATGCGGTCTGAGCGGCACATGGCCCGAGCGCGGCGCGCTCGCGCATCGAGCGTACGCACTCGCGAGAGCAAGGAAGCATCGCGCAAGACGCGAATGTGAACGTGGCCGTGGCCGTGGCAAACGCAACGCGTGCATTCGACACACCACGCAATACACCGGCCCGCGTCAACACCTCATGCGTCTCGTGCACCTCAACGAGCAACTCAACGAACAATTCCGCTGAATCACCAGCCGCACTCGCCTCGCCGTCACACGCTCAGCAGCTCCAGCTTTTCGCGCGCATCGGCACAACGGCGGTTCAGGTCGCGGTGCATCAACTGGCCGTCGAGCAATGCCGACACATCGGTCAACCCATAATCAAAGCGCAAGACGTATTCGATATCCGTGTAGTCGTGATAGGCGCCGCTGTCGGCCAGCTTCTGCGCTTCGGCGAATGCGGCATGTTGCCGTTCGCCGTTCATCAAGTCTCTGATCGCCATGATTGCCGCTCCGAGGAACAGTGACTCCATCATAGCAACGCAATCTGGTACGCACGGTAGCGCGCACGCAACACCTGGTGTTTTCCGTAGGTACGCCGTATCGAGCGTCGGTGGCGGTGCCGCGAGACCGGCGCCGCCGCCATTGCATACGCCTGCGACGGCTTCAGGATGCGGCAACCGGCGGCGCCTTGTTCGCGTGCCACCGGAGAACCAGCATCCGCCCGACATAGCACAACGACCCCGCGACGCCCACGACGATACCCATGCCTCTCGGCGAGGCGTCGTGCCACAGTCCGACCGCGAGGCTCGCCAACGCGCCGAGCGCCAGTTGCACTGCGCCGAACACGGCGGCCGCGGCGCCGGCATTCGACGGATAGCGGTGCATCAGATCGGTCGTGCAATTGGCGGACAACAGGCCTACCACCCCGACCACGAAAAACAGGCCGAACACGATCGACCACAGCCCGCCCCATCCGGTCAGCGACACGACACACACGAACAGCGACGCAACGAAACTGACGGTTGCCGCAAAGGAAATCATCGGCAACGCGCCGAGCCGGCCGACGAGACGCGTATTCATGAAGTTGCCGAACATGATGCCGATAATATTCAACGCGAACAGGAAGCCGTAGTGCTGTGGCGACACGTGAAAATACTCGATGTACACGAACGGCGTCGCGGTGATGTACGCGAACATCGCCGCGAACGCCATGCCGCCGCACAACATGTGTCCCCAGGCAACCGGATCGCTCAGCAGCTTGCCGTAAGCGCCAAACGATTTCAGCAAGGCGGACTGCGCACGCTTTTCGCGCGGCCACGTTTCCGGCACCTTGAGAAACGCGGTTACTGCGCATACCGAGCCGAACAGCGTCAGCACGACAAAGACGGCGCGCCAGCCGCCGAGCAGCAGCAACTGTCCGCCGATCAGCGGCGCGAGCAACGGACCGATCGCCGTAACAATCGCGAGCATCGACAGCACGCGGGCGGCATCGGTCGGCCTGTGCGCGTCGCGTGCGATTGCGCGCGCCAGCACCGACGCCGCGCCCGCGCCCAGCGCCTGCACGAAGCGGAACGTCACCAGTGAGCCGATCGAGAACGACAGCGCGCACGCCACGCTTGCCAGCGCATACATGACAATGCCGCCGAGCAGCACCGGCCGGCGGCCATACGTATCCGACAGTGGACCATACAACAGCATGCCGATCGAGAAGCCGAACATGAAACTGGTGAGCGTCGCCTGCGCGGCACCGGTGCTGATTGTGAAAGCCTGCGCGATGGACGGCAGACTCGGCAAATACATGTCGGTGGAAATCGGCCCGCATGCGGCAAGCGCACCGAGCAACAGAATCAGCCGGCCATCCGGCCGGCTTCTAACGACGTGAGACATGGGAGATCCGGATGACGCACCGCGCCGTCATCGGCGGCGGTACGGGGTGAACGGGGCAAGCAGCGACTTGACGCGTTCGATTGTACGCGACGGTTAGTCCACTCGAGTACGCGTGCCGCGCCCGCTGCATCCGTCAGGCGCGCCGCGCTCGACACGCCCGACCCGTTTGCGTGCATGATTGCCAGCGACGTCGACAGCTCGCGGCACTTGCGGCGTCGATCGGTTAAGCTGCCGCCTGAACCTTTGAGCGACGCGCGGGCCTTCGCGGCCCCTCCCCCTTCCATCCTGTTTCGAGCATGCAATGACCGCATTCCTGCTGATCTGGAGCCCCAAAAAATGGCCGTGGCCCGAGTTGCCCGACGTGGCGAAACGCGTCGCCGCGGGCGTCGCGGTGACCGACGTGTGGGGCTGCGGATTTGCGCGCGGCATCGTGCCGGGCGATCGGGTGTTCCTGCATCGCGTCGCCCAGCAACCGAAAGGCATTTTCGGCTCCGGCTACGTGACGCGCGCACCGTACGAGGTGCCCGACCCAGCGACGAAACGCGGCTACCGCCTCTGCATCGACTTCGTGTACGACTGGCTCGTCGACGCGCATGAAGCGCCGGTGATTCCACGCGAGATGTTGCGCACGCATCCATTCTCCGTGCAGACATGGGATGCGCAGAGTTCGGGCACGGTCATCAAGCCGATCGCCGAAGGTGCGCTGGAAAAGCGCTGGGCCGAACTCACCGGCAAGCGCAAGCCGCCGAAGCCCGACACGCCGACCAGCCCCACGCGTTCGACCAAAGTCACGGCTCACGCGGCCGCGGCACAACGCGCGGCCGCGAGTCCCCCAGAGACGAAGCCGGGAACAGCCAGCGAACCGCCGACGAGGCCCGCCAGCAGAACCGCAATGAAAAACACCGCGGCCGCCAAGGCACAGACGAAGACCACGAAGCGCGCGCTGAAAGCTTGAAAAAGTTGAGCCGAACGCCATCCCCACAGGGCCAGCCGCAAAACCCGCCGACGCCGAGTCCGGTACAATTTCCCCATCTATCCCAGCATCGCGCGAATCGCCCACGGGCAGTCTGCGCCGCTGCGCAACCCCTATTCCAGCCATCGCCATGTCCAAAAACGAACTCCTCTTCGACCGCGCGCAACGCACTATCCCCGGTGGCGTGAACTCGCCGGTCCGCGCATTCCGCTCCGTCGGCGGCACGCCACGTTTCATCGAGCGCGCGCAAGGCCCGTACTTCTGGGACGCGGACGGCCAGCGTTACATCGACTACATCGGCTCGTGGGGTCCCATGATCCTCGGCCACGTTCATCCGGAAGTGCTCGAAGCGGTGCAGCGCGTGCTGGTCAACGGCTTCTCGTTCGGCGCGCCGACCGAGTCGGAAGTGCAGATCGCCGAAGAAATCTGCAAGCTGATGCCTTCGATCGAACAGGTCCGCATGGTATCGAGCGGCACGGAAGCGACCATGAGCGCGCTGCGTCTCGCTCGCGGCTTCACGAACCGCAGCCGCATCGTCAAGTTCGAAGGCTGCTATCACGGTCACGCGGACAGCCTGCTGGTCAAGGCCGGCTCGGGCCTGCTGACCTTCGGCAATCCGACTTCGGCGGGCGTGCCGGTGGATATCGCGAAGCACACCACCGTGCTCGAATACAACAACGTCGCCGAACTGGAAGCGGCGTTCAAGGCATTCGGCAACGAGATCGCATCGGTGATCGTCGAGCCGGTCGCGGGCAACATGAACCTCGTGCGCGCGACACCCGAATTCCTGCAAGCGTTGCGGCGTCTGTGCACCGAGTACGGCTCGGTGCTGATTTTCGACGAGGTGATGTGCGGTTTCCGCGTCGCGCTCGGCGGCGCGCAGCAGGTCTACGGCATCACGCCGGACCTGACGTGTCTGGGCAAGGTGATCGGCGGCGGCATGCCGGCGGCGGCCTTCGGCGGACGGCGTGACATCATGGCTCACCTCGCGCCGCTCGGCGGCGTCTACCAGGCGGGCACGCTGTCGGGTAATCCGATCGCGGTCGCCGCGGGCCTGAAGACGCTGCAACTGATCCAGGCGCCGGGTTTTTACGACACGCTCGCCGCGCGCACGAGGCGTCTCGTGCAAGGTCTCGCGCAGGTTGCCGGCGAAGCCCGCGTGCCGTTCGCGGCCGATTCGCTTGGCGGCATGTTCGGCCTCTACTTCACCGAGTCGATCCCGACCAGCTTCGCCGAAGTCACGCAGAGCGACGTGCCGCGTTTCAACGCGTTCTTCCACCAGATGCTCGACGCGGGCGTCTACTTCGCACCGTCGGCGTATGAGGCGGGCTTCGTTTCGATCGCACACGACGATGCGATCATCGACGCCACGATCGACGCGGCGCGCGGCGCGTTCGCGTCGCTCGCGGCCTGATGCCGGCATGACGCGACTACCGCCGCAACCGAAGCCGAAGCTCAACCCAGCCTAGCCACCGTACCCGACCGGACCCCGATGTTTTCACAAACCGACTTCGTCCATATGGAACGCGCGTTGGCGTTGGCCAGGCGCGGCATGTACAACACCGACCCGAATCCGCGCGTGGGTTGCGTGCTCGTCAAGAACGGCGAGGTAATCGGTGAAGGTTTCACGCAACCGGCCGGCCAGGATCACGCGGAGATTCGCGCGTTGAAGGACGCGCGCTCGCGCGGCCATGATCTGCGCGGCGCCACCGCCTACGTGACGCTCGAACCGTGCAGCCACTTCGGCCGCACGCCGCCGTGCGCGAACGCGCTGATCGAAGCGCAGGTCGCCCGTGTGGTCGCGGCGATGGAAGATCCCAATCCGCAGGTGTCGGGCCGTGGCCTCGCGATGCTGCGCGACGCCGGCATCGAAGTGCGTTGTGGGCTGCTCGCCAACGAGGCACACGAACTGAACATCGGCTTCGTGTCGCGCATGACGCGCGGCCGCCCCTGGGTACGCATGAAAGTGGCGGCCTCGCTGGATGGCCGCACCGGCTTGCCGTCGGGCGTCAGCCAGTGGATCACCGGCGCGGCGGCACGCGCCGACGGTCACGCATGGCGCGCTCGCGCGTCGGCGATTCTGACCGGCATCGGCACCGTCAGGGAAGACAATCCGCGCATGACGGTACGCGACGTCGACACGCCGCGCCAACCGCACCGCGTGCTGATCGATAGCCAGCTCGAGGTGCCACCGGATGCGCACATTCTGGCCGGCGCGCCCACGCTGATTTTCTGCGGCCATCTCGATCAGGGGCGTGCCGATCGCGCCAGCGCGTTGCGCGACCGCGGCGCCGAGATCGTCCCGCTGCCCAACGAAGCCGGCAAGGTCGATCTGCCTCGCGTGCTGAAAGTGCTCGGCGAGCGCAATGTGAACGAACTGCACGTCGAAGCGGGCTACAAGCTGAACGGCTCGCTGCTGCGCGAAGGCTGCGTCGATGAATTGCTCGTGTATCTCGCGCCGAGTCTGCTCGGCATGGATTCGATGAGCATGTTCAACCTCGGCGCGCCTGAAACGCTCGAAGGCCGTGTCAAACTGAATTTCCACGCGGTCGACCGGATCGGCGACGATCTGCGGATCCTCGCGCGCTTCGCGCCGCTGGCCGCCTCCAAAGTCGGGGCCGACTTCCCGCACCCTCCCGTTTCGAATTGAAAGGATTAGCACGATGTTCACAGGAATCGTCGCGGCAGTGGGCCGCATCGAATCAGTCAAGCTGCTGGGCACGCACGGCGACGCAGGCGTGCGCCTGAACGTGGAAGCCGGCGGGCTCGACCTCGGCGACGTGCAGCTCGGCGACAGCATCACGATCCAGGGCGCCTGCATGACCGTGGTCGCGAAAACCGACCATTCGTTCGAAGTCGACGTGTCGCGCGAAAGTCTGAACTGCACGGCGGGCCTTGGCGAACCCGGCGAAGTCAATCTCGAGAAAGCGCTGCGCGCGCACGACCGGCTCGGTGGCCATATCGTCTCCGGCCATGTGGACGGTCTTGGCACGGTCACGCATTTCGCGCCGGTCGGCGAATCGCACGAACTGCGCGTGCTCGCGCCGCGCGAGATCGGCCGCTACCTCGCGTACAAGGGGTCCATCACGGTCAACGGCGTGAGCCTGACCGTCAACTCGATCAAAGATCGCGACGATGGTTGCGAGTTCTCGATCAACCTGATCCCGCACACGGTCGACGTGACCGCGCTCAAGCATCTGCGTGAAGGCACGCGGGTGAATCTGGAGATCGATCTGATCGCGCGGTATGTGGAGCGCATGCTGAACGCGCCGAAATAACCGTCCGCGACGCCTGCCATGCATGGGCTGACGGCGGCGCCCTGCCGCTTTCAGCCGGTTCATGCAGCCATCGTTTTGCCAGCATAACAAGAGCGGATGGCGCGCCGCCAGTCGGCCAAACGGCCGATGCCATTCGGCGGAGGCGACTTGGACTCGCGCGTGGCGTAAAATACGCGCTTTCCCGAAAATCTCGCCAACATGACGCTCGCCTCCACTCCAGAGATCATTGCCGAACTCAAAGCCGGCCGGATGGTGATCCTCGTCGACGAAGAAGACCGCGAAAACGAGGGCGACCTCGTGATCGCCGCCGAGTTCGTTACGCCGGAAGCGATCAACTTCATGGCCCGCTACGGTCGCGGCCTGATCTGTCTGACGCTCACGCAGGAACGCTGCAAGCTGCTGAACCTGCCGCTGATGACCTACCGCAACGGCACGCAATACGGAACGGCCTTCACGGTCAGCATCGAAGCGGCCGAAGGCGTGACCACCGGCATTTCGGCGGCCGACCGCGCCCGCACGATCGCCACGGCGGTCGCAGCGGATGCCAAGGCCGAGCACATCGTGCAACCGGGCCACGTCTTTCCGATCATGGCTCAGCCCGGCGGCGTGCTGGTGCGCGCCGGCCATACCGAGGCGGGTTGCGACTTCACCGCGCTGGCCGGTTTGACGCCGGCTGCGGTGATCTGCGAAGTCATCAAGGACGACGGCACGATGGCGCGCCTGCCGGACCTGATGGAGTTCGCCAGGGAACACGGTCTGAAAATCGGCACGATCGCGGATCTGATCCACTATCGCAGCCGCACCGAATCGATCGTCGAGCGCATTTGTGAGCGCACCATGCAGACGGCGCACGGCGCGTTTCGCGCGGTCATGTATCTCGACCAGCCGAGCGGCCAGCCGCATATCGCACTGGTGCGCGGCACGCCGAGCCCGGAGCAGGACACGCCGGTGCGCGTGCACGAGCCGCTGTCGGTGCTGGATCTGCTCGAAGTCGGCGAATCGACTCACTCGTGGACGCTGGACGCGGCAATGAAAGAGATCGCCCAACGCGACCTCGGTGTGATCGTGCTGCTGAATTGCGGAGACTCGAAAGAGCATCTGATCGACGTGTTCAAGGCGTTCGACTCGAAGGAAAAGGCGGACGCGCTCAAACGCCGGCCGGTCGACTTCAAGACGTACGGCATCGGCGCACAGATCTTGCGCGAGCTCGGTGTCGGCAAGATGCAGGTGCTGTCGAACCCGCGCAAGCTGGGCAGCATGTCGGGTTACGGGCTCGAAGTCACCGGCTTCATACCCATGCCTGGCAGTATCGCGCAGGTCCCGCAAGGCTGATCCGACCATTCACGCGCTCAGCGCCCACTCAAACACTACGGAATTCACATGGAAATCGGACAATACCAACCGAATCTCGACGGCGACGGACTGCGCATCGGCATCGTCCAGGCGCGCTTCAACGAACCCGTCTGCAACGGCCTCGCGGACTCCTGTATCGAAGAACTCGAACGCCTCGGCGTGACCGGCCAGGACGTACTGCTCGTCACGGTGCCGGGCGCACTGGAAATCCCGCTGGCGCTGCAAAAGCTTGCGGAAAGCGCGCAATTCGACGCACTGATCGCACTTGGCGCGGTGATTCGCGGCGAGACGTACCACTTCGAGCTGGTGTCGAACGAAAGCGGCGCGGGCATCACGCGCATTGGCCTCGACTTCGGCATTCCGGTTGCGAACGCCGTGCTGACCACCGAGGACGACGAGCAAGCTGTCGCTCGCATGACCGAGAAGGGGCGTGACGCAGCACGCGTGGCCGTCGAAATGGCGAACCTCGCCGTCGCGCTCGAACAACTCGGCGGCGACTATGAAGAAGAAGACGAAGACGAAGACGAGGAACAGGCATGAAGAGCGCACGCCGACGCTCCCGTGAACTTGCCACGCAGGGGCTTTACCAGTGGTTGCTGTCGGGTTCGTCCAGCGGTGAGATCGATGCGCAACTGCGCGGTGCGCAAGGCTTCGACAAAGCCGACCACGAGCACCTTGACGCCCTGCTGCATGGCGTGATCCGCGATTCGGAGGCGCTATCCGCCGACATCGCTCCGTGTCTTGACCGCCCGATCGACCAGCTCTCACCGGTCGAACGCGCGGTGCTGCTGGTCGCCGCGTTCGAGCTGAAGAATCACGTCGATATCCCGTATCGCGTGGTCATCAACGAGGCGGTCGAACTCGCCAAAACGTTCGGCGGCGCGGACGGCTACAAGTACGTGAACGGCGTGCTGGACAAACTCGCCGCGCAACTGCGCGTGGCCGAAACGCAGGCGGCGCGCAAGCGCTGAGCGCCACGCGCATGACGCGTCAGGGTGGTGTCATGCGCCGCGCCTAACGCGGCCACCGGACCGCTTGCAAGGACGGCGTAGCGCGCATCGAGCCATGCGCGAACACCGTCCCGCTTTTGCTTCTGAACTGGATTTGATTGTATGAACTCCGTGACCGAACCCTTGGTGCGGCTTGCTGCTCGCGTCGACGCCATCCAGCCTTTCTACGTGATGGAACTGGCCAAGGAGGCCGCGCTGCTCGAGCGCGACGGACGCAACATCATTCACATGGGAATCGGCGAGCCCGATTTCACCGCGCCGGAACCGGTCATCGAAGCCGCGGCCGGCGCGCTGCGCCGTGGCGTCACGCAATACACAAGCGCACTCGGCCTGCATGCGCTGCGTGAAGCGATTTCGGCGCACTACGCCGCGGTCTATGGCGTCAGCGTCGATCCGGCGCGGATCGTCGTCACCGCGGGGGCCTCGGCTGCATTGCTGCTGGCCTGCGCAGCGCTGGTCGATCGCGACGACGAAGTGCTGATGCCCGATCCGTGCTATCCGTGCAACCGTCATTTCGTGATCGCCGCCGAAGGCCGGCCGGTGATGGTGCCAAGCGGCCCGGCCGAGCGTTTCCAGTTGACCGCCGCCGATGTCGAGCGCCTGTGGAATGAGCGCACTCGTGGCGTACTGCTCGCGTCGCCGTCGAACCCGACCGGCACGTCGATCGAACCCGCCGAACTCGAGCGCATCGTCAAGGCGGTGCGTGCGCGTCGCGGCTTTACCATCGTCGACGAGATCTATCAGGGTTTGAGCTACGACGCGAAGCCCGTGTCAGCGCTCTCGTTCGGTGACGACGTGATCACCGTCAACAGCTTCTCGAAGTACTTCAACATGACCGGCTGGCGTCTGGGCTGGCTGGTGGTGCCGCCCGGCATGGTCAGCGCTTTCGAAAAGCTCGCCCAGAACCTGTTCATCTGCGCGTCGGCGCTCGCGCAGCATGCGGCGCTCGCCTGTTTCGAACCGGACACCATCGCGATCTACGAAGCCCGCCGTCTGGAGTTCAAGCGCCGCCGCGACTTCATTGCGCCGGCGCTGGAATCGCTGGGCTTCGCGGTGCCGGTGATGCCCGACGGCGCGTTTTACGTATATGCCGATTGCCGCACCGTCGCGCATGAGGCAGCCGGCGACAGCGCGGCGCTCACCAGCGCGATGCTGCACGATGCGGGCGTGGTGCTAGTGCCGGGCATGGATTTCGGCACGCACGCGCCGAAGGAGTACATCCGCTTGTCGTACGCCACCGCGTATCCGAAGCTTGAAGAGGCGGTCGAACGGCTAGCGAAGCTGTTTGGGCGGCATTGACGGACCCGTCAGTGGGCGGCCCGCTATCTTGGGGAGCAGCGCGCCGGCGCTCTCACGACCGTCGGACAACCAACCATCAGACGTAAAAAAAGGACACTCATGGTGTCCCTTTTTTATAGCGACCGGTCTTGTATCACATGACCAGCGTCACGCCGCGAGATCTCAAGCGCCCAACTCCGAGGCCGATGCCACGTGTTTCGTCGCGCCATTGCCGGCGTCGTCCTGCTCGGAAGCCGGCGTCTTGATCGAGTTGGTCGCGCCCAGCGAATGACCGCTTTCGAGCGTCACCTGCACACGCTTGCCACTGCTTGCAGCGACCGCCGCCGGATTGGTCGACGCGGTCAGAACCGGCGCCTGCGGCGCATTGATCGGCACCTTGCGGCCATGCGCCACGTCGCGCAGACGGCCGCGCTCGGCCATCACCTTGGCGCCGTAGCCACCGTCGTCCTGCGAGCTCGAGCCGACGTACAGGCGCAAGCCGCCGGGCAGCGAGCCGCCGCGGGCGATGCAATCCTTCAGCACCAGCGCGCCCACCTTGATGTTCGCGACCGGTTCGAGCGCCGCGCTCTGGCCGCCGAAATACTGGAATTTGTCCGAGTGAACTTTGGACATCACCTGCATCAGACCTTGCGCGCCCACGCCGCTCTCGGCATACGGGTTGAAGCCCGATTCGATCGCCATCACGGACAGCAGCAGAAGCGGATCGAGACCGACTTCGCGGCCTGTGTCGAACGCCGCCTTCACGAGTTCGCTGACGGGCTCCTGAGCGACGCGATAACGCCGCGCCAGGTACGACCCGACCAGATCCTGCTCGCGGCTCGATACCAGCACGCGGTCATCGCGTGCGTCGGCCGATACGCGCTGCGCCGGAATCAGCCGCGCCAGCGCGTTAACGCTTTGCATGGTGCGCGGGTCGAGACCGTTGAGCGCGGCGATGCCCATTCCGGCCGAGCCGGACTTGTCGAACGCGTTATCGAAGCTGGTGTTGCTCGCGGTCAAGGTAGTGATGGCGTTGTTCGCGCCGCTTGAGGTGTCGATGCTGGTGCTGCCCGGCGAATTGGCCGACAGCGACTCGTCGGCGGGCGCGCCAGCGCTGCCCGACGGCGCGAAAGACGGCAGCGGGTGGCCCTGCAGCAGGCGCGCGGGACCCGCCTGCACGGCGGCGGAAATGACCGGCATCAGCCGGGCGGCCAGCACGCCGCGCCAGGAGGGCATCAGCCACAGTGCGATTGCCAGCACGACAGCGATGCCGCCGACGATGCTGAACAGGTGATGACTCATTCGCGTCCCGCGACGCAGCACACCACGCACTACCTGCGCGATTCGCTCATCGGGACGCCACGATAACCAGGCGTTCATTCAGATCTCCCATGTTGCATGATCCGCGAACCCCGCCCGAAGAAAACGGCGGCACTACACGTTCGCAGAGTCAAGACATCGCCCGCTCTGTCTGGTTAGAGCAGCGGCGACGTCGGGAAAACGGCAAATACCGTTTGTGGGGAGCCGTCCTGAAAAAGCGCCCGCATACATGCAGACGCTGGCTCCCACGCGAAAAACCAGCGTCAGTTGGCGCTGGCAGGGACTTCAATTTGACCGACAAATACCGTGCAGGGTCGGTAAAGCGGGCGACGCGTTGCGTCGAAAGGGACCTGGGGCGGTGGTAAAAAGGTTCACGCCCTGCAACTAATGTGGGCCGATTTTATGCAGGGTTTTATAGATCGTCAACACTATGAAATCTTAAATTTATAACTATTTGTAATTATGACGGGTGCCCAATCGGCCGAGAGCGGCGGCGCACGCGCGTTTTAGCGGGTCTTCCTCCCCCGTTCAGCCTTCGACCATTTGGTTGATCTACGTGCGGTAGCCAACGCAGGTAAAATCGACAATCGTTTTGGCGCCGCGAAGCCTGCCGCGCCGTTCCCGCCGTTTCCTTTTGCCGCTCATGCGGCACTGACCCGCACCAGATGAAATACAAAGACCTGCGCGATTTCGTCGGCCGTCTCGAAGCGATCGGTGAACTACGCCGCGTGCCACAACACGTCTCGCCCATCCTGGAAATGACCGAACTGTGCGACCGCGTGCTGCGCGCCGGCGGCCCGGCGTTGCTGTTTGAAAGCAAGGCGCAGCATGCGTTCCCGGTTCTCGGCAACCTGTTCGGCACACCTCGCCGCGTCGCGCTCGGCATGGGGGTCGAGGCGCAGGCGGGCGAAGGCGATGACGCCGCGCTCGAGTCGCTGCGCGACGTCGGCCGCCTGCTCTCCGCGCTCAAGGAGCCGGAGCCGCCCAAGGGCCTGAAGGACGCGGGCAAGCTGTTTTCACTGGCCAAGGCGGTGTGGGACATGGCGCCCAAAACGGTCAGCGCGCCGCCCTGCCAGGAAATCGTCTGGGAAGACCAGGACGTCGACCTCGCAAAACTGCCCATCCAGACCTGCTGGCCGGGCGACGCGGGTCCGCTGATTACGTGGGGCCTGACCGTCACGAAAGGCCCGAACAAGAGTCGACAAAATTTGGGCATATATCGCCAGCAACTGATCGGACGTAACAAACTGATCATGCGATGGCTCGCGCATCGCGGCGGCGCGCTCGATTTCCGCGAATTCGCGCTACGCAATCCCGGCAAGCCATATCCGGTGGCCGTGGTGTTGGGCGCCGACCCGGCCACGATCCTCGGCGCGGTCACGCCGGTGCCCGATACGCTGTCCGAATACCAGTTCGCCGGACTGCTGCGCGGCGGGCGCACCGAGCTTGCGAAGTGCATCACGCCGGGCGTCGACGGCCTGCAGGTGCCCGCGCGTGCCGAAATCGTGCTCGAAGGCTTCATTTATCCGCAGCAAGGCGCGCCCGAGCCGGCGCCGGCGGGCGCGCCGCCGCGTCCGGTCAAGGGCGCGTCGGCGGCGTACGAACACGCGCTCGAAGGCCCATACGGCGACCATACCGGCTACTACAACGAACAGGAGTGGTTCCCCGTCTTCACGGTCGAGCGCATTACGATGCGGCGCGACGCGATCTACCACTCCACCTACACCGGCAAACCGCCCGACGAGCCCGCGGTGCTCGGCGTCGCACTGAACGAAGTGTTCGTGCCGCTGCTGCAGAAACAGTTCACCGAGATCACGGACTTCTATCTACCACCCGAAGGCTGCAGCTACCGGATGGCGATCGTGCAGATGAAGAAGAGCTACCCCGGCCACGCCAAACGCGTGATGTTCGGCGTGTGGAGCTTCCTGCGGCAGTTCATGTACACCAAGTTCATCGTGGTGGTCGACGAGGACGTCAACATCCGCGACTGGAAGGAAGTGATCTGGGCGATCACGACGCGCATCGACCCGGCGCGCGACACGGTGCTGGTGGATCGCACGCCGATCGACTATCTCGACTTCGCGTCGCCAGTGGCCGGCCTTGGGTCGAAGATGGGGCTCGACGCGACCAACAAATGGCCCGGCGAAACCGACCGCGAATGGGGCCGCCCGATCGTGATGGACGACGCGGTCAAACAGCGTGTCGATACCTTGTGGAACGAGTTGGGCCTGTAAGGCAAACCGTGCGGCAAGATCAAAAACAAGACTGACGGAGCAGTTGCCCGAATGCATGCCTTTTCAATGATGTCGGACGGATTTTTCCTGTCGTTGTCGCTGTGCCTCGATATCGGTCTCGTGAACGTGGCGATGATTTCGCTGACACTGTCGCACGGGTTCAAGCCGGGGTTCTGGCTGGGTCTCGGCTCGTGCGTCGGCGACCTGATCTACGCGGCGCTCGCGCTCGCGGGCATGGCCGCGCTGCTGCAGTTCGAATCGGTACGCTGGGTGGTGTGGATCGGCGGCGCGGCGATCCTGCTCTTCCTCACATGGAAGATGGCGCGCGAAGCGCTGTTCCCGGCCGCGGCGCCGGCAGTTGCCGGCGAAGGCGCCACCAACGCGCCGCATCAGTCCGCATGGCAGGGTTTCTTGCGCGGCGTGCTGCTGGCGGTGTCGTCGCCGTCGGCGATTCTGTGGTTCGCGGCCGTCGGCGGCGCGTTGATCGCAAAGGCCGGCGCCACCAGCCCGAAGACGGCGCTGATTTTCCTCGGCGGCTTCTTTCTCGGCGGTCTGTGCTGGACGATCTTCATCTGCGGGCTCGGCAGCCACGGCCGCAAGCGCGCGGGCGCCGGTCTGCTGCGCGCCTGTCACGTGGTGTCGGCGCTGCTGTTCGCGTATTTCTCGTACAGCGTGATCGTCAACGGATACCAGGACCTGATCGTGCAGGCCACGCACGTTGCGAGCTGACGGAAAAACGGCTCGCGGGGAGCGAGCCGTGTTCGCTGTGTTCGCTCAGGCGAGGTACTGCGCGAGCTTCGCCAGGTCGACGTTACCGCCGCTCACCACCACGCCGACGCGCTTGCCCTTCACCGGCACGATGCCGTTGAGCACCGCCGCGGCGGCAAGGCAACCCGTCGGCTCGACCACCACCTTCATGCGCTGCGCGAAAAAGCGCATCGTCTCGATCAATTGCTCGTCGCTGACGGTTTCGATTCGCGCCACCAGCTTGCGGATAATCGCGAACGTGTAGTCGCCCAGATGCGTCGCCGCGGCGCCGTCGGCGATCGTGCGCGGCGTGTCGATATGCACGATCTCGCCGCGTGCGAGCGACTGCTGGCCGTCGTTGCCCGCCTCCGGCTCGACGCCGACCACCGTGCACGCGGGACTCAAAGCCGCCGCGGACAAAGCGCTGCCGCTGAGCAATCCGCCGCCGCCGAGACACACGACCAGCACGTCGAGCGGGCCGGTGGCATCGATCAGCTCTTTAACGGCGGTGCCCTGTCCTGCGATCACATGCGGATGGTCGTAAGGCGGAATCAACGTCATGCCGCGCTCTTCGGCGAGCCGCCGGCCGATCTCCTCGCGATTCTCCGTGTAGCGGTCGTAGGTGATCACTTCACCGCCATAGCCTTTGGTGGCCGCGACTTTGGCCGCGGGAGCGTCGTGCGGCATGATGATCGTCGCGCGAATCCCGGCAAGGCGGGCCGACAGCGCAATCGCCTGCGCGTGATTGCCGGACGAATACGTCAGCACGCCCGCCTGGCGTTGCTCCGCGTCGAAATGCGAAATCGCGTTATAAGCGCCGCGAAACTTGAACGCGCCCATGCGCTGAAAGTTTTCGCACTTGAAGAACACCGACGCGCCCGTACGTTCATTGACCGTGGTCGACGTCAGGACGGGAGTGCGATGGGCGACGCCTTCGAGACGCGCGGCGGCGTCGAGCACGTCGTCGAAAGTGGGAGCGGGAAGCGCTTGCATCGGCGAAACTCTCCAGAGCGGTGGCGAAACGGCCATTCTCCCAGCTTCGTCAACCGTTTGGAATGCCAGGCGTGGTGCGCAGAATAAGAAACGGCGTAACCCGGCGATCAAGCCGGTGTTACGCCGTCGTCATCCTGAACCTCGTCTGCCGCGATCAGCGCCGATAGTAGCCGTGGCCGTAGTAACCGCGGTAGTAGCCGTGGTGATAGTAAGGACGGCCATAGCCGCCGTAATACCCCCCCACCACGACAGCGGGCGGCGGCGCATACACGACCGGCGGCGGCGCGTAGTAGACGGGCGCCGGCGGGGCGTAATAGACCGGCGGCGGCGCATATACCGGATACGCTGGCGCGACCGGCACCCCAATACCAATACCGACGGAAACGTGCGCTTGAGCCGCGCCGGCCAGTCCCAGGCCAAGTGCTGCGGCAACGACAAACGGAACGATCTTTTTCACTTCTATTCTCCTAGCGCGGCCTGCCGAGGTCGCCGACTTTCACATGCATTGCATGCTACTGACTCAATGTATCGAAAATGTATGGATCTATCTGTGCGCATTTGTTGCAAATTGCAATGCGCGGCAATAGACCATTGTCGGCGCAAGCGCGGCAGGCCTCGCGGCCACAGCGAAACAGGCTGAGAATCAAAGGCTTCACGGGACTCAGTGGACGCGAATGGTCCGCTTGACCGGATTGCGGTCTCTAGCGCGTACTTTTCGGTAATCTTTGATTACAAATTAGCTTCAATGCTGACGGCGCGAATGAAGTGCCCAATTAAAAATGCCCAGCAAATTGCGCTGGGCATCGTCTCATGCGTGAACATCGGTCGCTCAGCCGACCTTCACATACGTAAATTCGCGGGACACATTGGGCGGCACGTAGGCCCCGCTGATATGCACGCGCGGCCTCAAGCGTTTTTTCTGGTCCCACCAGCGACGGCGCTGTGCAGGTGTGAGGAAGCGCAAGTGTTTTCGGTAAGAAAAAATACTCATTTTTGAACCTCCCGAATCTGATTGCGAAACGAAGTACCCAGAAACAGCAACTGCCAAAACCGGCTCATCAAGAATTGTGCGCAGTCTCCAAACCGACGGGCGGGCGGCGTGCCGCCGGTTGACAGCCTGCACGCACCATGTGGCGCGCAATCCGGTCAGAGCAAGGCCGGCGCCAGACACGCCACGACCAGCCGGATGCGCGATACTTCTGCTTTCCCCGTACAAATGTTCCGTCTGGAGCACGCAACCATGTCTCAGTCCTCTCTGCCGCGCCTCGGTTTTATTGGCGCGGGCAGGCTCGCGCGATGTCTTGCGCTGGGCTTTTCACGCGCCGGTTATCCGGTCTCGGCGGTGGCAAGCCGCTCGACGGCCTCGGCCGGCCGGCTTGCCAGTCAAATCGGACAGTGCGCGGCATCCGACGACCCACAGCTGGTCGTCGACGCCGCCGATATCGTGTTTTTAGCCGTTCCCGACGACAGCATCGGTACGTCAGCGCACACTTTGCGGTTTGGCCCGGACGCCGCCAGCGCGCATGGCAAGGCGCTGGTGCACTGCAGCGGCGCGTCGCCGGTCGAACTGCTGGCGCCGGCGCGGGACCAAGGGGCTTCAATCGGAGGATTTCATCCACTCTACCTCTTTGGCGGAGACCTCGCCGACCTCGAGCGGATCGCCGGCTGCTCGGTGACGATCGAGGCCGACGGCGCCTTGAAGGACACGCTGACCGCGCTGGCCGTCGCGTTGGGCTGCCATCCGCTGTCGATTCCGGCGGGCGGCCGCATGCTGTATCACGCCGCCGCGCACTATGCCGCCAGCTTCGCGCTGTGCAACCTCGCCGAATGCGTCGCGCTGTGGCGCACACTGGGGTTTGCCGAGGACGACGCGCTGCGCGCGCTGCTGCCGATGCTCGCCGGCACCATCGAAACCGCGCGTGACAAGGGCTTGCCCAACGCGCTCGCGGGCCCCGTGTCGCGCGGCGATACCGGCGTCGTCGAAAAGCAGTTGGCGTTGCTGGAAGGCCTCGGCGGCGACCACGCCGCGCTGTACGGCTTGTTGTCGCGACGCGCGGTGGGACTCGCCGAACGCCGCGCGACACCGCCCGCCGCAATTGGAGCGATCGCCGAGGTCGTGGAAGAATCGCTGAATCGGTCGCTGAATCAGGCTGCGGCAGGTGCAAGCGTCAAGTAACGCGTGATAATGTGACGTCCGGCGCCGCGCGCAATCCGCGGGCGCCGCGCTTCGGGATCAACAGACGAGAACGCACAATGATCAAGGTCAGCATCCTCTATCCGTATCGGGAAAACGGCCACTTCGACGTGGACTATTACTGCGTCACGCACATGCCGCTGGCGGCGAAGCTGTTCGGGCCAACGCTGAGGGGCTGGTCGGTCGATGTGGGCATCAACGCCGGGCCGCCTGGAACGCCGCCGCCGTATGTGGCCGCGGGCCACTTCGTGTTCGATAGTGCGGACGACTTCTACAAGGTCTTCAAGCCGGCGTCCGAGCAGCTGATGGCGGACATCCCCAACTACACCGACGGTGGCAACGGCACGATCCTGATCAGCGAAATCAAAATATCCGCGTGAGCCCGAGCGGACGGAATCGACATGGCGGTGTGTCATTCAGCGAATCGCCGAAGCCAGGTCGAAAACCATTTCATCAACCAACGCGCGAGCCCGGCGCAAACCACCGCACGAGTTATCGCGCGGCCGCTTGAGACGATGCGTGAGGCGCCCTGCCGCGAGAAGGCGCATGCAATCCCAATGAACCGCCGGCGCGCAACCCATCGGTCGACGCCGGCACCCGCGGCCGATCGGCGGCCGTCATCCGAAGCATAAGGACACGAGATGTTTGGCGATATCGCCCGTTTTCTGCTCAATACCATCTTCACGCTGTTCGGCGCGGCGTTGTTGCTGCGCGCCTGGCTGCAGGTCGTGCGCATGCCGCCCTACAACCCGGTGACGAACGCCGTGCTGCAAGCCACCAACTGGTTCGTGCTGCCGCTGCGGCGTATCTTGCCGAGCACGCGCAGCATCGATTGGGCGAGCCTCGTCGCGGCGTTGATCGCGGCGATCCTGTATGTGGTGCTGATGGTGGTGCTGACCGGCGCCGATCCGCTCACGCTGCTGCCGACGCTGCTGATCGTCGCCGTGCTGACTGTGATCAAGTGGGCGCTGAATCTGATCATCTGGATGACGATCCTGATGGCATTGCTGTCATGGCTCAATCCGCGTTCGGCGGCCATGCCGATCCTGTATCAACTGACCGCGCCGTTTCTGAATCCGCTGCGCCGTGTGATGCCGCAGCTCGGCGGGATCGACCTTTCGCCGATCCTGCTGTTCGTGATCGTGCAAGTGTTGCTGATGGTCGTCACACGCGCGGCCGTGCAACTGACTTACTTCGTGATCTGAACGCGTGCGGCCCTTCAGCGGACAGGAACGGCGCGATTTGCGCTAAACGCCCTTTCCCGAGTAAAATTGTGCGCTCTGCGGGCGTCGTATAATGGTAATACCCTAGCTTCCCAAGCTAGAGCCGTGGGTTCGATTCCCATCGCCCGCTCCAGATACTTTCCGGCTGAGCTTTCAGCGCAATCCAGTACGAGCCGCCTCCATGAAGGCGGCTTTTTTGTAGTGGCGGCGCTCTGGCGGAGCGAATTGAATCGCAGGTAAAGCGCGCAAGGCAAGCACAACGGAATTGCCAGCACAGCGCGCAAGCGCAGCGCCCACCGGGCGCGCCGTTCGCGGTCCCTGCCCGTAAGCACGCATAGGCGCCCTACGGCACGCAACGCAAGCCGCGCAGCCCTCACCCTTGTAGCAGCATCGACGATGATCCACGATCCAAACGACACCGGACTGCCGGACGAACTTCCGGCGCCCTCCGGCGAAGCCACAGCCCACCCCGCCGGCGACCACGCGCCGCAAGAAGAAGCGCTGCACTTGCGCCGCATCCGCAGCTTCGTCACGCGCGCCGGCCGCGTATCGACCGGCCAACGCCGCGCCATGGACGAACTCGGCCCGCGTTTCGTGGTGCCCTTCGCGCCGCAGCAACCCGACTGGAACAGCGTGTTCGGCCGTGCCGCGCCGCGCGTGCTGGAAATCGGTTTCGGGATGGGCGCGACCACCGCGGAAATCGCCTCGCACCGTCCCGACGACGATTTTCTCGGCGTCGAAGTGCATGAGCCGGGTGTGGGCGCGCTGCTGAAACTGATGGGCGAGCAGTCGCTGTCGAACATCCGCATCATTCAGCACGACGCGGTCGAAGTGCTCGAACAGATGATCGCGCCGGACAGCCTCGACGGCGTGCATATCTTCTTTCCGGACCCCTGGCACAAGGCACGTCACCACAAGCGCCGGCTGATCCAGCCGAAGTTCGTCGCACTGCTGGTTTCGCGCCTCAAGCCGGGCGCCTATCTGCATTGCGCGACCGACTGGCAGAACTATGCCGAACAGATGCTCGAGGTGCTTGGCGCCGAACCGGCGCTGCAAAACACCGCTGACGGCTATGCGCCGCGCCCCGACTACCGTCCGGTGACCAAGTTCGAGCGCCGCGGGCTGCGGCTTGGGCACGGTGTGTGGGATCTGGTGTTCCGCAAGCGCGGCGCCGTGTAACACCACGCGGCGACCATTGCCCCGCCGATAACGAAAAGGTCCGCAAACGCGGACCTTTTTTCATTGCGGCAACGCCACGCACGAACTCAATCGGTCCAGCTCAACGCGCCGCTATAGCCGACCAGCAGGATCAACAGCCCGAAGCCGATCCGATACCACGCGAACGCGGTGAAGTCGTGCGACGCGATATAGCGCAACAGCCAGCGTACGCAGATGAACGCGCTGACGAACGCCGCCGCGAAGCCGAGCGCGAAACTGCCGAGCGCGTCGGTGGACAGCAGATGCCAGTCCTTGTACAGCTCGTACGCGGTCGCGCCGAAGATGATCGGAATCGCGAGGAAGAACGAAAACTCCGTGGCGACGCGCCGCTCCAGCCCGAACAGCATCCCGCCGATGATCGTCGCGCCCGAGCGCGACGTGCCCGGAATCAGGGCGAAACACTGTGCGAGGCCGACCTTCAGCGCATCCAGCGCGTTCAGATCGTCGACGTTGCGCACCCGTATCGCTGCGTCGCCCTGCGCGCGCTGCCGGGCCTCCGCCCACAGAATCACGACGCCGCCTGCCACCAGCGCGAACGCGACCGGCACCGGCGAAAACAACGCCGCCTTGATGGTCTTTTCGAATAGCAAGCCAAGCACGATAGCCGGAATCGTCGCGACGATCACGTTCTGCGTGAAGCGACGCGCTTCGGGCCGGCTCGGCAAGCCAGCCACCACGCTGCTGATGCGGCGGCGAAACTCCCAGCACACGGCGAGAATCGCACCGAGCTGGATCACGACGTCGAAGGTTTTCGCGTGTTCGTCGGAGAAATTCAGCAGACTGCCGACGACGATCAGATGCCCGGTGCTCGACACCGGCAAAAACTCCGTCAACCCTTCGACCACGCCCAGAATCAGCGCCTTGCCAGCCAGTAGCCAATCCATCCCTGCCCCTTATCGTGATTGATTGTCGGAACGAACAGGGCCGGCACGACCAATGACATGCATGCGCGGCCCTGCCGGCCGCGCGCTGCGTCATTTTTCGACGATCTGCACGCGTATGCCGTTTGTAAGGATGGTGATTGTACCGGGTTCGTAATTCACGCCGGCAAATTGCAGCTGGTCGGGCTTGAATGTGTAGATCGGATAGTTGGTCAGCAATTGCTGCGCGATCAGCGCCGCCGCCGCGCTGATCTGCTGGGTGTACGCCTGCGCCTGCCCGCTCACGCTGACGTTGTCGACGTTCGGCGATTTGAGCACGACCGACCGGCTGGCGGCGTCGTAGGCCAGTTCGCTCGAAAGCGTGAAAACGCCGTCGACCGGCTGCGGCATGAACGGGCTCGCGAAGCGCGCGTCGAGCTTGACCGAAACACGATTCGTGTCGGGCAGAAAGCCGACCACCGGATTGGTCAGCGCGACGTCGAACACCTGCGAGACCGTGCGCTGATACGGGAATTTGCGCTGCACCGCGTCCTGCACCTGCTGCCGCGAGAACGTGTAGTGCGACGGAATGAACGGAAAAATCGGCGTCGCGCAGGCCGCGAGCGACACCGTGATGCCGAGCACGCTACAGCCGGTCAGCGCTGCGTGCAGAAAGCGGCGCCGGGCCGGCGCGGTGAGTCGAGTCATGCGAAATCTCCTGTGTCGGTTGGAGTTAGCGCTTTAGCTGTCGGCCAGAGTCAGCGCTTCAGCTGTCGGCCAGAGTCAGCGCTTCAGCTGTCGGCCAGAGTTAGCGCTTCAGCGCTTACTCTGGTCCCATGCAAAGCACTTACTCCGATCCCATGCAAAGCACCTACTCTAGTCCCATGCAAGATGGTTGCTGTGGAAGCCGGTTCTGACATGCGGCTGGGTGGTTCGATGTTCGATGGGTGTCGGTTTGAACGGATACAAATCGCGTCGCGCATGGGATTGACATGCGAGCGGACTCGCAGACTAGCGCGGCGCCGCTTGCGGTTGGACTTGCGGTTGAGTTTGCGCTTCAAGCTGCGTCAGCCACGCGAGCGCTTCGCCACGGCTCGTGCCGCACATTTCCATCTGCGGTTGCAGACCCGAGCAGCACGCCGGCCGCTGCGGCTGGCCGAAGATCGCGCAGCGCAGATCGTCGCCGAGTTGCACACAGCGCACGCCAGCGGGCTTGCCGTGCGGCATGCCAGGAATCGGGCTCGAAATCGACGGCGCGATACAACACGCGCCGCAATCGGGGCGGCAAGCATGCCCCGCAACATGAAACGGGGATTCGCGCTCCACCGCGCTTGACGGCGCGCTTTTCGGCGCGCTTTGGAACACGCTTCGGGGCGCGCTTTCGGACACGCTTCGGGGCATGCTTTCGGACACGCTTTGAGGCACGCTTTGAAACACATCACTCACGACATTCTTCCTGATCTCAGAAACAGGCGACGCATTGCCAGACCCGCATTGTGCCATTGCATTCATGCGACCTTTTTACGCAATCCGGCCGACGATCGCTCACTTAAACTCGTTGGCACCGAAAGGCCCCGCTGAAGAGGCATCCGCGCTGTTCGATCCTGGCTGGCGAACTCCGCCGGCGGTGGCCTCTGCCACGGCGGCCAACCGACTCGAGCCCCTGATGACCCTCGCCGACACGCTATTTCGCCCCGACCTGCTCGCCAAATACAGCGCAAACGGTCCACGGTATACGTCCTATCCGACCGCGCTGCAGTTCCACGACACGTTCGACCCCGCCCACTATGCACGCGCCGCCGGCGACCCCGGCGCGGCCGCGACCGACCTCTCGCTGTACTTCCACATTCCGTTTTGCGACACCGTGTGCTTCTACTGCGGCTGCAACAAGGTCATCACGAAAAACCGCGCGCATGCACGGCCGTACCTCGATCGGCTGAAGCGGGAAATCGCGTTGCAGGCAGCGTGTTTCGACACGCGGCGTCCGGTGTCGCAACTGCATTGGGGCGGCGGCACGCCCACTTTTCTGTCGCACGGCGAAATGGCCGAACTGATGGCGGCCACGCGCGAGCACTTCACGTTGCTACCCGACGCCCAAGCCGAATGTTCGATCGAGGTCGATCCGCGCGAAGCATCGCCCGACACCATCGCGCATCTGCGCGCACTCGGCTTCAACCGGTTGAGCCTCGGCGTGCAGGACTTCGATCCGATCGTGCAACAAGCGATCAACCGCATACAGCCGCTCGAGATGACCGCCTCGGTAATGCAGGCAGCGCGCGACAACGACTTTCATTCGATCGGCGTCGATCTGATTTACGGCCTGCCGCATCAAACGGTCGACAGCTTCAGCCGCACTCTCGACCTGATGCTCGACCTCGCGCCCGATCGACTGTCGGTATTCGCCTATGCGCACATGCCGCAGCTCTTCAAGATGCAACGTCAGATGGACCCGGCCACGCTGCCGTCGCCGGCAGAGCGGCTCGCGCTGCTGCAACGGGTGGTCGAACGCCTGACGGACGCGGGCTATGTCTATATCGGCATGGATCACTTCGCACTACCAACCGATGAACTCGCCCGCGCGCAAGCGCAGCGCACTTTGCATCGCAATTTCCAGGGCTACAGCACACGCGCGGAATGCGATCTGATCGGCTTCGGCGCATCGTCGATTGGCAAGGTCGGCGACGTGTACGCGCAGAACGCGAAGGACCTGCCCGCCTATGCGGCGGCGATCGACGCGAGCCAACTCGCGATCATACGCGGCGTACGGCTCAGCGCCGACGACCGTCTGCGGCGCGACGTGATTACGCAGTTGATGTGCAATCTGACATTGCGCTTCGATGAATTCGAAGCCGCTTACGGCATTCGCTTCGCCGATACGTTCGAGCCGGAGCTGGAGCGTTTGCGCGGCTTCGAGCGCGACGGACTGGTATCGATCGACGCCGGCCGACTCGACGTGCAGATGGCCGGACGCATGCTGGTGCGTAACATCGCGATGGTATTTGATCGCTACCTCGGCCAGCAGACACTCGAACGGTTTTCCCGCACGGTTTGACGGCGTCGCGGCGGCCCGAAGCAAGCGGCTTGCCGGTCGCCGGATTTTCGGCCATAATCTCCGTCTCCGCCGCGCGCCATGTTCTGACGCGTGCGCTGTAAGACCTGCCCAGGTGGTGAAATTGGTAGACGCAGGGGACTCAAAATCCCCCGCCGCAAGGCGTGCCGGTTCGATTCCGGCCCTGGGCACCAACAGTTGTTCCGGCAAGAGCCGCGGCATTCCAAAAACCCCGTAAGATCACGGTCTTACGGGGTTTTTTATGCTTCGGCGATCCGGATTGACCGGTCGACAGCCGGTCGTATCGGGCGGTATTTATGGTGGTATCTGCCTCGTTTCTGGGCTTCTCCGACAGGAGATACTCCGCACTCCTCGATAGAGGAAACACGTTTGTATGTCATGTCCGGGAGAGCCCAACCGCGACGCAACTTCCGAAAGCTTACGGCAGCCGAATATCACTCTGCAAAAGGTATCGTCCTCAATATCGTCGTGTCGGCGACGTTCGAACAAGGACTGGCAGATGAAATCTGGACTCGTAGCGCTCACCCTGAGCGCATGGGCACTCAGCATCTCTCTGACGGCGCACGCGCAAGCGAATTCCGGCGATGCGGCCAATCGACCGCCTCCGCCATGTCAAGATCATCCGCCCGGCCCACCTCCCTCAAACTCGGACCGTCCTCCCGGACCGCCTCCGCACGACCACGACGACAAGGGACCGCCAAACTGGCCACCGCCCGATTGTGGCCGGCCGCCGCCTAACTGAGTGAAGCACGACGCTGACTACGCCATGGAACAGCAGACGCGGCCGACCCAAACGGGTCGAATAGACCACATACGTGCCCTTACTGCCCCACCACTCGCGCACCCTGATGCAACACCGCGCGCCGGCGCTTGAGCGCGTAACCGCCCCACATCACCAGCAGCCATACCGGCACGAGCCACACTGAAACCGACAGACCGGGCGTCAGCGCGAGAATCACAAGGATCAGCGCCATGAACGCGAGGCAGATCCAGTTGCTCACCGGGAACCAGAACGATCTGAACACGAGCGTCTCGCCCGCGGCCACCATCGCCTTGCGCGACTTCAGGTGCGTCAGGCTGATGAGCGCCCAGTTCAGCACCAGGGCCGCGACCACCAATGCCATCAGCAGGCCGAGCGCTTCGGCCGGAATCAGGTAGTTGATGATCACGCAGGTGAACGTGGCGAGCGCCGACAAACCGATCGCCATATAGGGCACACCGCGCCGGTCGACCCTCATCAGGGCGCGCGGCGCATTGCCCTGCTCCGCGAGGCCGTAGAGCATGCGGCTATTCGCATACACGCCGCTGTTGTACACCGACAGCGCCGCCGTCAGCACCACTACGTTGAGGACGTTCGCGGTCAGCGTAGAACCGATTTGCGAGAAGATCATCACGAATGGACTGCCACCCGCGGCCACTTCGTTCCACGGATACAACGACAGCAACACCGCCAGCGAGCAGATGTAGAAAATCAGAATCCGGTAGATCACCTGGTTCACGGCCTTCGGAATGCTCTTCTGCGGCTCGGCGGCCTCAGCCGCCGTAATGCCGATCAGCTCCAGCCCGCCGAACGAGAACATGATCACCGCGAGCATCATGAAGAGCCCATGAAACCCGTGCGGGAAAAAGCCGCCATGACTCCACAGGTTGGTAATCGACGCTTGCGGGCCGCCGTGACCGCTGATCAGCAGAAAGCCGCCGAACACGATCATCCCGATCACCGCCGCCACCTTGATGATCGCAAACCAGAACTCGGTTTCGCCGTATGCCTTGACGTTGGCCAGATTGATCGCGTTGATGCCGGCGAAGCACACCAGCGCCGACACCCACGTCGGCACGCCCGGCCACCAGTAATGCACATAGGTGCCGACCGCGGTCAGCTCGGCCATGCTAACGAGCACGTACAGCACCCAGTAATTCCAGCCGGACAGAAAGCCGGGAAAGTCGCCCCAGTACTTGTACGCGAAATGGCTGAACGAGCCGGCGACCGGCTCCTGCGCAACCATTTCGCCCAGCTGTCGCATGATCATGAAAGCGATGATGCCGCCGATCGCGTAGCCAAGAATCATCGACGGCCCCGCCGCCTGCAACACGCTGGCGGAGCCGAGAAACAGGCCGGTGCCGATCGCGCCGCCCAGCGCGATCAACTGGATGTGGCGATTCTTGAGCCCGCGCTTCAGGCCGTCTTGCTGTTGTGCACTATTCAACTTGCGCCCCAGTGTATGGTTTTCGATCACCCGGTCGGACTTATGGCCCGGCCCGGCAAAACTTTGTATTTTACCCCGACCGATATTACCCAAATACTGGGATAGACCCGCGTTGGTTCTGCGCCGTACTTAACGGCGCGGATAAAGATTGTCACTCGCGTGGGGCTTCGGTATGTTCCCTTAGTCGAGTTTTCTGCCTGCGGAGATTCAACATGTCGCCCAAACGTCTGCTTTGCGCTTGTGCTTTGTATCTCTGTTTCGCTGGGGTCGCCGCCTTCGCGCAAACCGCCGCCCCCACGACGGCGCCGGCCAACGAGCCTGGCAGCGCGGCCACTTCATCCGAAGCGCCCGCCACCGCACCCACCGCACCCGCGGGGCCAACCTCCACATCCGCCGCACCCGGCAAAGCAGCCGGACCCGCCGCCGCGCCGATGACCGGACCGGTGCGCAACGTCGTGCTGGTCCACGGCGCTTTCGTCGACGGGTCGAGCTGGAACGGCGTGGTCGCGAAATTGCAGCAGAAGGGTTATCACGTGAGTTCGGTGCAGAACCCGCTGACGTCGCTCGCCGACGATGTCGCCGCAACCCGCCGCGTGCTCGCGCGCCAGGACGGTCCGACCATCCTGGTGGGCCACTCGTGGGGCGGCGTCGTGATCACTGAAGTCGGCGCGAACGAGCCGAACGTCGCGGGCCTCGTGTATGTCGCCGCGATCGCGCCCGAGCTGCGCGAATCGGCGATGGACCTGCTCAAGCGCGCCCCGCCGATGCCCGCGGGCCAGGCCATGATCACGGACCCGAGCGGCTTCCTGTGGCTGGACCGCTCGCGCTATCACACCGACTTCGCCGCGGATGTGCCCGAGAACGTGACGCGCGTGCTCGCCACCGCGCAAGTGCCGATCGCCTCGAAGGCGTTCAGCGAAACGGTCAGCCAGGTCGGGTGGAAAGACAAGCCGTCATGGTACGTGCTGACGACGAAAGACCGCGCGGTGTCGCCGGACGTGCAGAAATTCATGGCCGACCGGATGGGCGCGAAAGTCGTGCCGATGGCGTCGAGCCACCTCGCACCGGTATCGCATGCGGCCGCGATCGCCGACGTGATCGACCACGCGGCGCGCGAACTGAGCCGGCAGCAGTAAGCGGGTCGTACCAAGACGCGAGTGTCAAAGGACCCAGTGCGTATCGCCGGTCGCCTTTGCGCGGCTAGCGCAGCATGAACGACATCGCCGACAGGCAGTTGAGCATCCGCACCGCATGTTCCGCCGACGCCGCGCGAAAACGCAACGTGACCGCATCGACGCGCGTAAGCGTCGGCCACTGACAGAACAGATCGGCGAGCGCGCTGGTTTGCACGCGCAGTTCGCAATCGACCGGCTTCGCATCGGTGCGCGTCGCGTGCGGCGCATGTCCTGCAGCGAGGTGCTGCTGGACCACCTCGCACGCGGCGCTCGCGATTGCTTCGCGCACGCTGGCTGGCGCTTGTGTAACGCCGCTCGCATGCCCCGTCGCGCTCTTGGTGACGACAAACCGCGCGTGCGGAAAGCGCGGCGCGGTTTCCTCGGCGAACCCGTCGTCGCCGGATAAAAGCGCGACACGTGCGCCATATTCTTCGGCCAGCGCGCCATACACGCCTGCCTCGCCGAGTTCGACGCCGTTGAATGCAACCCGCGCGAACGCAAAGCTGTTGATCGTGTGCGCAAGGATGCCGCGCGTTTGCGACATCGCGTGATAGCCGATCATGAAGACCAGCGCCGCGCCGTATTCGAGCCCGGCCATCATGCCGAGCGTGCGTGGTTTGCCGAGCACGATCTGCGCGCGTGCATCGAGCAGGTCGGGCAGCAGGTTTCGAAAGCCGCCGTGCGAGTCGTTGACCCACACGTGCGTGGCGCCGCCGGCAAACGCACCTTCGATTGCGGCGTTGGCTTCGAGCGTCATCCAGCGGCGCGCGGCTTCGTATTCGCCGTTGCCGGGACGCGTTTGCTCGGGATGAAACACACCAGCGACGCCTTCGATGTCGGCGGAAACAAGGACTTTCATCAGGCAGAGGGTCTCAGTAATTGTGCAAGGTCGGGCGCGCAGTCGTGCAGCGACAGACGCCGATGACCGTCGCGCCCGGTCACGGACACCGCGCTCCACAACGCATCGATGATCGCCTGCTCGACGCTGTCCGCGCATGCGCGAAACAGCGGATCGAGGCGCTCGTCGGCGAGTAGCGGCGGCAACGTGATGAAGTCGGCGCCGTGCGGCACCGTATAGGCCGTTGAGAACGCCAGCGCGATATCGCCGCTGCCGTGGCCGTACACCGAGCCGGTTCGTGCCAGACCGGCGGCTGCGCGCAACGACAGACGCTTGAGCTGACGCGCGTCGAGTGGCGCATCGGTGGCGACGATCATGATGATCGAGCCCTGCTCGGGTTTTGTGCTCGTGCTCTCGGTTGCAGCCGCCGCCGAGGTAGCCGCGCGTTCGGCCAGCACGCGACCGAGCGGGATGCCGTCGATGGTCAGCATCGGCAGGCGCCCGAAGTTGGCCAGCACCAGCGCGCCGACGGTGTAATCGCGGCCGGCCACGCCGACCACGCGCGACGCGTTGCCGATGCCGCCCTTCAGATCGAAGCACGACATGCCCCGCCCCGCGCCGACCGATCCGCTCGCGACGTGCGTGCTGGCGCTGTCGTGCGCGTGGTGGAAATGCTGTTCGGTGACGGCCAGCGCCTGGATATCGTTCAGGTAGCCGTCATTGCATTCGAACACCAGCGGATTGACCGTCGACCACTCGCGCCCGATTTGCGGATTCGCGCGGATCGCCGCGCGAATCCGCGCCTGCGCGATCGCGGCGACACCGAACGTATTGGTCAACGCGATCGGCGTTTCCAGCGTGCCGAGTTCGTCGAGCTGCACGAGCCCGATGCTTTTGCCGAACCCATTGATCACCGACGCGCCCGCCGGCACCTTGTCGATAAACGGATCGCCACGATGCGCACGGATCACGGTCACGCCCGTTTGCAACTCGCCTCGAGCGAGCGTGCAATGTCCCACCGTCACGCCGCTGACGTCGGCGATCGTGCCGAGCGGGCCAGCCGGCAATGCGCCGATATGCGGAGCATGCAGGCCGGGATGATCGGGCGCGCTCATGGCCGGTCGAGCTTCGGATCGAGCGCGTCACGCAAGCCGTCGCCGAGCAGGTTGAACGCCAGCACGGTCAGGAAGATCGCGAGACTCGGGAACAGCGCGATATGCGGCGCAGTGACCATGTCGGCACGCGCTTCGTTGAGCATTGCGCCCCACTCGGGAGTCGGCGCTTGTGCGCCGAGACCGAGGAACGACAGACTCGCCGCGGTGATGATCGACGTGCCGATGCGCATCGTGAGGTACACCACCACCGACGAGATCGTCCCCGGCAGAATGTGACGCACGATAATGGTCCAGTCCGACGCGCCGATGCTGCGCGCCGCTTCGATATACGTGAGGTGCTTGAGCATCAGCGTATTGCCGCGCACCAGCCGCGCGAACGCGGGAATGCTGAAGATCGCCACTGCGACGATCACGTTGATCATGCCGTTGCCGAGAATCGCCACTACGCCGATCGCGAGCAGAATGCCGGGGAAAGCGAACAGCACGTCGGCCACGCGCATCGTGATGCGATCCCACCAGCCTTCGTAGTAACCGGCCAGTAGTCCGAACAATGTGCCGATCACCGCGCCGATCGCAACGGACAGAAGACCCGCTTCGAGCGAAACGCGCGAGCCGGCCAGAATGCGGCTGAAAATATCGCGGCCCAGCGAATCGACGCCGAACCAGTGCGCGGCCGACGGCCCCGCGTTCAACGCGTCGTAGTCGAAGAAATTCTCCGGGTCGTACGGCACGATATGCGGCGCGACGATCGCGACCGCAATCAACAGCAGCACGAAAACGCCGGCGGCGAGCGCCACGTGCTGCTTGCGGAATTTGCGCCAGAACTCGCTCCACGGGGTGCGGATCGCACGTTCGGCGGGAGCGGCCTGGGCGGCATTCGGCTCGGTGGCGGTCGTGCTCATGCGGGCCTCACTTGAAACGGATGGTCGGGTTGATCACGGCGTACAGCACGTCCACGACCAGGTTGATGATGATGAATTCGAGCGAGAACAACAGCACTTCGGCCTGAATCACCGGGAAGTCGCGCATCGACACGGCATCCACCAGCAGGCGCCCGAGGCCAGGCCAGTTGAACACCACTTCGACCACGATCGAGCCGCCCAGCAGAAAGCCGAATTGCAGGCCCATCATGGTGACGACGGGGATCAGCGCGTTGCGCAGGCAGTGCCTGACGATCACGAGCCGCTCGGGCACGCCCTTGGCGCGAGCGGTGCGCACGAAGTCCTCGTGCATCACTTCGACGAACGAGGCCCGCGTGAAGCGCGCCATCACCGCCGCGACGGCCGCGCCGAGCGTGAGCGACGGCAGCACGTAGCTCTGCCACGAACCGTCGCCGACGACCGGCAGCCAGCCGAGCTTCACCGAGAAAATTTCCATCAGCAGCATGCCGAGCGCGAACGCGGGAAACGAAATACCCGACACCGCGAGCGTCATGCCGAGCCGGTCGGGCCAACGATTGCGCCAGACCGCCGAGACGATCCCGAGCGCCATGCCGATCACGACCGCCCATGCCATGCTCGCGACCGTGAGCAGCAGCGTCGGCATGAAGCGCTCGGCGATTTCCTGGCTGACCGGCCGCTTGCTGCGCGTCGAGATGCCGAAGTCGCCGTGCGCGATCCGCCAGAAGAAGTTGACGAACTGCTGCGGCATCGGCCGGTCGAGGCCGAGATCGGCGCGCACCAGCGCGACCGTGGTCTCGTCCGCTTCGGGACCGGCGGCGAGGCGCGCGGGATCGCCCGGCAACAGATGCACGAACAGAAACACCAGCAGGGCGACGATGAAGAGCGTCGGCAGCAGGCCAAAGAGACGTTTGACGAGGAAGTTCAGCATGGAACCCAATCCGGCAATGAGGCGGGCAATGAAGAATCGCGGGCAGCGGTGTCGACACCGTGCAGTCCGGCGTGCTGCTGGAACAACAACACGCCGGCTCGCACGTTCGACACGTCACCTGATCGCGATCTCTTCGAAATTGAACGAGCCGTCAGGCGCCACGTATGCACCCGACAGACGCTTGCTGCGCGCGTACACCACCTTCTCCTTGACGAGGAAGATCCACGGCGCGTCGGCCCAGATGCGCTTTTGCGCGTCGGTGTAAAGCGCGGCCTTCTGCGTGCGGTCGGTGATTTCGAGCGCCTGCTTCAGATCGTTGTCGACCGCGTCGTTCCTGTAGTACGCCGTATTCATCATCTTCGGCGGGAACGAGACGGACGCGAGCAACGGCGTGACGGCCCAGTCGGACTCGCCCGTCGACGACGACCAGCCCGTGTAGTACATCCGCACCGGCGCGCTCGCCGGGTCCTGCGCGCTTTCCACCCTCGCGACGCGCTGGCCCGCTTCGAGCGCCTCGACCTGCGCCTTGATGCCGACCTGCGCCAGTTGCTGCTGCACGAACTGGATCACCTTCTGCGCGGTCGAGTAGTTGTACGCGGACCACAGCGTGGTTTCGAAGCCGTTCGGATAGCCCGCTTCCTTCAGCAACGCGCGCGCCTTCGCCGGGTCGTACGGCCAGGGCCCGAGCTTCGTCGCGTAGTCGACGCCTTGCGGCACCACGCCATCGGCCGGGGTCGCATAACCGGCGAACGCGACCTTGGTCAGCGCTTCCTTGTTGACCGCATAGTTCAGCGCTTCACGCACCTTCGGGTTGTCGAACGGCTTCTGGTTCACGTTCAGGCTGATATAGCGCTGGATGATCGACGGCGAAGCAATCAGATCGACCTTCGGGCTCGACTGCAATTGCGCGGCCTGTTCGAACGGCACCTGGAACGCGAAGTCCGCTTCGCCGGTGCGCATCAGCGCCGCGCGTGTGTTGTTGTCGACCACCGGCTTCCAGTCGATCGCATCGATCTTCGGGTAGCCCTTTTTCCAGTAGCCGGCGAACTTCTTCACCGTCAGGTCGCCGGCCGGGTCCCATTTCACCAGCTCGAACGGGCCCGTGCCAACCGGATGGAACGCGATGTCCTTGCCGTATTTCTTCAGCGCGTCCGGTGAAATCATCACCGCCGACGGATGCGCGAGCACGTTGACGAATGCGGAGAACGGCGCCTTCAGGGTGATCTTCACCGTATACGGATCGACCACTTCGGTCTTCTCGATGCGGCTAAACATGTTGTAGCGCTTGAGCTTGTTCGCCGGATCGGTCACGCGGTCGAAGTTCGCCTTGACGGCGGCGGCGTTGAAGTCAGTGCCGTCCTGGAACTTCACGCCGTGGCGCAGTCTGAACGTGTAGACACGCGCGTCCGGGCTTGCTTCGTAGCTGTCGGCCAGCACGCTGACCAGCTTCATGTCCTTGTCGAAGCCGAACAGTCCTTGATAGAACGACTTCGCGACGGCTTGCGACAGCGTGTCGTTGGCATCGTACGGATCGAGCGTCGTGAAGGTCGACGCGACCGCCATCACGGCCGTGGTGTCGGCGTGCGCCGCGTTGCCCGCGAGCATCGCGAACACTACCGCGCCGCCGCTGACCAGCGCGCGCAAACGAAACGGAGAAGACGGAATCAGCAGGTTCATGAGGTTGGCTCCAGGCTGCGAGATGAAACGTGTTGAGGTTATGGAAGGAATCGTTTTGCTTGGCTTGTTGCTTCGGGTCTCTTTTTCTGTTTGGTTGCTTCGGGTCCTGCTTCGGGTCTTGCTTCGGGTCTTGCTTCAGGTCTTGCTTCGGGTCCTGCTCCAGCGTCAATAAGCGCCACCGACGCGATGCTGCGCGACGAAATGGTCCGGTCCCACCGCCACCAGCGGCGCGACGACCGGCTCGTCGTCCAGCATACGGATCGGGCTCGGAAGGTCGTCCGTGGACAGCATGCGTTTCGCGTGGCGGCGCGCCGGATCGGCGACTGGCACCGCCCCCATCAACTTTTTCGTGTACGGATGCTGCGGCGCCTCGAACACCGCGCGACGCGGACCGATCTCGACGATCTGGCCGAGGTACATCACCGCGACACGATGACTGACGCGCTCGACCACGGCCATGTCGTGCGAAATGAACAGATACGCGACGCCGAGTTCGCGTTGCAGATCGAGCATCAGATTGACGATCTGCGCTTGCACCGAGACGTCGAGTGCGGACACGGATTCGTCGGCGACCACGACTTTCGGATTCAATGCGAGCGCACGCGCAATCGCGATCCGTTGCCGCTGACCGCCGGAGAATTCGTGCGGATAGCGGCGCGCGGCTTCGGCCGGCAAGCCGACTTTGTCGAGCAGCCACGCGACCCGCGCCTGAGCTTGCGCGCCCTCGGCGACGCCATGCACGAGCAACGGCTCCATGATCGAGAAGCCGACCGTCAAACGCGGATTGAGCGACGCGAACGGGTCCTGGAAAATGAACTGAATATCGCGGCGCAGCGCCTGCAACGCGGGCCCGGTCAGCGAACTGATTTCCTTGCCGTTGAATTCGATCGAGCCGCTCTGACTTTCGACGAGGCGCAACAGCGACCGGCCGGTGGTCGACTTGCCGCAACCCGATTCACCGACCAGCGCGAGCGTTTCGCCGGACCGCAGATCGAAGCTGACTTTTTCGACCGCATGCACGCGGCCCGTCACCCGGCCGAACAGGCCGCTGCGCACCGGAAAGCGCGTGACCAGATCGCGCACGCGCAGGATCGGCGGCGTGTCTTGCTGAACCGGCGGCTGCACCACCGGCTGCACTATCGGTTGCACTACCGGCAGCGCCGCTTCGGCGACCGTCACGGCTGGCCGCACGGCTTCGCCGGTGCCGCTCGAACTCGCCTGTTCGACGGTGAGAATCGGAAACCGCGCGGGTTGATCGGTGCCTTGCATCGCGCCCAGCCGCGGCACCGCGGCAAGCAACGCGCGGGTATAGGGATGCGACGGCGCGGCGAACAGCGCGTCCGCTGCACCCTCCTCGACCTTCTCGCCGTGATACATCACCAGCACGCGATCGGCCACTTCGGCCACTACGCCCATGTCGTGCGTGATGAAGATCACGCCCATGTTCATCTCGTCCTGCAAGCCGCGGATCAGTTGCAGGATCTGCGCCTGGATCGTCACGTCGAGCGCGGTGGTCGGCTCGTCGGCGATCAGGAGCGCGGGCTTGCACGACAGCGCCATCGCGATCATCACGCGCTGGCGCATGCCGCCCGACAATTGATGCGGAAACCGCGCCGCCACACGCCGTACCTCAGGAATCCTGACGAGTTCGAGCAATCGCAAAGTTTCGGCTTGCGCTGCCTGACGACTCTTGCCCTGATGCAGCGCAATCGCTTCGCTGATCTGATCGCCGACGGTGAAGACCGGATTGAGCGAGGTCATCGGCTCCTGGAAGATCATCGCGATGTCGGCGCCGCGAATCGAGCGCAGCGTGCCGGACGACGCCTGCGCGAGGTCGAGCACGCTGCCGTCGCGGCGCCGGAAGGCGATGCGGCCGCCGGCAAGGCGCCCACCGCCATGCTCGATCAGCCGCATCAAGGCGAGCGAGGTCACCGATTTGCCCGAGCCCGATTCGCCGACAATCGCCAGCGTCTCGCCGCGCTCGACCGTCAGCGACAGATTGCGCACCGCGTTGAAGGTCGAGTCGCCGCGGCGAAACGCGACCGACAGATCGTCGACCGCGAGCACGCGTTGCGGCGGCAGGGTTTCGAGAAGCGGGCTGGCGGAGTGCGATGAAGTCGGCACGGTGGTTCCTTTGAATTCGGACGCGGCTAACGTGGGCTCAGGCGAAACCAGGCGCAACGGCCTGGCGGTAGATCGCCGTCACTGGCGTCTCGCCGAGCCGCGCGAAACCGCGGTACATGCCTTCGGTATTGAACGGCAGCGTGACGTTGCCACGCGCATCGACGGCGATCAGACCGCCGCGTCCGTCGATCTTCGGCAAGCGGTTCATCACGACGTCATGCGCCGCTTCCTGCAACGACACCTGGCGATACGCCATCTGCGCGGCGACGTCGTAGGCCGCGACCATGCGCATGAACATTTCGCCGGAACCGGTGGTCGAGACCGCGCAGGTCGCGTCGTCGGCGTAACAGCCCGCACCGATCAACGGCGTGTCGCCGACCCGGCCAACCTGCTTGTTGGTAACGCCGCCGGTCGACGTGGCCGCCGCCAGATGGCCATGCTGATCGAGCGCGACCGCACCGACCGTGCCGAATTTGCGGTTCGGATCGATCGGCTCGTGCGGGGTCGGCTCATCGTGATTCGATGCTGATGCCGACGCCGACGCCGACGCGGCCGCGAGCGCCGCGCCGTCGTGATCGAGCATCGCACGCTGTTGGTGGCGCGCGAGCAGCCATTGACGGTGCCGCGCCTCGGTACCGAAGTAGCCCGGCTCGACGAATTCGAGACCTTGCGCGGCCGCAAAAGCCTCCGCGCCTTCGCCGGTGAACAGCACGTGCTCGCTGTGTTCGAGCACGCTGCGCGCGGCCAGGATCGGATTGCGCACGCGCTTCACGCAGCAGATCGCGCCGGCATCGAGCGTGCGGCCGTCCATGATGGCGGCGTCGAGTTCATGGGTGCCGGCCGCCGTATAGACCGCGCCGCGTCCCGCATTGAAAAGCGGGCAGTCTTCGAGCAGACGCACGGCCTCGCTGACGGCGTCGAGCGCGCTGCCGCCGTCGGCGAGCACGCGCTGGCCGGCGCTCAGCACCGCGTGCAACGCCGCGTGGTATTCGGTCTCGGCGCTGGCCGACATCGACGCGCGCAGGATCGTCCCTGCCCCGCCGTGAATCGCTATGACTGCGTTGGAGTTCATCGTTTGGTTCTGGTAGATCTGGTGGTTCCGGTAGATCCGGTAGTGCGGGGAGTTCGTGCAGGTCGGCTAGCGGTGCGCGCGGCTTCGCCCGCTGCGTCGGCCGAACCGGCCTGCGGATCGATGAGCCAGGGCAGCACGAATTCGCTGACCTCGGCGGCCGCCTTCACCGAGCGTTTGGCGCGATACGCGACCGCATCGCACAGCGCTTCGATCACCGCGAGCACGGCCGAATCGGCATTCGCCGCGAGCCGCCGGTCGGCGCGGATATACAGCGAGAGGTCCGCGAATTGCGCCAGCGGCGAACGCGCACTGTCGGTCAGCGCCAGCACGCGAGCGCCCCGGCTGGCCGCGCGGCGCGCGAGTTCGATCGTGTCTTCGACATAACGCGGGAACGCGATACCAATCACCAGGTCGCCCTGGTTCGACGCGAACAGACGGCGCGCCGCGTGCGACGGTCCGCCGATCAGCGCGAGCGACTGCACGTTGTCGTGATACGGCATCAGTCCGTGCTCCATCAGGCCCGCGAGAAACGCGCTGGCCCCATAGCCGAGCACGAACACGCGGCGCGCGGCGATGATCGCCTCGACGGCGGCATCGGCGGCGGCACGGTCGATCGCCGTGCGCGTCGCGTGCAGATTGTTGGTGGCCTGCTCCAGCGATGCGTCGACCAGACCGTCGCCGGCCGCGCGGGACTCCTGCGCATCACGCAGCCGCTCGACTGGCGCCAGCGTCGCCTCGAAGCCACGCACGAGCGCCTCGCGAAACTGCGGATAGCCGTCGAAACCGAGCGCGCGGGCAAAGCGATTGGCCGTCGCCACCGATGCGCCGACCACGCTCGCCAGTTCGTCGATGCGCATGGTCGCGGCGCGAAACAGATTGGCCAGTACATAGTCGCCCATGCGCCGATGGATCGGCGTGAGGGTCGGCATGGCCGTGGCGATGCGCGCGGCGATGGCCTGCTCGGCGGGACTCGATGCAGCGGACGGGTGATGGATCATGCAAGCGGGTTGGCGCGGTGGCTGAAGTCGAAATGCATGAAAGTATATTTACATGGAAATTCACCAGAAAAAAATTCATTTTCATTTTCGAGGGTTTTCACCGATGAACTGCGGACTGAAAAGGCGTGGAAGACAGCTCATGCACGCCGGCAGCGGGCGCGATGAAAATCCGTTGTCACTTTCAGCAAGCGGCGGCGCCTGGCTCGGGAATGCGCGCGAGCCGTGCCGCCGGCGACATCACGATGATCAGCGCCTGCGCGAGAAAAGCCCCGGCCGCGACGACGAGGCAGGCGTCGATGCTCCAGCGCGCACTGATCCCCGCGCCGAGCAGCGCACCCACGGGACGCGCGCCATAGGTGGCGGTGCTGATGAGCGCCGAGACGCGGCCCATCATGCGTTCGGGAGTGATCGCCTGGCGCAGCGTGGTCGAACCGACCACCCACAGAATCGGTCCGGCGCCGAGCAGGAAGAAGCTCGTGATCGCGAGCCAGAACGACGGCGCGACGAGCGTCGCCCCCATTGCGAACGACGCGAGCAGTCCGCACGACGGCCCGATGACCAGCATGCGGCCGAATGCGAGCCGTCGCGCGATGGCGGGCGCGGCCAGCGCACCGCACACCATGCCGACGCCATACGCGCCGAGCGTCATACCCACCGCCGACGCGCTCAACCCCAACCGATGCACTGCATACGGCACATACACCGCTTGCAGGATGAAAAAGCCGAGGTTGAAGAACACTGCGGTCGCGAGCATCGGTCGCAGCAGTGCATCGTGCAGCACGAAGCGCGTACCGTCGCGCAACTCCAGCATGAAGTGGCGCGCCGGTGCGGCGCTGCGCGGCGGTTCGCGCAGTCCCGCCAGCAACACGACGGCCAGCGCCGACAGGATGGCCGCGCCACCATAGGCCCAGCCCGGGCCGATCCAGCCGACCAGCAGGCCACCGAGCGCCGGCCCAGCCGAATACGCGACGCTGCGCGCAAGCTCGAGCCGGCCGTTCGCACTGGCATGGGCTTCGCGCGGCACGATCGACGGCACCAGCGAAGGCGCCGCAACGTTGTAGGCCACTGTGCCGGTCGCGGCAATCAGGCCGAGCGCGGCGAGCAACGGCAGGCTCAACGCATGCGTCGTCACGAGCAGCAGCACGCACAGCATCGCGCAGGCGCGCACGCCTTCGGCGAGCGCCATCAGCGTGCGGCGCGAGCGGCGGTCTGCCCACACGCCGAGCGGTATCGACAGCAACAGGAACGGCAGCGTCTGGGCGGTTTGCAGCAGACCCGTGCCGCGTGCGTCGGCGCCGAGCGCGAACACCGCGACGAGCGGCGCGGCGGCGAGGCTGATCTGCTCGGCGGATTGCGCAAGCAGATTCGACCACGCGAGCCGCTGGAATGCGGCTGGCAAACGGCGCGCGGATGACGAGGAAGACGTAGCGTGCATCGATGAACTCCTGGGGCTGGGCTTGGGCAGACCATCGTGTTCCATCCGCCGCCGCAGGGCGCTCCACTTCTTGCGGTGTTATTCTTCGCTCGCCATGAATCTCGAAAGCATTCTCTTCACTCAAGGTTTCGGCTCGCGCCGTCAATGCCGCGCGCTGATTGCCGACGCTCGCGTGAGCATCGGCGGCGTCGTCTGCACCGACGCGCACGCCGATTTCCCGACCCATGACGACGCCTTGCGCTTCAGCGTGGACGGCGTCGTGTGGCCGTATCGCGAGCACGCGTATCTGCTGCTGAACAAGCCCGCCGGCTATGAATGCTCGCGCGACCCGCAACATCATCTGAGCGTATTCAGCCTGTTGCCGCCGCAGTTCGCCGAGCGCGGCGTGCAATGCGTAGGCCGCCTCGATCAGGACACGACCGGCCTGCTGCTGCTCTCCGACGACGGCGAGTTCGTCCACCTGTTCACATCGCCGAAACGCAAGGTGCCGAAGACGTACGTCGCGACCACCCGTCATCCGCTCGACGACGCGCAACTGAGCGCATTGCACGACGGCGTGTTGCTGCACGGCGAGACCAGGCCGATCGCCGCCGTCGACGCTCAGGCTCGCGACGCGCACACGTTGGCGCTCACGGTCATGGAAGGCAAATATCACCAGGTCAAACGGATGATCGCGGCCGCCGGCAACCGATGCGAAGCACTGCATCGCGAGCGGATCGGCGGGCTCGCGTTGCCCGCCACACTGCTTCCCGGCGCATGGCAGTGGCTCGACGCCGCCGACCTCGGTTCTTTACGGAGCGGGTAAACCGGTAGTGCGCCGGTCGCGCGCCGGTAGCGCCGCCCTCAAGGTCTTGATGCGGCTGGAAAAGCCTGCGGGGCCTGCGGCTGGCTGACGCGGCGCGAGCGCCGGCACGCTGCGTCGGCGCCTGTTCTTCCCTTACAGACCGCTCTATACTCGTTGAACAAACGACTACAAGGGTTTCTAGGAGGGGCGCCATGCCTATCGCCGATACCATCGCGATCTCGCAGGTGATGATTGCTTTCACATGTCTCGGACTACTACTGATCGGCGCACTGCTGGTCGTTATGCGGCTGCGGCATAAATATCATCCGAACCTGATCGGCGCTTTGATTGGCGGGATGCTGTGTTTCCTGCTGCTGGAAATGCTGCCGACGCTGACCTGAGCCAGCAAGCGCGCGCGAAGACAACAAGTTAACAACGGTCAAGGCGCCGCGCGCTGGAATGCTTGCCCGGCGATGCCGGGAGTGGCGGTTTTTTTGTTCTGCTTTTTTGTTCTGCTTTTTTGTTCTGCTTCGGGCTTGCGGTTTTGGGCGCCTGCAGGAACGCCTGTCGAGCCGCTTCACTGCCCCGCCTTCACGCCTTCACACCTTCAACCTTTCCGCAAAAAATCCTCGACGCGCGGATAGCGCAAACGCACGCGCAATTCCTCCTTGAGACGCCGGTTCACGAGCCGTCTCGATTCGCGCATGAACGACAGCAGGTTCGGATCGATCCGCTCCTCGGCTTGCGCACGCGTAATGCGCGGCGCGTGCGCCATGCCGAACGCGTCGGCCACCGCGTCGAAGTATTCGCCCATTTTCAGCGACGAGTCGTCGGATGCATGAATCACCCGCGCCGGCTTGCCGTGCGTCGCGAGGCGCACGAGGATCGCGGCGAGGTCGTCGGCATGAATGTGATTGGTGTAGACGTCGTCGGCGTCGATCAGCGCCGGCGTGCCCCGTTCGAGCCGCGCGAGCGGCAAACGGTTGCGTGCGTAGATGCCGGGAATCCGCGCGATGCTGGCCACGACACTGCCACGCGCGGTCGCGCGCCGCAACTGCCGCTCGGCCGATACGCGGCGTTTGGCGCGCGCATTGGCCGGCTGCGTCGCGCACGTCTCGTCGATCCACGCGCCGCCGCAGTCGCCGTAGACGCCCGTCGTGCTCGCGTAGACAACGCGCACGGGCGCACGCGAACCGGCGGCCCGGCGCACCCCGTCGGGTACAATACGGGCTGTTTCAGGGTCCGCCCACGAGGCACGCACGGCGCGCAGCCCGCGGCGCAACCGCCCCACCGGTACGACCGCGGGCGTGACGGCGCGACGCGCGCTCAACGTGGCGAGCAACGCACGGGTACGACGGTCGTCGTCGCCGGTTTTTTGCGGCGGGGCGAGATGCAGCACCGTCGGCGCCAGGCCCGCGAGCCGTTTCAGGCTGCGGCGCACGTCGAGATCGCCAACCAGCGGCGTCACGCCCGCGGCGCGCAATTCGGCGCGGCGTTCGGCGTGGCTGGTCAGCGCATAGACATGCGCGTGTGGCCGCAACAGGGGCACGCAGCGCATGCCGACATCGCCGCATCCAACGATCAACACGCGCGGCCGGCGGAAGTTTCGTGTCGCTTTCATGGTGGACGCATTGTAGCCGCCAGCTGCGGCAGGTATCACACGGTTGGCACGGTTAGCACGGTTGATCCGGCGGGTCCCATAACGATTCCCGACTTTTCGAATTCGAACACTCTATGGCATTTAACGTCACGCTCCGGCAAAGCGGCCGGCAGTTTCAGGTAGAACAGGACGAACCGGTGCTGAGCGCCGCCTTGCGTCAAGGCATCGGCCTGCCGTACGGTTGCAAGAACGGTGCTTGCGGTTCATGCAAAGGCACTGTGGTGAGCGGCGAGATCGAACAGCGCGCGCATTCGTCGTCGGCGTTGTCGAACGACGAAAAGACCCGCGGCATGGCGCTGCTGTGCTGCGCCACCGCGTGCTCCGATCTCGAAGTGGACATCCGCGAAGTGGCCGGGGTCGGCGACGTGCAGATCAAGAAGCTGCCGTGCCGCGTGAACGCGATCGAGCGCAAGGCCGACGACGTGATCGTCGTGAAGCTGCAACTGCCCGCCAACGAACGTCTGCAATATCTGGCTGGCCAGTACCTCGAATTCATTCTGAAAGACGGCAAGCGCCGCAGCTATTCGATGGCGAACGCGCCGCATAGCGAAGGCCCGATCGAATTGCACATCCGCCACATGCCCGGCGGCGCCTTCACCGATCACGTGTTCAACACGATGAAAGAGCGCGACATCCTGCGCTTCGAAGCGCCGCTCGGCACGTTCTTCCTGCGCGAAGATTCGGCCAAGCCGATCGTGCTGCTCGCGTCGGGCACGGGCTTCGCGCCGCTGAAGGCGATCGTCGAGCATGCGGTGTTCAAGAACCTGGAGCGGCCCATGACGCTGTACTGGGGCGCGCGCCGCAAGAAAGATCTGTATCTGCTCGAACTGGCCGAGCAATGGGCTCGCGAAATTCCGAACTTCAAGTTCGTGCCGGTGCTGTCGGAGCCGGACGCGAGCGACGCGTGGACGGGCCGGGTCGGCTTCGTGCATCGCGCGGTGATCGAGGACCTGCCCGATCTGTCTGCATATCAGGTGTATGCGTGCGGTGCGCCGGTAATGGTCGAGTCGGCCCTGCGCGATTTCACCCAGCATCATGGCCTGCCGGAAGACGAGTTCTACGCAGACTCGTTCACGAGCGAAGCGGATCTGGCCAACGCAGTTTGATCGAACGGACGGCCTGCGCGACACGTCAAGCCGGCCGTCCGCATGCCTTGCGTGCCGCGCGTGCTATGTGTCAGCACGACGACGGACACGCAAAAAATCCGCTTGAAACGCGCATCGTTGCGAATTCAAGGTTTACACCAGCGCTTTGCTTGTCGTATTCTTTCGCGCATGAACCGCATCCAGTCCGAACTCCGACGTCGCCGCTCGCCGCTCCCTTAGGGACGCCGCTGGCTTCGTCACGGATTCGCGCCATACAACGGCGCAAGCTGTTCGAATCATGAAAGCCACGGCATGCCGTGGCTTTTTTGTTTTTCCGGCCGCCATTTGACAGTTGGCCAACCCGTCATTCACCTTCACCCCGTTGCCTGGAGCCCGCCGTTATGAATTTCAATGAATACCCGATCGAGTCGCTGATGTACATCACCAACCGGCCCGAAATCGTTTTCACGCACGGCAAGGGCTCGTGGCTTTACGACAACAACGGCAAGCGCTATCTGGACTTCATTCAGGGCTGGGCGGTCAACAGTCTCGGTCACTGCAACGAAGGCATGATCGAAGCGCTGAACAAGCAGGCGAAGCTGCTGCTCAATCCGTCGCCGGCCTTCTACAACGAACCGATGGCGCGACTGGCTGGCCTGCTCACGCAACACAGCTGCTTCGACAAGGTGTTCTTCGCGAACAGCGGCGCCGAGGCCAACGAAGGCGCGATCAAGCTCGCGCGCAAGTGGGGCAGGAAGTTCAAGGACGGCGCATTCGAAATCATCACGTTCGATCACAGCTTCCACGGCCGCACGCTCGCCACCATGTCGGCCAGCGGCAAACCGGGCTGGGACACGATCTACGCACCGCAAGTGCCGGGCTTCCCGAAGGCGGATCTGAACGACATCGCATCGGTGGAAAGGCTCATCAATGCGAAGACGGTCGCCGTGATGCTCGAACCGATTCAGGGCGAAGGCGGTGTGATTCCCGCTTCGCGCGAATTCATGCAGCAACTGCGCGCGCTGACTCGAAAGCACAACCTGCTGCTGATCGTCGACGAAGTGCAAAGCGGCTGCGGCCGTGCGGGCACGCTGTTCGCGTACCAGCTGTCGGGCATCGAGCCGGACATCATGACGCTCGGCAAGGGCATCGGCGGTGGCGTGCCGCTCGCGGCGCTGCTGTCGAAAGCGGAGGTCGCGGTGTTCGAGGCCGGCGATCAGGGCGGCACCTACAACGGCAATCCACTGATGACCGCAGTCGGCTACTCGGTGATCTCGCAACTGACCGCGCCGGGCTTTCTCGAAGGCGTGCGCGCGCGTGGCGAATATCTGCGCGCGAAGTTGCTGGAGTTGTCGGAGGAACGCGGCTTCAAGGGCGAACGCGGTGAAGGCCTGCTGCGCGCGTTGCTGCTCGGCAAGGACATCGGCAACCAGATCGTCGAGAAGGCGCGCGACATGCAGCCCGACGGCCTGCTGCTGAACGCGGCGCGTCCGAACCTGCTGCGCTTCATGCCGGCGCTGAATGTGACGAACGAAGAGATCGACCAGATGATGGCAATGCTGCGTTCGATCCTCGATACGCTGTAATCGCGCAGCAACAGCCAGGAGCAATCAGTAACAAACAGGAACACACTTATGACGACGAGTGCGACACTATCGATCCGCCGCTTCGACGCGAGCGATACCGATGCGGTTGTCGCATTGTGGCAGCAAGCCTTTCCCGAGTATCGGGACGCGACGCGGCCGCAGCGCAATCCGCGTCTGTCGATCGCCAACAAGCTGGCGACGCAACCGGAACTGTTCTTTGTCGCGGTGCTCGGCGAGCGCATCGTCGGCACGGTGATGGGCGGCTATGACGGACACCGTGGCTGGCTGTATTCGCTCGCGGTGGACGAATCGCTGCGTCGTCATGGCATCGGCACGCGCCTCGTCGAGTATGTCGAACAGGCGTTGACCGAGCTCGGCTGTCCGAAGCTGAATTTGCAGGTGTTGTCGGCGAAGGCCGAGGTCCGCGCGTTTTACGAGGCGCTCGGTTACCGCACGGATGCGGTGATCAGTCTCGGCAAGCGACTTGGCGAGCTGGCGGATCCGGTGCCGGCTGACTGAAGGGGCCCACGCCTGGCACAGCCCACCAAGCAAGAATGACAAAGGCCGCATGCGTTGTTGCGCATGCGGCCTTTTTTCATCGGTACGGCTGGTTTGTTCAGCCGGGTCTATTCGCCCCGCTCATTCACCAGGCGCATTCACCAGGCTCACTCACCGAGCTCATTCGCCAAGCTCATTCACCCAGATAAGCCGCCCGCACCTTCGGATCGTCGAGCATCTGCTTCGCGTCACCCGACATCGTCACCAGACCCGAGTCCATCACGTAGCCGCGATTCGCCGCCTGCAGCGCCAGACGCGCGTTCTGCTCGACCAGCAGCACGGTCATGCCTTCTGCCGAAATCGATCGCACCACTTCGAAGATCTTCTCGACCATGATCGGCGACAGACCCATCGATGGTTCGTCCAGCAGCAGCAGCTTGGGACGCGAGATGATCGCACGCGCCATCGCCAGCATCTGCTGTTCGCCGCCCGAGAGCGTGCCCGCGTATTGCGTCGCGCGTTCCTTCAGGCGCGGGAAGAAGCCGAACATGCGATCCACGTCCGCCTTGATGCCGTCCGTGTCGTTACGCAGATACGCGCCCATCTGCATGTTCTCGACAATCGACATGCGCGCGAAGATGCCACGCCCTTCCGGCACCATCGCCAGACCGCGCTTGAGCAGTTCGTGCGCCGGGATGCCCTTGATCGACTGGCCCATGTACTCGATGTCGCCCGCCGAGTACGG
>NZ_CYGX02000026.1 GCF_900019265.1 Paraburkholderia ribeironis
TTTGCCTGACCGCAGACTCCCGAAAGAATCCGCCGTCGCATTCCGCATCAAGCGCCCACACTTATCGGCTGTTAGTTTTTAAAGATCGATCCGCTACCCCGCCGCACCCGGCTCAACCACCACCTGGCACTGCTTCGGTCTGCGTCGCTGCATCAGCAGCAGAGAAGCGAGATTATGGAGAGCCGATGTCAGGCCGTCAAGCCCATTTGTGAAATTTCTTTTAAACAACACAACCCGCGCGAGCGTGGATTGATGTCAGCGCATGCGCTCCCATATACGTATATATAGATATAGCGAAAGCGTGGGAACTGATCCCGTCTGGTGCAGACGAGGGAGATCCTCCGCAATATGGACGGCGCGCGCCAAGGACCGCGCAAACCGAGCGTGCGAGCCGCCATGGCGGACTCGCAACCGGCTTGCGTGATTAATTGATGTGCCCCCGTGAGCGCGAAGGCGCAAGCTCGTATATAATGCGAGCCGCGCGAATTTCGCATATTTCTATCGGCCCGCTTCGAGCGGGCTCATCTTTTTGCTCCCCAGAGCACAGCCAAACAACCGCGTTGAGTCACTCAGGTGATGTTGAGCCATGCTCGAAACGCCTGACGGTAGCGTCCTGCGTCTCATAGCGAAGCCTCTAGAGGAAAATACGTGAACCCTTTTGATCGCGAAGATTCGCAACACGAAACTGCCAGCTACACCGCCAAAGCTCCATCCGGCCGCGCGGCCAAAGGCAAAGGCGCCGGCAAAGCGATCCCGGTGGCGGCCGAGTTGCCGCCGCAACAAGCCGAAGAACGTCAGCGCCTGATGCGCGCGCTGATCCAGTTGGGTAAAGAGCAAGGCTACCTGACTCACGCGCAGATCAACGATCACCTGCCCGACAACTTCACGCAAACCGCGGCGATCGACAGCATCGTCAGCGCGTTCAGCGACATGGGCGTGCAGGTCTACGAGCAAGCTCCCGACGCGGAAACGCTGCTGCTCAACTCGAACACCCCCACCGTGGTGTCGGACGATCAGGCCGACGAGGAAACCGAAGTCGCGTTGTCGACCGTCGATTCCGAATTCGGCCGCACGACCGACCCGGTGCGCATGTATATGCGCGAAATGGGCGCAACCGAACTGCTGACGCGCGCTGGCGAAATCGCGATTGCAAAGCGCATCGAAGACGGCCTGCACGAAATGGTGCAGGCGATCGCCGCTTGTCCGCTCGCGATCTCCGCGATTCTGGCGAGCGCCCAACAGGTCGCCGACGGCGAGTTGCGCATCGACGAACTGGTCGACGGCCTGAATGAAGACACGGTCGCCGCGGAAGAACACGCGAGCGCGGATGCGGATGCCGACGAAGACACGGACGCCAGCGAAGACGACGCAGAAGATGAAGACGACGACGTCGGCGCGGCCGACTCGTCGGCCGCGGACGAAGCGCGCCTGAAGCAACTCACGAGCGACTGCCTCGAAATCTTCGCCCAGGTCGGCATACTGTCCGATCAGATGAACGCATCGCATACGCGCGGCGACGTCACCTCAAAAGCCTATCTGCGCGCACGCGAAGAAATCCAGCAGCACCTCGCGAAAATCCGCTTCACCGCACGCACGATCGACCGTCTGTGCGGCGACGTGCAACACCAGGTCGCACAAGTGCGCGCGATCGAGCGCAACATCCTGCAAATCGTCGTCACGAAGTGCGGCATGCCGCGTGAGAAGTTCATCGAGTCGTTTGCCGGCCACGAAGCCGAACTCGGCTGGACGGAACGCGCAGCGCGCGGTGCGTCGGCATACGGTGCGGCGCTGGAGCGCCATCTGCCGGCGATCCAGTCCGAACAGCAGAAACTGATTGAAATTGAAGCCACGGTTTCGCTGCCGCTGAAGCATCTGAAAGAGATCAATCGCCAGATGGTCGCGGCCGAATCGAAGATGCGCAAGGCCAAGAGCGAGATGATCGAGGCGAATCTGCGTCTCGTGATCTCGATCGCGAAGAAGTACGTGAACCGCGGCATGCTGTTCCTCGACCTGATCCAGGAAGGCAACATCGGCTTGATGAAGGCCGTGGACAAGTTCGAATACCGTCGTGGCTGGAAGTTTTCGACGTACGCCACATGGTGGGTCCGCCAGGCCGTGACGCGTTCGCTCGCCGACCAGGCTCGCACGATCCGCGTGCCGGTGCACATGATCGAGACGATCAACAAGCTCAACCGGATTTCGCGCGAAATCCTCCAGCAGACCGGTCAGGAAGCGCATCCGTCGGTGCTCGCCGAACGCATGGATCTGTCGGAAGAGAAGGTGCGCGGCATTCTGAAGATCGCCAAGCAACCGGTGTCGATGGAAACGCCGGTCGGCGACGACGGCGATGCCACGCTTGGCGACATGATCGAAGATTCGGCGGCATCGTCGCCGGCCGATGCCGCGATGCAAGCCGACCTGCGCGCCGCCATCGACGACGCGCTCGACTCGCTGTCGCCGCGCGAAGCAAAGGTGCTGCGCATGCGCTACGGCATCAACACGAAGTCGGACCACACGCTCGAAGAAGTCGGCAAACAGTTCGACGTTACCCGCGAGCGGATTCGACAGATCGAAAGCAAGGCCATGCGCAAGCTGATGCATCCGAGCCGCGCCGATCGCCTGAAGTCGTTCCTCGACCGCTAAATCAGCGATCGCGCTTGCCGTGCGCTCTGCACGGCAAGCGCAACTCCCTCCTCAAGCAAGCAGCGAGATGATCCCGCCGATGGTCATTCCCGCTGCCAGCCAACGTCCAGCCGTGTAGAACGCATCGCGATCTTCATGCGACTGATCCGGCCGCTCGAGACCGAGCGTGCCGTACGCAAACGACTGCACTGCCGAGGCGCCCGATTCCGGCGCGCTCTCTCCCGCTGAATCGCTGCCCGCGCCGTCCTGCGCCGTCGTACTGCCATCCTGAGCCGCCGCTGCCGCGCCCTCGGCGGAAATTTGCACCGCGTCATCCTGCGCGGATGTTGCAGACGTCGCGGTCTGCGCGACGGCGTCGTTCGCTGCGGATGCGCCGCTCGTCGTCGCGCGATCCGGTGTCGGCAATGTCGGCGACATCGCACTGTCGATTTGCATAGCTACCTCCGTTCGTTTCCCTCGACGCATGCGCTGCGCCATCCGTCGGCTACGGCAATTCAAGCCGCTGGGTATGTCACTTTGTTCGCGCCGTACACGGCGATTCGACGCACCGTCGGTCACCAAACCTATCGACGCCTATGAGCCCGAACTTGAGAGCCTGTAAGGGGCGGTAAGCGCAATCCGCTTCACTCGCTGGTTCGCGGCGTCGGAGAGTTATCTGCATGAAAATAGCGGCGCGCCGCCGCGGCTAAAGAACGCCTGCAACTGATTCAGAGCATGGACCGGAAAACCAATTCGCTCAATGAGTTGGGTAAATCATGCGCAAGTTGTCCACAGACTTGTGCCCAGTTTCTGTGGACAAGCCGAACAGCACGGCAACAATCGGCCGAGCGCCGCCCGTTGCTGCGTCGTGAACGTGCGTCAACCTGGACCGGAAAGACTTTCGAGCGCCACTTGCATTCTTCGCACGCCGGTTTCGATATCCGCCACACCAGGCGCGGCGAAGGACAGGCGCAGTGCCGCCGCGTCGATATTGTCTTTGTAGAAGGCGACGCCAGGCACGAACATCACATTGTGTTCGATACACGCGCGCAGATAATCGGACGCATTGTGTCCGGACTTCAATCGCGCCCACACGAACATGCCACCGGCCGGACGATGAAACGCGATGCTGTGCGCCATATGCGCATCGAGCGCATCGCATAGCGCCCGGCACTTCACGCCATACGCATCGACGATACCCGGCAGATGACGCTCCAGCGCGCCGCTCGCGAGGTAGGCCGCGGCAATCGCCTGGGTCCACGGCGAGCTGCACAGGTCGACGGTCTGCTTGGCGACCACGCAACGCCGCAGAATCTCCGCATGCGCGACCATCCAGCCGACGCGCAGGCCCGGTGCGACGATCTTCGACAGGCTCGAGAAATGCACGACCCAGTCGCGTGACCCCGGCACCTGATCGCTCAATGCAAGCAACGAAGGCAACGCGGCGCCGCTGAAACGCAGGTCGCCGTAGGGATCGTCCTCGACGACCACGAAGCGATAACGCGCCGCCAGTTTCAGCAGCGCGGTGCGGCGCTCGAGCGACAGGGTCGCGCCAGTCGGATTGGCGAAGGTGGGCACCGTGTATAGCAGTTTCGGCGCAGCGCGCAGCGTGCCGGCTTCGAGCAGCGCGGCGAGCGCCGCGACGTCGAGCCCATGCTGATCGACAGGCACCGTCACCACGTCAGCCTGTTGCAGCTTCAGCGCCTGCAACGTCGCCGGATACGCGGGCTGTTCGACCAGCACCACGTCGCCCGGCGCGACCATCACGCGAAGCAGCAGATCGAAGCCCTGTTGCGAACCGGTCGTCACGAGCAGATCGTGCGGCGCGCACTGCGCGCCGCGGCGTGTCATCAGGCTCGCGAGTTGTTCCTTGAGGATGGCAAGGCCGTCGGTCGGACCGTATTGCAGACACTGTGTGATCTGTTGCGATGCACGCGCCGCCGCCGCGTCGAGCCCTTCACGATCGAACAGATCGCTGGCCGGATAGCCGCCGGCAAACGAGATCATGCCGGGCTGCGCCAGATACTTGAACAGCTCGCGGATTGGCGAGCCGGTCGGCGCTTCGAATGCGGAATTGAACTTGAACATGGTGGCGGGCCGCTTATCTGTCGATGTCTCTTTCTAAGGAAGTTCGGCGTCGATTGTGGCCATCGCGCGAATGGGTGGCAAAAGCTATCTACGCACTACGTATTGCGTTTTTTGCACCACTCCGACGCGTCGTTACACCACGTTCTTCTCCACGATCGGCCGGTTTTCGAGTACGCGCGCAAAGCTCAACGCACCCAGATCGAGTGTCGTGTAGCGGCCCTGCAGAATCAGTTCGCTGATGCCACGCCCCGTCGCCGGACCTTGCTGCAAACCGTGCCCGCTGAACCCATTGGCGAAAATGCAGTTGTCGACGTCAGGGTGATAACCGATGATCGCGTTCTGATCGAGCAGGTTGTACTCATAGTAGCCGGACCAGCAATTCTGCACGCGCAGCGCTTCGAATTGCGGCACGCGATGCGCGAGCGTCGGCCAGATCACATCGTCGAATAGCGCATGATCGACTTCGTCGAGCGGCAGATCGTCGGGGTCATGATCCGCCGAAGGCGACGTGCCGCAAATAAACGAATTGCCTTCGGGCCGAAAGTACACGCCTTTCGGATCGATCAGCAACGGACACCGTTCGAGCCGTGCGGGCGACGTGACATTGAAAATACTGCGCCGCCGCGCGTAGACCGGCAAATCGATGCCGACCATCTGCGCGACTTTGCGCGACCACGCGCCGGCGGCGTTCACGACCACGTCGCACGCATAGCTTTCGCCGTTCGCGGTCCGCACCTGCGTGATACGGTTGCCATCGCGATCGAGCGCGGTGACGTCGGCGGCGACATAGCGCGCGCCGAGCGCGTGGGCCTTCTTGCGTAGCGCCTGCACCAGACCGTAACCGTCGAACCAGCCCTCGCCGCTTTCGCCATACGCGCCGGCGACGAGGTCCTCGGTGTTGAGCCAGGGAAAGCGCGCCTGCAGTGCGTCCTTGTCGAGCAGACTGATATCGGCGCCGAGGCGCTTTTGCAGCGCGTGATTCTCGCGCAGGGTGGCTTCACCGGCGGGCGTCGCGAGGAACAGGTAGCCGCCTTCGTGAAGATCGATCGACGGCTGCATGCCGTCGATTTCGAGCCGTTCGCCGATCGAGCGCAGAAACTCGATGCCGAACAGCGACATCTGAATGGACAGCGGCGTGGAGAATTGCTGACGGATCGACGCCGCCGACAATGCCGACGACGAACGCGCATAGGTCGGATCGCGCTCTATCACCGTGACGCCGACTGTCGGGTCGGACAGCCGCAGAAAATACGCAATCGAGCTGCCGATCACCCCACCGCCGACGATCACGACTTTGGAACTCACGTCTCACTCCACGGGTAACGTGGCCGCTCTGAAACGCCGGGCGGCGCAAACGGATTGCTAAAGCGGATTGCCGAAGAGCGCTGGCGCGCACGGCGGCAACGTCAACAGCAACAAGCAACAACAACGGCAACGGCAACAACAACGGCAACGGCAACAACAACGGCAACGGCAACGGCAACAACAACGGCAACGGCGCGCGTGCGCGCCGCCACCATGCACGAAATCGCGCTAACGCGCCTAGCCGATATTGAAGTCGATGCCCTGCGCGAGCGGCAACGCCGACGAGTAGTTGACCGTGTTGGTCGCGCGACGCATATAGGCCTTCCACGCATCCGAACCCGACTCGCGGCCGCCGCCGGTTTCCTTCTCGCCGCCGAACGCGCCGCCGATCTCCGCGCCGCTCGGTCCAATGTTGACGTTGGCGATGCCGCAGTCGCTGCCCGAGTCCGACAGGAAGCGTTCCGCCTCACGCAGGTCGGTGGTGAACACGCACGACGACAGACCGTGATGCGCCGCGTTGTTCGCCTCGACCGCATCCGCGAAATCCGTATAGCGCAGCACGTAGAGAATCGGCGCGAAGGTTTCCTTCAGTACTACCGATGTTTGCGACGGCATTTCGACGATCGCCGGGCGCACGTAGTAACCGCCCTCGTAACCCTTCACCTCGACGCGCTCGCCGCCGAACACCTTGCCGCCTTCGGCCGTGGCCTGCTGCAACGCCTCCTGCATGCGGACATAGGCTTGCTTGTCGATCATCGGCCCCATCAGGGTCCCTGTTTCGAGCGGGTTGCCAATCGGCACCTTGCTGTACAGCTGCTTCAGACGCTCGATGGTCTTGTCGTACACGCTCTCGTGCACGAACAGACGCCGCAGCGACGTGCAACGCTGCCCCGCCGTGCCCACTGCCGAGAACAGGATGCCGCGCATCGCGAGTTCGTGGTCGGCGGTTTGCGCGACGATGCCCGCATTGTTGCCGCCAAGTTCGAGCAGCGAGCGTCCAAAGCGCTTCGCCACTTCGACGCCGACTGCGCGGCCCATTTCCGTACTACCCGTCGCACTGACGATCGACGCACGCGGATCGGTCACCAGCTTCGCGCCGACGTCGCGTCCGCCGTTGATCAGCGCGGTCAGGCCGGCCGGCGCATCGCCGAATTCCTTGAGTGCGTCGTTGAGAATCTGATTGACGGCAAGCGCAGTCAGCGGCGTCTTTTCCGATGGCTTCCAGATCACCGCGTTGCCGCAGACCAGCGCGAGCGCCGCATTCCACGACCACACCGCAGCCGGAAAATTGAACGCCGAGATCACGACGCAGGTGCCCATCGGGTGCCATGTCTCCGCCATCCGGTGACCCGGACGCTCCGACGCGATCGTCAGGCCGTACAGCTGGCGCGACAGACCGACCGCGAAGTCGCAGATGTCGATCATTTCCTGCACTTCGCCCATGCCTTCCTGCAGGATCTTGCCGGTTTCCAGCGTGATGATGCTGCCGAGCGACTGCTTCTTTTCCCGCAGACGGTTGCCGAGCAGCCGCACCAGTTCGCCGCGTCGCGGCGCCGGCACGTTGCGCCACGCGGTGTAGGCGGCTCTCGCCTGGGCGAGGGCCGTGTCGACGTCCGCCACGGTGCTGCTGGCCACACGGCCGATGAGCTCGCCGGTGATCGGCGAATGAACCGCGAGATCGCCGGCCTGCGCCGCGTGGGCGATACCGAGGTCGGCGAGGATGGTGGAAGCGTCCATGTGAACCCCTTTAATTTCCGATACGAAACAAGAGTAAGTTCGGAAACTATACACGCGGGTTTTTGTGGCGACAAGGCTATTTGCCCTGGGCCGCGTGCCCAAGACCGTGGACGGGCTTGCTGCGTCTAATTTGTAAGTGTGAAGGAATCGTCGCTTCCGGCTAGCGCCCGCGCTCGGCTGGCACGCTGCGGCGCGAAGCAGGCGCAGTCAGGTTCGTTTCTTATTGGAAATGCGGTTCGCGGCTATCGACGCTCTGAATACTGCCTGACGCGCGCCAACGCGCATTGTCAGCGTTGCGTTCACACACCGGCCATCAATCTGTCGACCAGCTCCCGCGCGAACGGCGGCAAGTCCTTCAGGCTGCGCACGCAGATCTTGAGCTTGCGTTCGGCCCACGGATCGTTCAATCCGACGATCGCAATCTGCGTCGTCTTCCTGTGCCGCAGCGCGGCCGACTCCGGCACGATGCCGATACCGACCGCTTACCGGCTCGCCATGATGCTGCGTGCCTTCAGAATCACTGGCATATCGACCATCTTGCCGTCCACCGCGACCGCTGCGCCGTTGCTGGCCTGCACCGCTGCCAGCACACGTTGCGCCCACGCCTTGTCCGCGTCGCTCCACGCATAGGCGCGATGCACCGCTTCGATCTGCTTCGGATGAATGCACAGCTTGCCGCCGAAACCGAAGCGCCGACCGCGTCGCGCATCGGCTTCGACGGCATCCGTATCGGTGATGGTGGTCGACACGCCATCCACCGGCGCGCCGATGCTGGCGAGCCGTGACGCCAGCATCGGCGCGCGGAATAGATGCAATTCCTCGCCATCGCCGTCGATGCCGAGATCGATCTGAAAATCGAGCGTGCCGAACACGATCCGCTGCACGCGCGGCGCGGTGCACAACACCGACAAGTTCGCCATGCCGCGCGCCGTCTCGACGATCGGCAGCACGCCCAACGCAGGATGCGCGTGCGCCAGCACAGTCTCGATCTGCTCACGAGTCTCGGCCTTCGGCAACACGATTCCGGCGACACCTGCCTGTCCGGCCAGCGCGGCGATGTCGTCGTTGAACCACGCCGTATCCGAGCCGTTGACGCGCACCCACGCGGCGCGTGATGCCTCGCCGGATACAGCGGCCAGCACGGCCGCCCGCGCCGCCGGTTTGTCGTCCGGCTGCACGGCGTCTTCGAGATCGAGAATCACCGCGTCCGCGCCGGCAGCGTGCGCTTTCTCGAACCGCTCGGGCCGATTGCCAGGCACGAACAGATACGAACGAGGCAGCGCGGCGCTCATGCGTCGACCGTCGCGTTGGATTTTTCGTCGCACACCGCTGCGAACACCGCTTCAACCTGTGCTTGCCCCGCGATCTGCCACGCGCGATCGAGCAGGAGCGCCGCCTCGCCTTCGGTGGCCGCGCCCGAAAACGCCGCCAGCCGATGCAGCTTGGTCGCGATCTCGTCGCGCGAAAGCGTGTTGCCCGGGTCGCCCTTCGGTTCGTCGACGCGGCCGTCGAAGACGCGGCCGTCGGTGGTCGTCACCGTCACCTTGCCGATCCAGCGCGCGGGATAGGCGGCATCGACTTCGGCGTCGAACGCCATCGTGACCTTGTCGCGGAACGCCGCAATCGAAGCCGCGTCGAAGCCCTGCTCGAATTCCGTCACGCCCGCATAGCCGTGCTGCGCGACGAGCGCCAGCACCGTGCCCATGTTGAACTTCGCCTGATGCACGGTGCGCGGTGTGACGACCGCGCCGAGCACGTCGATCGCGCCTTGATGAACGTGCGCGACGACCTTCGCGATATCCGTCGGTGCGAGACGGTGTGCCTGCACCACGGCGAGCAGCGCATCCGCGGCGGGATGCGTATGACGGCACGCCGCGTGATACTTGAACGATGTCTCCACGGTCGCCCAGCGGTTGCCCAGGCGGTCGACGAGGCGCGCCGGATCGGCGTCGCTCGACATGCCGGCCGCCATCCCTTGCGCGCCTTCGAGAATGTGCGTCGCGCCCTTGAAACCATCGGCGGCGAGTTGCGCGGCCATCAATCCGTTGGCGGCTGCCATCGCGGTGTGCAGTTGCTTGGAATCGGCGGCGTCGCGCAGGAACTCCCACAGACCGCTTGCCTGCGTACCCGCCGAGCCGAACGCGTCGAGCATCTGCGACGGCGACAGACCGAGCAGCCGGCCAGCGGTGGCCGCGGCCGCCACCGTGCCGACCGTACCGGTGGTGTGAAACACCTTGTAGTGCGAACGGCCAAGAAACTCGCCGATGCGGATGCCGACCTCGTAGCCTGCGACCGCCGCCGCGATAAAGTCGCGTCCCGACGCGCGCTGGGCTTGCGCCAGCGCGAGCGCGACCGGAAACACCACGGTCGCCGGATGAAACACCGAGCCGTTGTGCACGTCGTCCTGTTCGGCAAAGTGCGATGCCGCGCCGTTGATCATCGCCGCGAAATACGGCGTGGTGCGGCTGCGGTCGATCAGCACTTCGCAGGGCCCGCCGTTCGCCGCGCCGCCAGCCTGGCGCGCGAAGCGCGCGATCGTTTCGACTGGCCGCGCACCCTTGCCGGCCAAGGCCGAGCCGAGCCAGTCGACGTACAGGTTGACGGTGCGCTCGACCACCGCGGGTGGAATGCTGTCGAAATCGAGTTGCGCGGCGAAGGTGGCGAGCGTGAGACTGGGATGATCGTTCATGTGAGTGTCGCGTCGGGTTTGTTCAGATTGCCGGCATGGCGTCGTTCACACGCCGGCACGAAAAAGGCGGTTCAGATCGTGCCGGACGCACGCAACGCGTCGATGCGCGTGCTGTCATAGCCGAGTTCGCGCAGGATTGCTTCGGTGTGCTGACCGAGCGCGGGCACCGGGTCCATGCGCGGCTCGAAGTCGGTGGGCAAGCCCGGCGGCAGCAATGCGGGCACCGCGCCCGCCGCCGTGCCGACTTCCTGCCAACGCTCGCGCGCCTTGAGTTGCGGATGCGCCCACACGTCGGCGAGCGTGTTCATCTGCGCGTTCGCAATGCCCGCCTGGTCGAGCCGCTCGATCACTTGCGCGGCGCTCAGCTTCGCAAACGCCGCGACGATCACCGCGCGCAGTGCCTCACGCGCGGACGTGCGTTTCGAGTTCGAGGCGAAGCGCTCGTCGATCGCGAGTTCCGGTTGTTCGAGCACGCGCTCGCAAAACAGCTTCCATTCGCGCTCGTTTTGCAGACCGAGCATCACCGTTTTGCCGTCGCCGGCGGGGAACGGTCCGTACGGATAGATCGTCGCGTGCGCCGCGCCCGCCGACGCGGGCGGCGCTTGACCGTCGATCGCGTAGTAGAGCGGATAGCCCATCCACTCGACCATGCTCTCCAGCATCGATACATCGATGCGGCAGCCGCGCCCGGTGCGGCCACGCAATAGCAGTGCGCTCAAAATGTTCGAATACGCGTACATGCCGGCGGCGATGTCCGCGATCGAGCAGCCCGCCTTGGCGGGCGCGCCCGGCGAACCGGTGATCGACAGAAAGCCGGATTCGCTCTGGATCAGCAGGTCGTACGCCTTCTTGTCGCGATAGGGACCGTCGGCCCCATAGCCCGAAATATCGCAGACGATCAGCTTCGGATACTTCGCGCTCAACGCGTCGTAGCCGAGACCGAGCCGTTCCGCTGCACCAGGCGCGAGGTTCTGCACCAGCACGTCGGCGTCGGCGACCAGCGCGTCGAGAATTTCCGTTGCAGCGGGCTGCTTCAGGTCGAGCGCGAGGCTTTCCTTCGAGCGATTGGTCCAGACGAAATGCGACGACAGTCCATGCACGCGTTCGTCATAGCCACGCGCGAAATCGCCGACGCCAGGGCGTTCGATCTTGATCACCCGCGCGCCGAGATCCGCCAGTTGACGCGTGCAGAACGGCGCGGCGATCGCGTGTTCGAGCGTGACGACCTTGATCCCGTCGAGTGGTCTCATGTGCATGTCTGCCCGAAAATCAGAACGAACGCGGCAACCCGAGGATGTGCTCGGCCACGTACGACAGAATCAGATTGGTCGAAATCGGCGCCACCTGGTAAAGACGCGTTTCGCGGAACTTGCGTTCGACATCGTATTCGCACGCGAAGCCGAAGCCGCCGTGAAATTGCAGACATGCGTTGGCAGCTTCCCACGATGCGTCGGCCGCGAGCAGCTTCGCCATGTTCGCCTGCGCGCCGCACGGCTGATGCGCATCGAACCGGCGCGCCGCCTCGAAGCGCATCAGGCTCGCCGCCTCGACGTTGATGAACGAGCGCGCGATCGGAAACTGCACACCCTGGTTCTGGCCGATCGGACGGCCGAACACAACGCGCTCTTTCGCGTACTCGGTGACCTTGTCGACGAACCAGTATCCGTCGCCGATACATTCCGCGGCAATCAGCGTGCGCTCCGCGTTCAAACCGTCGAGTATGTATTTGAAGCCCTGCCCTTCCTCGCCGATCAGGTTCTCGGCGGGGATCTCGAGGTTGTCGAAGAACAGTTCGTTGGTTTCGTGATTGACCATGTTCAGAATCGGCTGCACGGTCAGGCCGTGGCCGATCGCTTCGCGCAAGTCGACGATAAAGATCGACATGCCCTCCGATTTCTTCTTCACATCCGCGAGCGGCGTGGTGCGCGCGAGCAGAATCATCAGGTCCGAGTGTTGCACGCGCGAGATCCACACCTTCTGGCCGTTGATCACGTAGCGGTCGCCGCGCCGCTCGGCGGTGGTCTTGATCTTGGTGGTGTCCGTGCCGGTGGTCGGCTCCGTCACGCCCATCGATTGCAGACGCAGATCGCCGCTCGCGATCTTCGGCAGATACTTGCGCTTCTGCTCCTGCGAGCCATGACGCAACAGCGTGCCCATGTTGTACATCTGCCCGTGACACGCGCCCGAGTTGCCGCCGGCGCGGTTGATCTCTTCCATGATGACCGACGCTTCCGTGAGCCCCAGCCCCGAGCCGCCGAAATCCTGCGGAATCAGCGCGGCCAGCCAGCCGGCCTTGGTGAGCGCCTCGACAAACTCTTCCGGATAGCCGCGTGCTTCGTCGATCTTGCGGAAGTACTCACCGGAAAACTGCTGGCACAGATCGCGCACTGCTTCGCGAATGTCCTGGAAGGAATCATGCTGCGTGGTTTGCATAATCGAATCTCTTGGAGTTCTAACGACGTTCAGGCAAGCGCGGCCGTGGCGCGCATGGTCAGATAACCTTCGTGGTCTTTGGCCCACAGGTCGATGGTCTTGCCTTCGGTGGACGGCTGGCCGCACACGGTGAATGGCTGGCCGGCGAACGTGGGGCGCAGCGCTCGGAACGCGAAGCTTTGCAGCGTGGCCTCCGGTTGTTCGCGGCGCACCAGATCGACCAACAAGGTGGCGATCAGCGGACCGTGAACGATCAGGCCGGGATAGCCCTCGACCTGCGTGACGTACGGGTAGTCGTAGTGAATGCGATGGCCGTTGAAGGTCAGCGCCGAATAGCGGAACAGCATCACCGCGTCGGCGTCGATGGTGCGGCGCCACGTTTCGCCCTCGGGCGCGGGCGCTGGCTGCTGCGGTCGCGCGCCTTCCTGCGGCGCGTCGCGATAGACGATGTCGTGCTCTTCCTCGAGCTTCAGTTCGCCGCCCGCTTCGATCGTGTGCTGCACCGTGACGAACACGAGGCGGCCCGAACGGCCGGTCTTGTCTTCGATATTGGCGATGGTCGACGTGCGCGTAGCGTGCTCGCCCACTTTGAGCGGCGCATGAAAGGTCAAGCGGCCGCCGGCCCACATGCGGCGCGGCAGCGGCACCGGCGGCAGAAAACCACCGCGCTTCGGATGACCGTCCGCACCGATCTCGGACATCGGCGCCACCGGCAGAAAATACAGCCAGTGCCATAACGGCGGCACCGTGGTGCCGCTTTCTTCGCGATCGAGCGTGGCGGCCATTGCCGTCAGCGGATAGGCGGTGATGTCGTCGTGAGCCACCGCCTCCCTGTTGAGCCAGTCGTCGAGTTTCTCTGAGGCGGTGGACATGGGCGAAGTCTCCGGAGATGCGTGTTGAACCTGTCAGTGCCCTACTATGAACGACGCGCGACGTTGCGCGAAGTTTCTATTTTCGAAGCGGGCCTTCGATTTTGCTTAAGGCGCGCGGCTTGCCCGTGCGGCGGGCGTGGCGGCTAGGCTTCGCCGCGCAGGTGGGCCGACGCTTCGTCTTCGATGCGTTGCCAGATTTCGATCGCCATCGGCTTTTCGCCTTCCTCCATGAGGTGGCCGACGAGTCCGATGGCCCGCGCCATCACGCCGAAGCCGCGCACGATGCGCCACGGAAAGCCGAACTCGCAGCAGATCGCGCCGATCGCGCCGGTCGCATTGATCGGCAGCGACTTGCCCGACACGCGCTCGGCCTCGGCGCCGATCAGTTGCATCAGCCGCACGTAAGCACCGGACATGCCATTCTCGGCAGCGAGCTGGAACAGACGCGGTGTGCGCGGATCAACCGGCTTGTGCAGCGGATGACCAAGCCCCGGCACGCTGGCGCCGCGAGCGCGATAGGCGGCAACGGTGTCGCGTGCGATTTGTTCGAGATCGGCGTGCGCCGCGCCACCCTGTGCATCGGGCAGCGCTTCGGACAACATCCGGCACGCGCCCTCCATGCTGCCGACGAACACCGAGCCGAGTCCGCACAGCCCCGCCGCCACCGCCGCCTGCAACGATTCCGGCGCGCCCGCGTAGGTCATGCGCGCGGCGATCGCGCTCGGCGTCATGCCATGCTCGACCAGCGTGATCAGAATCGCGTTGAACATCGCGGACTGTTCGCGCGTCGCGGCCTTGCCCGTCAGTTGCAGAAACGCGAAGTCGCCGAGGTTCATGTGGCCCAGCACTTCGTTGGGCAGGTCTTTGCCGCGCACGACGATGCGATCGGGCGTGCTATAGGCGATGTCCGTGCGGATCAGGGGTTTGGGTGTTCTGGCCATGATGAGCGTGAATCCTGTGATCAGTGATCGATTCGATGAGAAGCGTTGCGCGACACAGCGCGCGCCGGTCGAAACCTCAGTGCAATTCCGCGTGTCCGTTGTTGAGTACCACCACATCGCGCTCCAGCGCACGCGAGCGAAAATTGACCACGCCGTCGTCGAGCCAGAGTTCCGTGCGGATCGTTTCGCCCGGATAAACCGGCGCGGTGAAACGCGCGTACAGCGATGCCAGTTTCTCGGGCCGGCCCGCGCAGGCCGTCTTGAGCACCGCATGGCCCGCCACGCCCCATGTGGCCAGTCCGTGCAGGATCGGCCGCTCGAAACCAGCCGCGCGTGCCACGGCCGGGTCCGCATGCAGAGGATTGTCGTCCCCGGATAGCCGATAGATCAATGCCGTTTCCGGACGCGTTGGCAGATCGCAGAGCGCATCCGGCGCGCGCTCGGGCATCGGCGGCGGGCCCGGCAACGGTTCGTCCGAGGGCTGCCCGTTGGCGCTGAAGCCGCCGTCGCCGCGGCAAAAATTCAGTTGCTCGACGGTGGCGAGCAGCTCGCCACTGGCCTTGTCGGTGACGGTGCGCTCGATCAGCACCAGCGCGCCCTTTCCCGGCCCTTTGTCGACGATGCGCGCGACCCGCGAGCGGCCGACGATGGTCGCCGCAACTGGCAACGGCCGATGAATCCGCAGCCGCTGCTCGCCATGCAGCAGCTTCACCCAGTCGATCCCGGTGCCGGGATGACGGGCCCAGAAGCCCGGATAGCCGAGCACGACGGCGAAGGTCGGCGGCACTCGCAGCGCCTTCTCGTAGACGAACGGCAAGTCGTCGGGATCGAGCGGATCGTTGCCGTAGCCGAGACCGAGGCTGTAGAGAATCGCATCGCGTTGGGTGTAGGTTTGCTCGATGTCCTCGAACGGCCAGTTGCGCAGCGTGTGATAGTCGATCGTCATGATGGGCTCAGGCAGCGGGCCACTGGAACAGCGGCGTGGTTTTGTCCTTGAAGCGCTGTACGGCTTCGCGATGAAAGTCAGTCGAGAACGCGATACCCTGGGCAGCCGATTCGAGTTCGAGCATGCCGCGCAGATCCGCGCCCAACGACTGGTTCAACGCACGCTTGGCGAGCCCGAACGCCACCGGCGACGCGCTCGCGAGACTGCCGGCGATCTGCATCGCACGCGCGTGCAAGCTGTCCTGCGCGACGATTTCGAACACCGCGCCGATGCGTTGCGCTTCCTCCACCTGAATCTCGCGCGCCGTGAACACGAGGTCTTTCGCGCGGGCCATGCCGATCACGCGCGGCAGCGTGTAGAACGCACCGCAATCCGGTACCAGGCCTACTTTCATGAACGGCATGCAGAAACGCGTGCGCGGGTGGCGAGCACGAAGTCGGCGGCGAGCGCGAGGCTGAAGCCCGCGCCGTAGGCAACGCCATCCACCGCGGCGATCACCGGCCGGTCCAGATCGAGCAGCATGCCGACCCAACCGTGCAGATCGTCGAGGCGGTTGCGCCCCTCCTCCGCGCTTTGCACGTTCATGCTGCGCAAGTCGCCGCCCGCGCAGAAGTCATGGCCCGCACCGCACAGCACGACCGCGCGGATCGACCGGTCCTGGCGGATCGCGTAGACCGCCTCGCGCAGCGCGATACGCATCGACATGTCCAGCGCGTTCTTCTGCTGCGGGCGGTTCAACGTCAGTGTCGCGATGCCGGTATCGGCATCGACGTCGTACAGCAACGTGTTATCGCTCATACCATCACCTCCGCCTGATCGAGACTGGCCAGCGCGAGATCGAGCGCCTTCAGCAGGTGCGATGCTTCCACGCCGGCGAACTCGACATCGCCGCGCGCTAGAAACGCGCTGATATGGCGCTCGCACGCTTCGTGCGTCGCGGGCAAACCGGTGAAGCCTTGCTCCAGCCAATCGACCGAGCGAAGCGGCCGCGGATGCCAGTCACCGTTGACGATCGCCCGCATCACCAGCCCGTCGCGCACCAGCAGACTCAACCAGATCAGGCCCGCCGGCGCTTTTTCGCGGCCTCGGCCGATGCGGTCGCCAGCGCGCATCAGCGGACCGTAACGCACGTCTTCGCTCTTTTCGTAGAACCAGGCATCGCTCGTCAATTCGCACGCGAACTCCTGCGCGAACTCCCTTTCCTGAGGCATCAGCGCGCCACCCTGCAGCGGCGCGCCGCCGAACGCGCGCCACATGCACGCATCGACCCATGCGATCAGCTCCTCATGCGTGATCGCGCGGCCGAGCTCCTTTTCCAGAAACGTATAACGCGAGCCGAGATCCTTGTGCTTCTTGTCGCGCGTCTTCTCGGGCGCGAGTGGCATGGCGCGCGCAGCGATGTCCGTGTTGATCGCCTTGATGTTCAGCAGAATGCGGAATGTCAGCACGCCACCCTCAATCTTCAACGACGTCGCGACCAGTTTGCGGCCGTCGATTTCGACGTCGTTCAGCGGACGATACGACGCCGACAGATCGAACACGTCGCGCAGGCTGTCCGCGACATGGCCGAGTATGGTCGGAAAGGCAGCCGCCGCGGTGGGCGGCACGCCGGGCACGCTGGTGGGCAAATAGAGCGCGAGAAACGCCGAACCCTTGCCCGCGTAGATCGCGCCACCGCCGTTCACGCGGCGCCGCGTCAGCACGCCGTTGCTGCGGCAGAACGCAAGATCCAGCACCTGTTGCGGGTCTTCGTTGACGCCGATGGTGACGCTGTCCTCGCTGAAGATATTCAGGTACACGGTGGGCGGCGCGGTCCCTTCGGCCACCGCGCGCTCCACGGCCGGCGAAACCGAAATCGAAAAGTCCGCATAGCTGTCGTGGCCGACGATAAAACGCCAGGGCGTGCGGTTCGCTTCACTGCTCATGCTGTGCTCCTTTGATCGGTGACGAGATGTGTGCCTTCGAGCTTCACGACCGCCTCGATGGCATCCGCGCTGATGAGGGTCTGCTGTTTGAAGCGCATGGCGATCGCGTCGATCGCGGCGGGCGCAGGCGTGCCTTCGACCTGCAGGCTCAGACGGTCGCCACCATGCGCATTACGCGACACCACCAACCGGTATGCGCCGCTCAGACCCTCGACGCCGAGCAGCACGGCGCGCAACTCGGACGGATAAATCTTCACGCCCTTGATCTTCAGCATCGAATCGGCGCGGCCGAACACCACGCGCGGCAGCGACACCGTGCGGCCGAACACTGGCTCGGTGTGGCGCAACACCGTAAGGTCGCCGGTGCGATAGCGCACGAGCGGCTGGAGTTCCTTCGTCAGATGCGTGAGCACGAGTTCGCCGCGCTCGCCGTGCGCGACCGGTTGCCCGCTGTCCGGATCGATCACTTCCGCGTAAAGCAATTCCTCGAACACGTGCACGCCCGTCCCGCCCGGGAAGGTTCGCGCCACCGGCAAACATTCGGACAACGAAAAACTGTCGATCAGCAGCGTGCCGGGCATTGCGTCGTGCACGCGCTGATATAACGCCTGATTGCCGGTAAACGCTTCGCCGCCCGCAAAAAACACGCGCGGCACCGGACAACCCGCTTCGATCAGCTTGAGCGCATGCGATGGATTACCCGCCAGCACCGTCACGCCGCAGCGCCGCGCAATGTCGGCGGCACGCTCCGTTTCGCCGGGACCGTGCGGAATGCACGCGACACCGCGCGCTTCCATCTGGCTCTGATAGAACAGCCCCGCGACGAACAGGTGATAGCCGAACGTGACCATGCACACATCGCCGGGGCCGATGCCGCACGCGTCGAGATGTTGGCCGCACGCGGCTTCGATCGCGCGCAGGTCGGCGGCGCTGTTCAGGATCGGCACCAGCGCGGCGCCCATCGGCGTGAGGTGCACGCGGACCGGCGGCACGTGCGGCGCAAACGCGCCGTAGCCGGGGCGGCCCATCTCGGCGACCAGATCGGCACGCGACATCAACGGTGTGCGCGCGGCAAACTCTTCGGTACTCATCACGTGAGAAGGCAAGCGTCCTGCGTAGAACGGATGCCGCCGCAGCCGCTCCAGTTGCGCGTTCAATCGATCGAGCATGTCTGCTGCTCCTGTTCTGTTTCGATGGCTCTCGTATGACCCGGTGCATTGCGCATGTCGACGCGGAGGGCACCGCATGCGCGGCCTATGGGCAGCCGCGCTCAGGCCCGCTCGAAGATCGCCGCAATACCTTGCCCGCCGCCGATGCACATCGTCTCCAGTCCATAACGCCCTTGACGGCGCTCCAATTCGTGCAGCAGCGTGGTCATGATCCGCACGCCGGTTGCGCCGATCGGGTGCCCGAGCGAAATGCCGGAGCCGTTCACGTTCAGCCGCGACTCGTCGTGCCAGCCCCAGCCCTTCAACACAGCCAGCACCTGGCAGGCGAACGCTTCGTTCAGTTCGACCAGATCGAGTTGCTCGAACGACAAACCGGTTTTCTGGAGCAGCTTCTGCACGGCAGGCACGGGGCCGATGCCCATCGTCGCCGGCTCGCAACCAGCGGCGGCCCAGCCGACCAGATAGCCGATCGGCGTGAGACCCAACTCGGCAAGCTTGTCTTCGGCGACGATCAGACAGGCCGCCGCCGCATCGTTCTGCTGGCTCGCGTTGCCTGCCGTCACGGTGCCGTCCTTCATCAGCGGCCTCAATTTCGCGAGCGATTCCATCGTCGCGTCGGCACGCACGCCTTCGTCGCGCGTGAAGTTCAGCGCGTCGCCCTTGCGTTGCGGCACCTGCACGGGCACGACTTCGCGGGAGAACTTGCCCGACTCCCACGCGGCCGCTGCGCGTTGATGACTGCGCAGCGCATACGCGTCCGCTGCTTCGCGCGTGATGCCGTACTGCTTCGCGAGATTCTCGGCCGTCTCGATCATTCCGGAGATGTAGCCAAAGCGCGCTTCAGGCTGCGAACGTTCACGGCCGCGCTCGAGCCGGTCATGCAGTTTCACCGAGCCCGCACGCGAACCCCAGCGCATATCGGTGCTGTAGTACTCGATGTTGCTCATGCTTTCGACACCGCCCGCGATCACCGCATCCGCGGCGCCGCTTTGCACCATCATCGCGGCTGTGACGATGGCCTGCAGTCCGCCACCGCAACGCCGGTCCAGCTGCATGCCGGGCACGTGCACCGGCAGTCCCGCTTCGAGCGCGGCCCAGCGGCCGACGCATGGCGTTTCGCTGTTCGCATACGACTGCGCGAACACCACGTCTTCGATACGTGCCGGATCGATGCCGCTCTGCGCCAGCGTCGCGCGAATCGCGGTGGCCGCGAGGGCTTCGACCGATACCGGTCGCAGGCTGCCACCGAAGGTGCCGACAGGAGTCCGAACCGGTGCGACGATCGCTGCTCGTTTCATGAGAATGTCCTTGTAAGTTGGGATGTTATGAGGAAGTCGCCTCACGCCGCGCGCTGCCGCCATGCGATGCGGCGGCGAGCGCGTCGCGCGCTTCGGGCGGTGCGATGTCGAGCATGCGCCGCACGCGCTGCGTTAGCGAAAGACCGCGCAGATCGGCCACGCCGTATTCGGTGACCACCACGCCGACATCGCTGCGCGGCGTGCTGACCGGCCCCGATAGTTGCGCGACGATCCGGCTACCGTGCCGCGAGCGGGCGGGCAATGCGACGATCGGCAAGCCGCCGCGCGAACGGGCCGCGCCACGCAGAAAGTCGACGGCGCCGCCGACCGACCCGAGGTATTGGCCGCCGGCCACTTCGGCGTTGACCTGACCGGTGAGGTCCACTTCGATCGCCGAGTTGATCGCGACGAAGCGGTCGATCGCGGCCAGCACGCCGATATCGTGCGTATAGGCTGTCGAACGGAATTGCACGGCGCTGTTGCGATGCGCGAACCCATAGATCTTGCGGGTTCCCATCATCGTGCCCGCGATGCTCACGCCGCGATCGGCGCGCTTCTTCGCGTTCGTGATAACGCCGCGCGCCATCAGACTCGCGACCGCGTCGCCAATCGCGCCGCTATGAATGCCGAGATCCCGCCGGTCCGCGAGATGCGCGAGGATCGTCTCGGGCAATGCGCCGAGACCGAGTTGCAGCGTCGCGCCGTCTTCGATCAGCGTCGCCACGTGCCGCGCAATACGGGTTTCAATGTCGCCCGGCGTCGTGCGCGGCGTTTCGAGCGGCATGCGATCGGTGTGAATCAGCGCGTCGAAATCGGTCTTTCGTAGCGCGCGCTCGCCATAAGTCCACGGCGCCGCGTGATTCACTTCGGCGATCACCACGCGCGCCGAATCGATCAGCGGCACCAGATATTCGTGCGCGATTGAAAGGCTGTAGTGGCCTTCGGCATCGGCCGGCGCGACTTGCAGCAACAGCACGTCGACCTTGAATGGGCCGCTCGCCAACGTGCGGCCGAACGCGGAGTAATGCGCGGGCACGATGTCCAGATGACCCGCTGCGGCCAGCTGCCGATTCGTGCCCGAACCGCAATACGCGCTCAGATCGATCACGTCCGCGTGCCGCGGTTGCAAGGTCTGCGACCACGACGCGCCGACGAACACCCTGAAGCGCCCGCCGATCGACGTCCGTTGCTCGACCAGCGCCTCGGTCAGCGTGCAGGGTTCGGCGCCGCCTTGCCCCCAGCAGACCGTGTCGCCGGGACGCACATAGCGTGCGAATTCGAGCCGCGCGGGGTCGAGTTCGAGCGCAGCGCGCATGCTTACACCGGGTCCCAGCTGAACACGTCGGCGGACACGTCGAGCGAGTGGAACGCCGAGCGCAGTGCCGGCATCGCATGCTCGGCGATGCTCGCGGGCGTCCAGCCTTCGCCACGATGGACCGACCGTACCGGGCGCGGCTGGCTCATCACGAAGATTTCATTGTTACGCACCGCGAAAATCTGGCCATTCACTTCGCGTGCGGCATCGCTCGCGAGGTAGACCGCGAGCGGCGCGATCTTCGCGGGCGTCATCTGTTTGATCTTCGCAACGCGCGCTTCCTGCTCCGCCGAATCGACCTTGATCGAACTGATCATGCGGCTCCACGCGAACGGTGCGATACAGTTCGAACGTACTCCGAACTTTTGCAGGTCGAGCGCGATCGATTTGGACAGACCCGCAATGCCGAGCTTCGCCGCGCTGTAATTGGCCTGCGCGAGATTGCCGATCAATCCCGAGGTCGACGTCATATGCACGAATGCGCCGCCGCCCTGTTCCTTGAAATGCGCCGCTGCGGCGCGCGATACGTTGTATGTCCCGTACAGATGCACTTTGAGCACCGCGTCCCACTCGTCGCTGCTCATCTTGTGGAAGAAGCGGTCGCGCAGAATGCCCGCGTTGTTGACCACGCAATCCACGCGGCCGAACACATCCAGCGCGTTTTGCACGATATGTTCGGCGCCTTGCGCGTCGGCGACGCTATCGGTGTTGCTCGTCGCGCGACCGCCGAACGCCGCGATTTCGTCGACCACGCTTTGCGCCGGACCCGCATTGCGGCCCTCGCCCTCGAGCGTCGCGCCGATGTCGTTGACCACCACCTGCGCGCCCTCACGCGCCATCAGCAGCGCGATATCGCGGCCGATTCCGCCGCCCGCGCCGGTTACGATCACCACCTTGCCTGCCATCATCTGCTGCGTCGTCATGCGTGTCGCTCCTCGCTGTCTCGTAATTGCACGGTTTCCGATCTGATCGTGAACCGATTTCGACGCAGCTTGACGCATCGCTCGCGCGAGGACAATTTGGATATGCCGAAACCCCAATTCGGCTAGCATTAACCCGTAGTTCGCCTAATGTCGTAAAGCGGGCGACGGCGCAATAATGGCCTTGCCCTCCATCGGACTCCTCCATGCATTTCGATCTCGTCGATCTCAAGCTCTTCATTCACATTGCTGAAGCAAGCAGCCTGACCCGCGGCGCGGAACGGGCACACCTGTCGCTACCGGCGGCCAGCACGCGAATCAAGAATCTCGAGGAGCAGGTGGGCGTGAAGCTGCTGAGCCGCACGAGCCAGGGCGTCACGCTCACCGCGCCGGGCGAAACGCTGCTGCTGCATTCCCGGCGCGTGTTCCAGCAACTCGAGAAACTGACCGGCGATCTGCAGGAATACGCGGAAGGCGTGAAAGGCCACGTGCGCGTGTTCGCCAACACCACCGCGATGAGCGAGTTCCTGCCTGCGGTGCTGCGCACGTATCTCGTGAATCACCCGGACGTGTATGTGGACATGCACGAACGTCTGAGCCCGGATATCGTGAAGGCGGTGCAGGAAGGCACCGTCGATATCGGCATCGTCGCGGGCAACGTGCGCACCGACGGGCTCGAAGTGATGCCTTACCGGCGCGATCGGCTGGTGCTGGCGACCGCGTTGAGCCATCCGCTCGCGCAACACAAGAAGATCGATTTCGGCGCGACGCTCGACTACGATTTCATCGGACCGCCCGAAGCGAGCGCGATCCATGGTTTCCTCAAGCGGGCATCGGCCGACCTGCAGCGCGCGATGCGCTGGCGGATTCAGGTGAGCAACTTCGAAGCTGCGTGCCGGATGATCGAAGCGAACATCGGCATCGGCGTGTTGCCCGAGGGCACCGCGCGACGCCACGCGCAAACCATGGCGCTGCGCATCGTGCCGCTCACCGACGAATGGGCGGTGCGCAAGCTGCAGATCTGCGTCGCCGATCGCCAGGCGCTGCCGCTATTTGCGCGCAAGCTCGTCGACTTGCTGGTGGCCGACGGCATCGGCCGGCTCGAATAGCGTCGGCCATCGGCAACCTCGAGTTCAGCCTTTGCAGTTAGCGCTCCGCAGTTAGCGCTCCGCAGTTAACGCCCCGCAGTTAAAGCCCCGCAGTTAAAGCCCGATACTCAGCGCGCGAAATACATATCGTGCAGCGTCTCCACGTCGACATCCGCCGCGCGTGCGGACAACGTGACCTTGCCGCCTTGCATCAGATACACCTGATCCGCCACCCGCAACGCCATATTGGTGTTCTGCTCGACGAGCACGATAGTGCGGCCTTCCGCCTTCAGACGCGCGAGAATCTCGAACACTTCCTGCACTACCACGGGCGCAAGTCCGAGCGATGGCTCGTCGATCAGCATCAATTGCGGCGACGACATCAGGCCGCGTCCGAGCGCCAGCATTTGCGCCTGCCCACCCGATAGCGTGCCGGCCGGCAACGCACGCCGCTCCTTCAGAAGCGGAAACAGCGCGAACACCTCTTCGAGCTGGTTCTTCGCCGCAGCGCGCCGCGCTTTCGGGAACGCGCCGAGCATCAGGTTCTCCTCGATCGACATGTCGCGGAAAATCATCCGCCCTTCCGGCACCATCGCGATGCCGCGCTCCGGCAGGTCCCAGGTCGGCACGCCGGCGAGCGGCGCGCCGTCGTAGACGATCTGCCCGCGCTGTAGCGGCAGCAAACCCATGATCGCGCGCAGCAGTGTGGTCTTGCCCGCGCCGTTGGGTCCTACGATGGTGGTCACTTCTCCACGCGCCACGTTCAGTGACACGTCCCACAGCACGTTGATCGCGCCGTAGCCGGCTCGCACTGCATTTATTTCAAGCATCGATCACTTCTCCGGTATAGCTCTTCACCACGGCCGGGTCGCGGAACACTTCGGCCGGCGGACCATCGGCGATCAACTGACCGAAGTTCAGCACACACACGCGCCGGCACAGATTCATCACGGTTTCGATGTCGTGCTCGATGATCAGGATGCCGACTTGATAGCGCTCATGCACGTCCATCAGCGTTTTCATGAAGCGGCGCTTGCTGGCGGTCTCGAGTCCGCCGAGTACTTCGTCGAGCAGCAGCAGTTTCGGCGCGGTCGCCAACGCCTTCGCGACTTCGAGTGCTTTCAGCTCGGTCAACGCGAGTTCGGTGGCCGCATTGCGCTCGGCTTTAGCGCTCAGATCGAGAAACGCCAGAATCTCGTCGATGCGTGCGTGATCGACCTGTCCCGCGCCGAAGCGTTGCGCGACGAGCAGATTCTCGCGCACCGTCAGCTCATGCATCGGCTGCGGCACCTGAAACGTGCGGCCGATGCCAAGACGCGCACGACGATGCAGCGAGGTCTTCAGCATGTCCTCGCCTTCGAAGCGGATCGACCCTTGCGTCGGCCGCACGAGTCCCGAGATCGCGTTGAACAGCGTGGTCTTGCCCGCGCCATTCGGGCCGACAAGTCCGACCAGATCGTTCTTGCCGACTTCCATCGACACGTCGCTAACCGCCGTGATGCCGCCGAAGCGGATCGTGACGTTACGCAGTTGCAGTTCAGCTTGCGGCATACGCACCTCGCCGTGTCTTTCTGAACGCCATTGCAGTGAGCCCGGCCGGACTGACGATGATCATCGTCACCAGCAGCATGCCGAGCACGATCTGATGCCCGGTGGGCAACAGGCTCTTCAGGACCAGTTGATCGACCAGATACACGACGACAGCACCGACCAGCGGCCCGACTATCGTGCGGTAGCCGCCGAAGATTGCCGCGATGATCGGCACCACCGCCCATGACGAGTTGAACGCGTAGTCGGGTTCGAGAAAGTTGATGTAGTGCGCGTTGAACGCGCCGACCAGTCCTGTCATCAACGCCGAGAGCATCAGCATCGACAGCTTGAGCATCACGCTGTTCACGCCGACCACGCGCGTCGCGTCCTCCGATTCGTGCATCGCCCGCAACGCGAGGCCGATATAGCTGCGCCGCAGAAAGTGATACGCGAGCGCAAAGACCAGCACGAGCGTGAGGATCACCAGATAGCCGCCGGTCTTCGAACCGAAATCGAAGCCCGCCATCGTCGGCAAGCTGGGGATGCTCGACAAGCCGCCCGAGCCGCCGGTGAGACCGGAAAACTGCGTCGCGAGAATGCGGAAGATCTGCGCATACGCGAGAATCGCCAGCGCGAAATACGGACCCTTGAGGCGCAGCGCGGGCAGCATCGCGAGCGACGCGATCACCGCGCCCGCCCCGCCCGCCAGCATCGCGGGGAACACCGGCCAGCCCGCCTTGAGCGTCAGCAATGCGGAGATATACGAGCCGACGCCGAAGAACGCGCTATGCCCGAAGCTCACCATCCCGCCGAGATTGCCGAGCAGCGCCCAGGCAAGCGCGACGCCGGCGATCGTCAGCGAGGCGACGGCGAGGCTCATCAAGTACAGATCGTGGCCGAACACGAGCGGCACGCCGACATACAGCGCGATCACCAGCATGGCGAGCGTGAGAGTGCGAGTCATCCTCTTCTCCTGGCAACGCCGAACAAGCCGTTCGGCAGCACATACAGCACCAGCAGAAACAGCAGCATGCCGGCCAGTTCCTGCAACGCCGAGCTAAACAGCGTGACGGTCAGCGCCTCGGCAATGCCGAGCAGCATCGCGCCGAGCAGCACGCCCGGAATCGAGCCGACGCCCGCGAGCACGGTGATGATGAAGGCCTTCACCGTCATCGCTTCGCCGATCGAAGGCTGGATCGCGCTGCTCGCGTACATCGCCACGCCCGCGCACGACGCCAGCACGCCGGCCACCAGGAACGACACGAGTTCGGTCTTGCGCGGATTGATGCCCATCAGCCGCGCAGCGTCGCGATTGCTCGATATAGCCCGCACCGCGCGCCCATACCACGAGTGCGACAGCCACCACCACAGCGCGCCCATCAGCACGACGCTGATGCCGAACGACAGCAGTTCGCTGCGCATGCTCAGCACGTTGCCGAGCATCACGCTGTCCTGCAGCCACGCGGAGTTGGTGGAACGGACGTCGGCGCCCCATATCAGCAGCACGGCATTGGTCAGGATGATGCCAAGACCGTAGGTGAGAATCAGCGAGTTCAGCTCACGGTCGCGCGCAATCTTGCTGACCAGAAACCATGCGGCGCCGGCCGCCGCGCACACCACCGGAATGGCGGCCGGAATCGCGAGCACCGGGTTGATGCCGAGACGCGTTTCAAACGAATACGCGATATACGCGGACAACAACACCAGTTCGCCGTGCGCGAGATTGATGACGCGCATCGCGCCGAACACCAGCGCGAGGCCGAGCGCGACCAGCGCATAGGCGCCGCCGACCAGCACGCCGGAGTAAAGCGACTGCAGGATCAGATCGGTCATGACCACTCCTCGGTCGGCATGAAGGCAAGCAAACGCGCGGATACGCGCGGCGGTATATACGATCTCACCACGGCTGGGCCGGATAGTTGAGCTTGCCGGTGGCTTTGTCCTTCGGCCAGATCACGACCACCTTGCCGTCCTGGATCTGCGCCATGTTGTTCAGGAACGCGGGGTTGTCGCCCTTGCTGTCGAAATGGACGGTGCCGATCAGCGTGTCGAACGGCTGCGCGCGCAACTCGGTGGCCACGCCGCCTTTCTTCAGCGTGCCCTTGTCCGCGGCATTCGCGAGTGACTGGAACAGCACCATCGATTGCACGTAGGAGAACTCGGCCAGGTAGTCCGGGTCCTTGTTATAGGCCTTCTGATACGCGGCGACGAACGCCTTGCCTTCCGGCGACGCGAATTGCACCGGATGCGGCAGCATCGCATTGCCCACCGCATTGTTCACGAGTTCGGGAAACTCGCTCGCCATCTTCGGCGTGGCGAGCGACCAGCAGCCGACCACCGCCTTCAGTTGCGGCTTGAGCACTTTGGCCGCACGCAGAATGCCGATGTAGTCGTTCTCGTAGCCCATCATCACCATCACATCGGGCTTGTCCTGCAGCTTGATCTTGTTGACGATCGGCTTGAAGTCGGTCATGGCCGGATCGAACTCGTGCACCGTGACCTTGATGCCCTTCGCGGCGAGTGCGGCGGACACGTCTTTGGAGAGATCGGTGGTTGCCTGTTTGGTCGACGACACGATCGCAACCGACTTCACGTTCATATCGGTCAGGAGTCCGACCATCGCTTTCGAATAGCCGGAAGCGGGGCCGATGCGAAAGAAGTTCTTCAGGCCGCGCGAGGTCATCGCACTATCCACGCCGCCCGACGTGATGTACACGAGGCCGGCTTTATCGGCCGCTTCGGATGCGGGGCTCACCGAGTTGGAACCGTAGCCGCCCGTGATCGCCAGCACGCCTTGCGACGCGAGTTTTTCCACCGCCGACACGGCTTTGGCCGGCTGCGCTTCGTCGTCGATGACCGTCAGCTTGACCGCGTGTTTGGCGTCGCGCTGATTGAACACGTCGACGGCGACCTTGATGCCTTCGAGCTGCGCGTTGCCGGCGCGCGCCATGCTGCCGGTCAGCGGCAATTCCACGCCGACTGGCAAGTCGGCGGCCTGCGCCCACGACGCGAGCGCAAGCGCCGACACCACGGCCAGGGTTTTGATCGACGCGGCGAGCGGCGCGCGAGAGTTGCGTTTCATGCGTGTCTCCTTTTGTTGTGTCGGGCGCGGCTGGCCGCGTCAGCGGGCCGCCGCGCGCATCATGTTGCGTGCGATCAGGATCTGCTGGATCTGACTGGTGCCTTCGTAAATGCGGAAGATGCGCACGTCGCGATAGAAACGCTCGATTCCGTAATCGGCCATATAGCCCGCGCCACCATGAATCTGCACGGCGCGGTCGACGACACGTCCGCACATTTCGGAGGCGAACAGCTTCGCGCACGACGCCTCCGTGCTGACGTTCTCGCCGGCATCACGCTTGCGCGCCGCGTCGAGCACCATGCAGCGCGCCGCGTACAGTTCGGTCTGGCTGTCGGCGAGCATCGCCTGAATCAGTTGGAACTCGGCGATTGGCTGACCAAACTGCTTGCGCTCCATCGCGTAGCGCAATGCGTCGTCGAGCATGCGCTGCGCGACGCCCACGCAGATCGCCGCGATGTGAATGCGGCCTTTGTCGAGCACTTTCATCGCGGTCTTGAAGCCGACGCCTTCCTTGCCGCCGATCACATTGCGAGCCGGCACGCGGCAGTCTTCGAAAATCACGTCGCAGGTATGCGCGCCCTTCTGCCCCATCTTGCGGTCACGCTTGCCGAAGCTGATACCCGGCGTGTTCGCCTGGACGATGAACGCGGTAATGCCGCCGGCGCGCGGCTCGTCGGGATTGGTGCGCGCCATCAGCGTGAAGATGCCCGCTTGCGGCGCATTGGTGATGAAGCGCTTCGTGCCATTGACCACGTAGTGATCGCCGTCGCGCACGGCGCGCGTTTTCAGCGACGCCGCATCCGAACCCGACTCCGGTTCCGTCAACGCGAAGCTCGCGATCGTCTCGCCGCTCGCGAGCTTCGGCAACCATTGCGCCTTCTGTTCCTCGGTGCCGTCGATCACGATGCCTTGCGAGCCGATGCCCACCGTCGTGCCGATCACCGAGCGAAACGCGGGCGACGTCTTGCCGAGTTCGAACATCACCAGCACTTCTTCTTCCATCGTCAGATCAAGACCGCCGTATTGCTCGGGAATCGTCAGGCCGAAGAGACCGAGTGCCTTCATATCGTCGACGATATCGGCGGGAATTTCGTCCGTTTCGGCGACGTGCTCTTCGTTCGGCACCAGACGTTCGCGCACGAAGCGCGCCACGTTGTCGAGCAGAACGTTCATGGTTTCCTGATCGCGGATCATCGCTGCTTTACCTCTTTCATTGATTGCGTGTGGGACGGTGCGCGGCTTACCACGGCACGCCGGGATAGACGGGTTTGGCGGTCGCGTAGTCGGCGGGCCACACCACGGCGAGCTTGCCGTCGTGCGAGAACTGACCCATGTGCGCGACGTAGCCGGGGTTGTCGCCGCGGGCGTCGAAGCTGATCTTGCCGAGGAAGGTGCCGTCGCCCGCACTCTGGCGCAGGCTCTCGGCTAGACCGCCTTTGTCCAGCGTGCCGGCTTTCTGCGCGCGGGCAATCGCGTCGAACAGCAATTGCGCGTAAGCGAACGACGTCTGCGACTGATAGTTCGAATCGGTCTTGAAGAGGCGCCGGTACGTGTCGGAGAACTCGCGTTGATCGGCCGAGCGGTAATCGGCAGGTGATGCGAGCACGGTCGCGCCGTACACGTTCGGCACCAGATCGGGAAACGACGCGGCCATCTTCGGACTGGCGAACGCCCACGGCGCGGCGATCGCCTTCAGGTTCGGCCTGAGCACTTTGGCGGCGCGCAGAATGCCGACGTAGTCGTTCTCATAGCCAATCATCGCCATCGCGTCGGACTTGTCCTGCAACTTGACCTTGTTGATGATCGGCTTGAAGTCGGTCATCGACGGGTCGAATGCGTGCAGCGCGGTCGTCATGCCCTTGGCTTTGAGCGCGCTGTCGAGTTGTTGCGCGAGGTCGCTGGTGGCGTCCTTGGTCGAGTAGACGATCGACACCGATTTCACGCCGAGTTGCTCGAACAGGCCGGCCATCCCCTTCGTATAGCCCGGTGTGTTGCTGACGCGAAAGAAGTGTTTCAGGCCACGGCGCACCATGTCGTCACTGGTGCCGCCCGAGGTCATGTACACGATGCCGGCCTTGTTCGCCGCCTCGGAAGCCAGGCCCGCGCAATTCGAATTGGCCGCACCGGCGATTGCCACCACGTTTTGCGACGCGAGTTTTTCGACGGCGGCGACGGCCTTGGCAGGATTCGATTCGTCGTCGATCGCGACCAGCGTGACGTGGTTCTGTGGATTGCGGCGGTTGTAGACATCGGTGGCGACCTGGATGCCGCGATACATTTCGGTGCCGGCTTGCGCGAGCGAGCCGGTCAGCGGCAACTCGACGCCGATGCGCCACTCGGTGGCGCTCGCCTGCGTGGATGCGCCGGCGAACAACAGGGCGCTGGCGAGAAAGCTCGCGGCCAGCCGGCCGCGCAACGCGAACTGCTTCATGTCTCCTCCGTGGCCTTCCGGCCTGTTTTGCGGGGCTAGGTGGTCGCCGCCTGATGGTGCCGCCTGATGGTGCCGCCTGATGGTGCCGGGTCGTGCGCCGCGCGGCGTGACGGGCTCGCGCTCACTCGCTCATTGATGCACCTGCAACTCGCCGGCGAGCGCCCGCAGGTTCTGTTTGAGCAGCTTGCCGCTCGCGGTGGTCGGAATCGCATCGATGCGAACGATCTGCGCGGGCCGCTTGTAAGCGGAGAGCCGGTCGGCCAGATAGTCCCGCAGTTCTTCCAGATCGAACTCGGCGCCCTCCTTCAGTTCGACGAAGGCGATCACTTCCTCGTTGCCGTCGCCGGCCACCCGGCCCACCACTGCGGATTACCTGATCGAATCGTGTGTATTGATCACCGACTCCACTTCGATCGGATAGACGTTGAAGCCCGAGCGAATGATCAGGTCCTTGGTGCGGCCGACGATGAAGAGCGCGCCGTCGTCGCCCAGCCGGCCGATATCGCCGGTATTCAGCCAGCCGCCTGGCCGCAGCGCCTCTTCGGTTTGCTCCGGCGCGCGATAGTAGCCGTGCATCACGCCGGGGCCGCGTACCCACAACTCGCCGGGTGCACCGCGTTCGACATCCGCGCCGTCGGCATCGACGATGCGCAGTTCCGCGCCCTCGACGATCTCGCCCGACGAGCAATCCTTACGCGGCCGTTCCATGCGCGTGATGAACAGCGAGCCCGCGTATTCCGTCATCCCGTAGCCGTGATGCAGGGGCTGATCGAACAGCGCCTCGACGTCCTTCTTCAAGGTCGGGTCCAGCGGACCACCACCGGTGTACAGATAACGCAGCTTCGATGTGAAGCGCAGGCCGCCTTGCTCGCGCACCAGGGCGACGATTCGCGTGAACATGGTCGGCACGCCCTGCAGGATCGAGATTTCATCGGCGGCGAGCGCGGCGAGTACTTCCTCGGCGCTGAAACGTGCGGCGAGCAGCAGACTCGCGCCGGCCTGGAACGTCGCGAGCAGCAGCGTGGCGAGACCGAAGATGTGCGAGATCGGCATCACCGCGTACGCGCAATCGGCGGGCGTCATGTTGCGCGAGCTCGCCGAGACGCGTGCGAAATGCAGCAGGCCACGATGCGTAGCCATCACGCCCTTCGGTTGACCGGTTGTGCCGGACGTGTAGATCAGCAAGGCCACCTCGCGCGCCAGTGCTTGCGGCTCACGGATGGCGTCGGCATCATGCGCACCGAGCATCAACGGACCGAGCCCTTCCGGCGCGATTTCGCGCGCACGATAGCGCACGCCGTGACGCACCGCATCGGGCGAGGCCGAGTGCGTGAAGATCATCAGACGCGGCGTGCAATGTTCGCGGATCGCCTCGATCTCGCGCTCGGACAAGCGCGCGTTGACGATTGCGGGCCACGCGCCCAGCTCCGACAACGCGAACAGCAGCGTGATCACCGCCGTGCAGTTCTCCGCGACGATCATCACGCGGTCGCCACTGTCGACGCCCTGCTCACGCAGGAAACGCGTTGCGGCTTCGACGTTGTGCCACAGACGTCCGAAGCTCAACGACGCGCCGTCTTCACGGATCGCGATTGCGTCGGGCGTGGCCGCGGCCCAATGGCGCGCAATGTCGCTGATCTTGTGCGGCTCCGGTCCAGCCAATGTCATGTTCGCTATCCTCGGTGTCGACCAGAGTTGGCGCTTTAGCGCCTACTCTGGTCCCATGCTGAGGTCTGACTGGAGTTAGCGCTTTAGCGCTTACTCCAGGCCCTCAGCGGTCGACCAGAGTTAGCGCTTCAGCGCTTACTCTGGTCCCATGCAAGATGGTTGCTGTGCTGCGACGCCTGAAATGCGCCGCTCGACTGAATGCCAGTGTGTTCGAGCCGCGCAGCGCTCACAATTTGTTTTCAGCGAAGTGGGGATTCGGCGTGGCTTAACCTGGGAGTTTTACTGACGTGTCAGCGGGGAGTGCAAGCGCGTGTGCAAGAGGGTGAGCGCGGCGGTCATTTGAGGCCGAGCCGTTTGGCGAGGCGATTCAGATTGGCCCGATCGAGGCCGAGTTCGCGTGCGACAGCCGCCCAATTCTGGTTATGACGCGCGAGTGAGTCGACGACGAGGGTTCGCTCGAACTCCGTCACCGCGCTGCGGAAATCTTGTGGCGCGCTCTCTTGCACGTGTGTGGATGGCGGATTTTTTTCTTGCGCCGGCGCGTCCGACAGCGTGATATCCGCAGCGGTCAAGGTGAGAATCCGGCGGCGCTCGCGATTGGCGGCCAGCGCCTTTAGCGCGCTACGCCCAATCAGATGCTCGAGTTCGCGCACATTGCCCGGCCATGAATAGTGCAGCAGCGCGGCTTGCGCATCCGCCGAAAGACGCAGACTCAGCAGGCCGAGCCGCGAGCGATTTTCTTCGAGGAAAAAGCCGGCGAGCAGCAGCACGTCGCGCCCTCGCTCGTGCAACGGCGGCACGCGCAGCGGGTAGACGCTGAGACGATGATAGAGGTCCGCCCGAAAGCGTCCCGCTCGCACCTCTTCGGCAAGGTCGCGATTGGTGGCGGCAATCAGCCGGACGTCAACTTTATGTTCGTGGTCCGAACCAATTCTTTGCAGCTGGCCGTTCTGCAGAACCCGCAGAAGCTTTGCCTGCACGGCGAGCGGCAGTTCGCCCACTTCGTCGAGGAAGATCGTGCCGCCGTCGGCGAGTTCGAATTTGCCACTGCGATCCGCCGACGCACCCGAGAACGCGCCACGCACATGGCCGAACAGTTCGCTCTCGACCAGCGTATCCGGCAACGCCGCGCAGTTCAGGCTCACCAGCGGCTTGTTCGCCCGTGGCGACAGCGCATGAATCGCATTCGCCACCAACTCCTTGCCGACACCGGTCTCGCCGGTGATCAGCACGGTCAGGTCGCTGCCCGCAACGACCTCGATTTCCTTGATCAGATGATGATGAGCGTCGCTGCTGCCGATCAGCTCACGGTGGCTCTGGCCGCTCGCTTGCCGATAGGCTTCGGCGCGGCGTTGCGCTTCCTCGCCGTTGCGAGCCAGCGCGTCGATCCGCTCGACGACGCTCACGGTGGCAGCGGCAAGGCTGAGGAAGGCCTGCAACGAGGCCATGTCGATCGTGTCGAAGCGTGCTGGATCCAGTGCGTCGAGCGTGAGCAAGCCCCAGGGACGACCGCTGATAAACAGCGGACAGCCGAGACAGTCGTGGACTTCGAGATGCCCGGCCATGCCCTGCACCAGACCGTCGTAAGGGTCGGGCAGATCGGAGTCGGCGGCGAAGCGGGTCGGCTCGGGCCGTGACAGGAGTTGTTCGAAGCGCGGATGATCGGCGACCCGAAAGCGCCGCCCGAGCGTGTCGCTGCTCAGGCCATCGATCGCCAGCGGCACGAGCGTGTCGCCTTCGAGGCGCAACAAGGCCGCGGCGTCGCCCGGAAACAGCGTGCGCAGACTGCTCAGCAAGCGGCGATAGCGTTCGCGGTCGGACAGGTCGCGCGACAGATCGAGGATCAGCGGCGTCAGGACGTCGAGCAGCGCCTCCGCAGTCAAATTGACTCCGGTTAGAGTCTTTTCGACTAGGGTCGGATTGACCATTGAAAATACCAGATCATTGATTTAGCTGCATTTTATACCTGGCACGAATCGTGGATACTCAGTCCTGCTTGCCGTAACCCGGCTTGATATCACCCTGTATCCACTGACAAACCAGGACCTTTTATGCTATCAGCTGAACACCGCGCCATCGTCAAAGCAACTGTTCCCCTTCTCGAAAGCGGCGGCGAAGCGCTGACCACGCACTTCTATAACATGATGCTGAGCGAACATCCGGAAGTGCGTCCGATGTTCAACCAGGCGCACCAGGCAAATGGCGCGCAGCCACGCGCGTTGGCCAATGGCGTGCTCATGTACGCGCGTCATATCGATCAGCTCGAACAACTGGGCGGCCTGGTCGGGCAGATCATCAACAAGCACGTGGCGCTGAATATCCTGCCGGAGCACTATCCGATCGTTGGAAAGTGCCTGCTGCGCTCCATTCGCGAAGTGCTCGGCGCGGAAATCGCCACCGATGCGGTGATCGAAGCATGGGCCGCGGCCTATCAACAACTCGCCGATCTGCTGATCGGTCTCGAAGAGCAGATCTACGCACAGCGCGAAGCGGCGCCGGGCGGATGGCGCGGCACGCGCCTTTTCCGGGTCGCGCGCAAAGTGCGTGAAAGCGACGAGATCACGTCGTTCTATCTGCGCCCGGACGACAACGGCGAGCTGCTCGCATTCCATCCGGGGCAGTACATCGGCGTGCGGCTGGTGATTGATGGCGAAGAAGTGCGCCGCAATTATTCGCTGTCGGCAATGGCCAATGGCCGTGAGTACCGCATCAGCGTGAAGCGTGAACCGAATGGCAAAGTGTCGAATCATCTGCACACTCAGGTTAACGAAAACGGCACGGTCGAACTGTACGCGCCGGCTGGCGACTTCAAGCTCGAACACAACGACAAGCCGCTGGTGCTCATTAGCGGTGGCGTGGGTATCACGCCGACGGTAGCGATGCTGGAAGCCGCGCTGGATACCGATCGTCCTGTGCACTTCATCCACGCTGCGCGTCACGGCGGCGTTCATGCGTTCCGCGACGCGATTGAAGCCCTGGCTGCGCGTCATCCGCGCCTGAAACGCTTCTATTGCTATGAGCAGCGACGCGCGGGAGATGCCGACGCACATGGCATCGGCTATCTCGACGAGGCACACCTCAAGAAATGGCTGCCGGAAACGCGCGATCTCGACGTTTACTTCCTCGGCCCCATCGCGTTCATGAAGGCCGTCAAGAAGCATCTCAAGGCGATCGGCGTGCCGGAATCGCAAAGCCGTTATGAGTTCTTTGGGCCGGCCGCCGCGCTTGAATAAGGCAGTTAGTGGTCGCCTTTTTTGAGTGGTAGGGAAAGCGGTAGTGCGAGGTTCTTTCTGTCGGAAGGGCCTTGCGCTATCAGACGACATGCTGGCTTCCGAGAAGCAGAAGTCTCTACGATCTATGACTGCATAAGGCGCACAGGGAGGGTGTGAAACATACCTACGATATCCAGCTCGCGTTCACGCGCAAGCCGTTCCCGCCCGGTCCGTGCGATGTGTAAACAACTGAACAGACCAGTCCGCTTCCCTGTTGAACAATAGCCTCGGCACCCATGCCAAAGGACTGGGGGTCCTTTGAGCGTTCAGAGGGTCCCTCACGAAATTGACTACAAGCCTGAACCTGGCTGATACCCGAGGAATCAAATAATGACCAAGTCGATTCAGTACATGAATCCCGCGCCGTTGGCGAAGCCCAACGGTTTTTCGCACCTGACAACGCTGGATTCGGTAGCATTCATCTCTGGCCAAGTGGCCTACGATTCAGAGGGAAATATCGTCGGCCCAGGGGACCTTGCCAAACAGACCCGGCAAGTATTGACCAATCTGAAGCATGCACTCGCTGCCGCGGGATCAGACTTCAGCCACGTGCTCAAAATGAATTTCTACGTACGGAACATCTCCGAAGCTGTAGTCGCGCAGATCCGCGAGGTACGCAAGGACTTTCTGGTAGAAACAGCCCTCCCCGCGAGCACCATGGTTGGCGTTGCTGGCTTGGCCAAAGAAGCCTTGTTGCTCGAGGTCGAGGTCTACGCTCATATTCCCTGAGCCCTGCGGTGCCATACCCAGGTTATCCAGTATTGCAGTGCACATCTGATGGCAGCTTCATCTAACATCAAATAGAGCGCCGCCCTGAACGGTGCTCGATCACGGAACGCACCGGACCATCGAATCACACCTGAAGCGCAAGGAGCTGTCAGCGTTGTCGCCCCTTGGTTGTCGCCCCTTGTCTTCCAGCGGCGGCAACGCTGAAAGTCAGTACATCATCGAAAGCGGGGGGCGCATCGAGCTGTTTCAATATGCCCCCAGCGCAAAGAAATACAGCTCAGGCGGCTGGGGCGATCCGGATCGGAAACTTCGCTTGCAGCCAGTGTCCCAGCGCCAGCAAGTGCGCTTCCCGGCTGCGCCCAGCGACCAGCTGCACCCCGACGGGTAATGCGCCGTTCTGCGGCCAGACCGGATACGACAGGGCGGGCACCTGCGTGCTGTTGAACGCCGGCGTAAATGGATTCCAGGCCATCCAGTCATCGCTGTGATATCCCCGCGGGACATTACGCCCGGTCTCGAAGGCGCAAAGCGGCAGGGTCGGAAGAATTAGCACATCGACGTTGCGGAAGATTTCTGCCAGCCGGTTGGCGTGTTGGTCGCGCAACTGGCACAACTGCTGGAACTGCGCGATGTCCCAGTCGCTCGCACCGCGCACGAAATCCAGCAGGCCGGGGTCGAGCTGCGCATGCAGCGCCGGATCAATGTTGCGCACCGTAGCCGCGCATCCCAGGCGATAAAGATCCCGCCCGACCCTCGATGCGGATTCGATGTCGAAATCAATTTCCATCAAATCGAAGCCGTCAGCCTGCAGGGCCGCCAGCACCTGCTGCACCGCGTTCGTGACGGCGGCTTCGCTTTGCGGCTGCCAGCGCGCCGGGCGCAAAATGCTCAGGCGCAATGCATGCGCATCGATGTCCGCACCTTCCGGCATGCTGCAAAATGAGGTCCAATCTGCCGGCGCGGGGCCGCTGATAGCTCGGTAGACATCGGTCATGTCCCGCATGTCGCTGGCTAGCGGCCCCGCATGAGCGATGTTGAAGAATGCGCTGGGGCTGGGCGACAGCGGTATGCGCCCGTGGGTGGGCTTAAGGCCGATGACGCCGGTGAACGAGGCCGGGATCCGCACGGATCCCCCAGCATCACTGCCGACCGAAACGCGCACGACCCCTGAACTGACGGCCGCGGCACAGCCGCCGCTGCTGCCGCCCGTTGTCAGGCCCGGATTCCAGGGGTTGCGCGTGATGCCGAACGCCGGACTGTCGGTGACGCCCTTCCAGTTGAATTCAGGCGCCCGGGTCTTGCCCAGCAGCACGGCGCCTGCATCTTCCAGGCGCTGCACGAACACGGTGCTGGTCCGGTCCGGCTCGCGCGAGGTCACGGCGGATCCCCGCGGGCACGGCCATCCAGCCACCATTGCAAATTCCTTGACGCTGACGGGCATGCCATCCAGCGGGCCGGCGGGAGTCCCATCCTGCCAGCGCCTTTCAGAAAGCCTGGCGTGACGCAATGCCCGGTCATGGTCGATCAGGACAAAGGCGTTCATCCTGGCGTTGACTTCTTCCGCGTGGTGCAGGGCGCTCTTCACCACGTCGACGGGCGAAAGGTCATGATTCCGGTAAAGCTCACGCAGTTGCGCAAAGGATTTCTGATGCAGCATGATGGGACTCCGGTAGGTCTTGATGATCCGGATCAGTGGACCAGCGTCCAGTCACCGTTCCGGATTTCCAGCATGCGCAGCGATTCAAGACCCAGTCCAAGGTGATTCTCAGGCGTCATGTTGAAGATGCCGGCGGTGCCGATCACGCCCTTCGTGTGCTCCATCGCGTCGCGGACCTTGGCCTTGTCGGTCGTGCCGGCACGTTCCACGGCCGCTTTGTAGATCATCAGCGCGTCGTAGGCGCCTCCTCCAAAGGCAGAGACTTCGGAATGCCATTTGGCGGCATAGGCCTTGGCGTAGCCCGTGACGACCGGCTTTTGCGGGTCGTTGTCCGGCAGTTTTGCGCCAACCAGGATGGCGGCGCACGGCAGGCGCACGCCCTCGGCCGCATCGCCCGACAGGCGGATATATTCGTCAGAGCAGACCCCGTGCGTCTGGTATAGGGGGACCTTGAGGCCCAGTTGCTTGCGGTTGCGCGTGGCGACGGCCGGGCCTTGCCCCATGCCGAAGACCAGCACGGCCTGCACGTCCGGATTGTTCTTCATCTTGGTCAGCTGCGGGCTCATGTCCGTATCCTTCGGGTTGTAAGTCTCGTTAGACACGATCTGGATCCCGTACCTGGGCGCGGCAAGCTCGGATTCCTTCTTTCCGGACTGTCCCAGGCCGCTGGTTTCGCTCAGCAGACCGATCTTCGAGATGCCGTGCTTCTTCATGTCGTCGAAGATCCGCTCGGCGGCCATACGGTCCGTATGGGAAGTCTTGAACATCCATTTTTTCACCGGCTCGATGATGACGACGGCGCCGCCCAGGGAAACGAAGGGGACTTGCGCCCTTTCGATCAGGGGGTCCATAGACATGGTGGCCCCGGTCGAGGTGCCGCCGATGACCACATCGACCTTGTCATCGAACAGCAGGCGGCGCGTCAGAGTGTTGGCCTGATTGGCGTCGCTGCCGTCGTCGTAGGACACGAGTTCCAGCTGGCGGCCCAGCAGGCCGCCCTCGGCATTGATCGAATCGACGTACATTTTCAGAGTCTTGTATTCCGGGTCTCCCAGGAAGGACGCCGCGCCGGTGGTTGACAACACCGCGCCGATCTTGATGCGCTCGGCCGCTCCCGAATGCATGCTGGTCAGTGCCAGGCTGGCTGCAATGATCGCCAGTTTGAGTTTCATGTGACGTCTCCTGAATATGAAGTTATGTGGTGGGAGGCGGATCTTCTATCGTCGGCGCACGCGCTGTAGACGCGCGGGCACCCAGGCCAGCGTCAGACTCCCAGATACGCTGCCCTGACGGTTTCGTCCTGCCGCAGTTGCGCGCCGGTGCCTGAAAGCACGATGTTGCCGGTCTCCAGCACGTAGGCTCGATCCGCAATTCCCAGCGCGGCATATGCGTTCTGCTCGACCAGCAGGATGGTCATGCCCTGCTGCTTCAGCGTCCTGATCACGTTGAAGACTTCTTCCACCAGCAGCGGCGCCAGCCCCATGGACGGTTCGTCCAGCAGCAACAGGCGCGGTGCCCCCATCAGGGCGCGGCCGATGGCCAGCATCTGCTGTTGGCCGCCTGAAAGCGTCCCGGCCGGCAAATAGCGCTTCTCGTGGAGAATGGGGAACATCTCGTAGATGCGGCCGAGCTCCTGGGGATTGCTCCTGGATGGCCTGCCATAGGCGCCCAGGCGCAGGTTGTCTTCGATGGTCAGCGGCGCGAATACCTGGCGGCCTTCGGGGCTGTGGCAGATGCCGGCCCTCGCGCGGAGATCGGCGCGCAGCCTGGAGATGTCTTCGCCGGCAAAGGTGATCTGGCCTGCAGTCAGCGGCTGGATCCCCGAGAGCGTGCGCAGAAAGGTGGTCTTGCCGGCGCCGTTGGCGCCGATCAGCGCCACCAGCTCGCCCTCGCCGACGGCCAGATCCAGGCCCTTGAGAGCCTGGATGCGTCCATAGCCGGATTCCAGGCCCTTGACGATCAACAGGGGCTTGCTGGGGACTGCGGCCGCGTCCGGGCGGGGGAAATTGCCGGGCTGGGCCGCTCCCAGGCCGATGGGTTCCGGGGCCAAGGCTGCGATCTGATGGTACAGGCTGCGGTATTTCGCCATGACCTCCTGACCGAATAGCGGATCTTCGTTGTTCCCGAAGGCGGCAGCGATGCCTTCCCAGTCCTCGGCTAGCAGGACCTCGCGCGCCAGCGGAAACATCTCGTGGTCTTCGGCCATAAGGTGCTTGCGCAACATCTCTGTGTATTTCCGCAATGCCGCGACGAAGGTGGCCCGCTGCGCTGTGCTGGACTGGCCGGCGGCCGGCGGCTGGAGCAACGCCTGGTGCTGCCGCCGCAACGTCTGCAGGTGATCTGCGGCGCCATAGTGCTCGCGTTCGAGTCGGTCGGCCAGCGGGACGGTCTGCTGCGGCGCGCGCTCGCGCATGGCTGCAAGAATGTATTGGTCTTCTTTGGCGTGGTGACAGACATCCATGAATTCGTGGATGTAATCGAACAGCGCGACGAAGAAGCCCCCGTCGATGGCGCTGCCGGCCTCCATTGCGTCGGCTACGGCATCCATGCTGCCCGCAATGCGCAGCAGGCTCCGGTGTTCGTCCTGAATCATGTCCAGTACGTGCATGTGTCCTCCGCTCAGGCGTGGCCGCCGAGATAGGCGGCGATCACGTCCGGATTCTTCCTGATCTCTTCCCCGCCGCCTTCGGCCAGCCGCTTCCCGTAATCCAGCACCAGTAGGCGGTCGGAGAGATCCATCACGAGCTTCATGTCGTGTTCGACCAATACGATCGTGACCCCGGTTTGGGCGATGCGGCGGATGAGTTCGGCGATGTGCAAGGTTTCCCTAGGGTTCAGGCCGGCCGCCGGCTCGTCCAGGAACAGCAGGCGCGGTTTCATGGCCAGGGCGCGTGCGATTTCCAACCGCTTCAGCGCACCGTAAGGCATGCTGCTGGCGTGCGAATCGACGTAGGTTTCAAGCCCCACGAACTGCATCAGCGCCGCCGCCTGTTCGCACAACAGGCGGTCGCTGCGGCGCAATGACGGGACGTGGAAAACCGCTTTCAGAAAGCTCGTGTCCAGGTGCTGGTGCGCCCCGACCATGACGTTTTCGATGGCGGTCATGTTCATCCAGACCTGCAGGTTCTGGAAAGTGCGCGCGATGCCGGCGTGCGCCAGCTGGTAGGGATCTTTGCCCTGGATTTCCTTCCCGGCGAAGCGGATCTTGCCGGCGGACGGCAGGTAGACCCCGGTGATCAGGTTGAACAGTGTGGTCTTGCCTGCGCCGTTTGGGCCGATGACCGAATACACCATGCCTTCGTCAACGCAGAAGCTGACGTCCTGCACGGCGCGTACGTTGCCGAACCGGATGGACAGCTGATCGACTTCAAGCAGAGCCATGGTTCAGGTCTCCAGACGCATGCGGGCGGCCAGCGTCGGTACGACCCCGCGTGGCAGAAAGATCATGGAAACAATCAGGATCACGCCAAAGATCACGGTTTCCCAGCCTTCGATGGACGCCAGCAACTGCGGCAGCATTGTCAGCAGCACGGCCCCCACGACGGAACCGAAGACCGATGCCATGCCGCCCACCACGACCATGGTGATGAGCGCGACCGCGTGATTGAAGTCGGCAAGGTCTGGAGTGACGAAGCCGGCATAATTGGCCAGCAGACTGCCCATGAAGCTGGCTACGATGGCCGACAGGACAAAGACGCGGGTCTTGTAGCGCGGCACGTTGATGCCGACGACCTGTGATGCGATTTCGGAGCCATGCAGGCCGCGCAGGGCCCGCCCGAAGGGAGAATCGATGAGATTGAGCGCACCCCAGACATTGAGGAACAGCACGACCGCCACGATCCAGTACCACTTGGTATCCTGGACCAGGTCCACGCCAAACAGGCTCAGGGGTTGCACCGGCATACCGTCCGGGCCGCCAGTCAGGCTATTTTCATTGCGGATGATGTAACTGATGATGATGCCCAGGCCGAGTGTGGCCATGGCCAGGTAGTGGCCCTTCAGCCGCAGGATGGGCCGGGCGACTACCTGGGCAATCACCCCAGCCGCCACAGCGCCCAGCACAATGGCCAGCAGCGGATGAATGCCAAAATGCGTGGGTAGCACGGCGGAAGCGTAGGCACCGATGCCCACGAAGCCGGCATGCCCCAGGCTGATCTGTCCGGCGTAACCCATCAGCAGATTCAGACTGAGCACGATCACCGCGTTGATGCTCATGCGGATCGCGATGTCCATGTAATAACTGTTCGGCGCGATGAAAGGTACGACGCACAGCACGAGCGCCAGTATGGCCAGGCCGGAAAGTGACTTTTTGCGCATGGCTATACCCGTTCGGTTGAGCGCCCGCTCAGCAAGCCTTGCGGCCTGACGAACAGGATCAGCAGGATAAGTACGAAAGGAATCGCGTCTTTATAGGCCGACGAGATATAGCCCGCGCCCATGGCTTCCAGGATGCCCACCAGCAGGCCGCCCAGCACCGCGCCCAGGCCGTTGCCCAGACCGCCGACGACCGCAGCGACGAAGCCTTTGAGGCCCAGCATGATGCCCACGTCATAGCTCGTCAGCGTGATGGGCGTGATGATGATGCCGCCCAGCGCGCCCAGCGCGGCGGCCATAGCGAAACTGACCATCAGCACCCGGCTGGTGCTGATGCCAACCAGCAGTGACGCGACCTGGTTGTACGCCGTCGCCAGGATGGCTTTGCCGGCCAATGTGCGGCTGAAGAAGAACCACAGCAGCAGCACGACGACAGCAGTGATGAGCAACACCCAGACGCTCTGTATGACCAGGGTGGCGCCCAGAATCGAGATCGGCGCATGATCCGAGAAGGGCGGCAGGCTGTGCACGTTCTTGTCGAGCCCGACCTGCACCAGTCCCCGGATCACTAGTGAAACCCCGATGGTGATGATGATCAGCGTGACCGTATCAGCGTTCTTGACAGGTTCAATGGTCAGCTTCTCGATCAGGATGCCGATGAGGGTAGGGATGATGACGGCCAGTGCAAATGCCAGCGACCAGTGCAGGCCCGCCTCGGTGAAGAACACCGCCAGCATGCCACCCAGCATGATGAATTCACCCTGCGCGAAATTGATCACATTGCTGGCGTTGTAGATCAGATTGAAGCCAAGTGCCGACAGGGCGTAGGTTGCACCGACGGTCAGGCCGGAAAACAGGAACTGCAGGAACTGCAGGAACTCAGGGAGCATGTCGCGCCTTACCGGTTATTCGGTGCCTTGTCGTCTGACCACGGTCTGGTCGATGACGCCGAAAATGTCTGCATTGTGTTCATCGAGCATGGAGATCCGCACGCGGTCGCCAAAACGCATGAAGGGGGTGATGGGCTTTCCGGTCTCGATGGTTTCGTACATGCGCACCTCGGCGATGCAGCAGTAGCCGACCCCGCCGTTGTCGATGCTGGATCCGTGCAGGCTGCCCTGCTTGTTGGAGATCGTGCCCGATCCGACGATGCTGCCGGCGCCGAGTTCGCGAGTCCGGGCGGCATGGGCGATCAGTTGGGCAAAATTGAACGTCATATCGATTCCTGCGTTGGGGCGGCCGAACTGTTTGCCATTGAGTTCGACCCGCAACGGCAGGTGCAGGGTGCTGTCCTGCCAGGCGCTGCCCAGTTCGTCGGGCGTGACGGCGACGGGCGAGAACGCGCTGGCGGGCTTGGACTGAAAGAAGCCAAAGCCTTTGGCGAGTTCGTTGGGGATGAGGCCGCGCAGAGAAACGTCGTTGACCAACATGACCAGGCGGATCTGCGCGCCTGCTTCTGCCGGCCCGATCCCCATCGGAACGTCGCCGGTGACGACGGCGATCTCCGCCTCCATGTCGATTCCCCAGTCTTCACGGTCGGCGATGATGGGGTCGCGCGGCCCGATGAAGCGGTCGGAACCACCTTGGTACATCAGAGGATCGGTCAGGAAGGAGGCCGGCACTTCGCTATTGCGCGCCCGGCGCACGAGCTCGACGTGGTTCAGATAGGCGGAACCGTCCGCCCACTGGTAGGCGCGCGGCAGGGGGGAGTGGCATTCGCGCGCATCAAATGGGCGAATCCCGTTCAGGGTGCCCGCGTTGAGTTCGACGTAGGCCCGCTGCAGTGCGGGTGCGCAGGCGTCCCAGTCATCGAGCGCCGCCTGCAGCGTCGGCGCAATCCCGGGTACGGCGGCACAGCGAAGCAGGTCGCGGGAAACAACGACCAGGCAGCCGTCTCGGGTATGGTTCTTAAGTGTTGCAAGCTTCATTGTGGGTTTCTTCTTTCCCTGATCTGCCGGCTCGCGAATCTGACTTCAGCCCGCAGAGGTTCACGTGTCCGGGCGCAAATTTCTCCCGCAGGCCCTGCGGAGCTGGGCCCGGAAGCAGAAGTGCACAGCGGGCTAATCTAGATCTGCGCGGGTTCGAACCCCTTCCAGCAATTGGTGTAGTTCCCGTCGAGCTCCGGCCAGACCAGGACTTCTGGATTTAGATACAGGGGAAGTTTGGTCTCGAACATGAAGGCCATCGTGCCCGTGAGCTTGTTCGGCACGGACGGCTCGTTGGTGCCGTTCAAAAAGGTATTGCGGTCGGGGCCATGCGGCGCCATGCAGCTATGCAGGCTGAACCCGCCGGGCATAAAGCCGTCGGTCTTGCCTTCATAGATGCCATAGACCAGTCCCATGAATTCCGTCATGACGTTTCGGTGGAAGAACGGCGGGCGGAATGTGTTTTCCGCCACCTGCCACCGCGTCGGGAACGCCACGAAGTCGATGTAAGCCGTGCCGGGCTGCGAACTCGGCGATGTCAGGATGGTCGAGATGCTGGGGTCCGGGCTGTCGTAGCTGACCGAGCCGAACACATTGAAACGCTCGATGTCGTATTTGAACGGAACCAGATTTCCATGCCAGGCGACGACATTGAACGGTGTGCAGGGCATCTTGCGCGACCAGAAGCGTCCGCCGAACTTCGTAATGATCAGGCAGTCGCTGTCTTCTGCATCAAACGCAGCGACCGGGCACTGGAAATCGCGCGGATTGGCCAGGCCGTTGGAGCCGATCGGGCCCAGTTCGGGCAGCCTGAGCATGGGCCCGTAGTTCTCCAGCACGTAGCCACGCGCCGTGGCTTCCAGCAGGATCACGCGGAAGCACAGGCCGCGCGGAATGACGGCAAATTCACCTGGGTGGATGGTCAGCCAGCCCAGTTCGGTCTGGATATCCAGGCCGCCTTGCTGGGGAACGATGAGCAGTTCGCCATCGCTGTTGCAGAAGGCCGTGCCTTCCATGGACTGGCTGGCATGGTAGATGTGCACGGCGCAGCCCACCTGGTCCGGGGCACTGCCGTTGGCGCCCACAGTGCACATGCTCGTCACGAAATCCTGTTCGCCCCGCAGAGCCATAGGGCGCCAGCGCAGGGTTCGTGGGTCAAGCACGCCGCTGGCGAGAGGCGCCGTCAGCCAGCGAGTATTCTCGTGATGCTGCTGCTCTACCTCGTTGATTGATGGCCGCTTGCGATACAGCCAGGTCCTGCGATTTTCAGAACGAACGCTGGTGAATGCGGTGCCGGACAGCTGTTCGGCGTACAGGCCGTGAGACAGCTGCCTGGGACTGTTCATACCGGTCGGCAATGTTCCTGCCACGGCCTCGCTTTCAAACTGGTGACCGAAACCATGCATGTAATTGCGGTTATCCCGCACGGCATTTGTGCCTGTTTGGTTCATTTTTTACCTCCGGGTCATCAGTTCGCGCCGTGAATGACGGCATCCGGCTGCTGTTCTGGGCTTGCCTTTGCAAAGGCCGGCAGCGAACAGCAGTTCTGTTCGATCTTGCAGATCTTCGGAAAGGCTTCCATGGGAGTATCGAAACGACGCGCGTTGTACACCTGCGGGATCAGGTAGACATCCGCCAGTGTCGGCGCATCACCGAAGCAGAATCCCCGGTCGCCGACCATGCCTTCAATGACCCGGAAGTTTTCCTCGATCCAGCGGCGGATCCAGGCTTGCACGAAGTCCTCGTCATGACCGGCGGCGCGCAGGACCCGGAGGATGCTGACATTGTTCAGAGGGTGAATGTCGCAGCCGATGATGGCGCAGATCGCCCTCACCGTAGCCCGGTCCTCCGGGGCGACCGGCAGCAGAGGCGGCTGCTGGTGGCATTCCTCGAGATACTCAAGGATGGCGGGTGACTGGATCAGCACCCGGCCGTCATCCAGCATCAGCGACGGAATGCGCCCGTGCGGGTTGACCGCCAGGTATTGCGCAGCCAGGTTCTCCCCGCCGTTGCGGGCCAAGTTGACGGCAACCCGTTCGTAGTTCAGTCCCTTCATTTCGAGTGCGATGCGCACGCGATATGCGGTCGAGGAGCGCCAGTAATTGAACAGCTTCATCACAGCCTCATGTCCTCGTGGCTGCCGCCGTCGCAGTGTGGCGGGCGATCTGCAGGATTTCCTTGAGCGTGTCTTCTTCCACATGGGCGGCCAGCAGGAACAGTGCGCAGGCATTGGCGAGGTTGCTCTGGGTGGAGTCCAGTCCCTCGTGCGCCTTGGTCAGCATGGAATACATGTCGTCGATTTCGTACTGATTCAGCGTGCGCGGCTTCATTGCATGCCTTCCTTGATGTGACCTTGTGCGCGGAGCAGGGCGTTTTCCAGTTTGCCTTGTCGCGGAGCCTGCCAGCGGGCGCAGATGTGCATGTCGGGCCGCACGAGCACCATGGCCCCTTCTCCCGCACCCAGCACGGCTGCGAGATCCGAGCCGGGGTCGCAATCAAGCAACCTGATATCCCCGCGAGCTTCCATGTCCTGCAGCCATATCGGTGCAGGCTGAGCGCTGACCCGCACGACCACGAAATCATCGTTGAACTGCTTGTAGAGACCCTCGCTTCCGAGGGGGGTGTCGATGCGCACGGCAGGCACGATGGCGCCGGGCATCGGGGCACCCTCTGGCCAGTGGTCTTCGTCCGGCGTGTTCAGTGGGCTGTCCGCATACAGCATGGGCTCCGACAGCCGCCCGGTGTTGACGGCCAGCCTGGCCAGCGGCTGTTCCTTGGCCATCAGCAGCACGGCCTGGCGCAGCAGGTGGCTGCCAAAGCTGTGCGGGGTGATGAATTCTGTGCTCTGTGAGGACCGCGTCACATTTTCCCGCGCTGCTGCGACACGCTCGTCGGAATAGCTGTCCAGGATCTTTTCTGGGGCCTTGCCGGTCAGGACCCGTTTCAGTTTCCAGCCCAGATTCTCGGTATCCGGCACGCCGGAATTCCCTCCGCGGGCGCCGTACGGCGATACCTGATGGGCAGAGTCGCCAATGAAGATGATGCGGCCATGGCGGTAGTCCGACATGGTCTTGCTCTGGACCGCATACTGGCTGGTCCATTCGACTTCGATGTCTTCGGTGTCACCCACCAGGCCGGTGATGCGTACGGCAGCGTCGGCGATGTTTGTGGCGACATCGACTTCGTCGTCGCGAAGTTCAAAGTCGATGCGCCACAGGTTGTCGGCCTGCTGGTGCATGAGGATCGTGCCGCCTGGATGGCTGGGGTGGTCGAACCAGAACAGCCTTTCGGCAGTGCGGCCGGGCGGCAGGCGTACCGACGTGTTCAGAAAGCGGTCTTCAAAGCGGATGCCTTCGCACTCCAGCCCCAACTCGGTGCGGATGGCGCTGCGCGCGCCATCGGCGGCAATCAGCCAGTCGGTCGTAACCTGATAGGTGCTGTGCGGGCCCTCGACCTCGATGAGGACATGGTCAGCATCGACCTTCAGCAGACGGGCCTTGCTGTTCCAGCGCAGGTCGATGTCGTCGTGTTGGGCGATGGCATTGATCAGAGCTTCTTCCACGTAATACTGCTGCAGGTTGATGAACGGCGGCAGGCCGTCCGCGCCGGTGGTCCCGACGCTGAATTCCGTGATCAGTTCTTCAGCGTGAAAGATCTTGCCCTGGGACCAGCAGACGCCATTGGCCAGGACCGGCTCCAGGCAGCCCAGACGGTCCCAGACCTGTAGTGTCTTGTGTGCGTGGCAGATTGCGCGTCCACCGACGCTGACGGTATTGTCATCATCCAGCACCAATGCCGGGATGCCCCGGCATGACAGGTCTAGCGCCATCGTCAGTCCGACCAGTCCGCCGCCGACGATGACCACGGCGCGCTGTATGGGGGTGCCCTCCAGTTCCAGCCTGTCTGGTGTGTGCTTATAGGTTTGTCTCACGAACATGCTTGCCCCTTGTTTGGATGGCCTAGCGTGTTGACCGGTACCGTGCCCGGTTCCGTGGTTGTCTCCACGGCAAGCAGTTTGACAAAACGGGGGAGGCCTGTATGTAAACTACATGACATTGGCCCCAGCTGATTTTCCAGATCAGTCAAATGCTCATAAGACTTTGATAATAAATACAAATTTCCCCCTACTATCTTCCTGCCTCGATAGTCGAGGTTTTGGCCAGCCAGGCCCGGCATGATTCCCGCCCCCATTCGCACTCATGATCCGGGGGGTGTTGTCACCGGGTCTGGTGGGTGGCTGGCGATCGCTGATAGGGGTTTGGCCTGGAAATTCCAAAGCCGTCCGTAACGTGGATGCCGAGACTTCCGGCGGCGATCATCAGTTGTGCGGTGTGCTGGTACCATCGCTTCAATCTGAGCCTTCGCGACATCGAGGAGTTGCTGCTCGAGCGCGGCGTGTCGGTGACCTACAAGTCCGTGCATAACTGGTGTGACCGGTTCGGTGCGCAGTTTGCGCGTCGGGCGAAAGCGGCACGCGACAGGCCCGGCTCGACGTGGCATATGGATGAGCTGTTTGTAAATCTGCGCGGTGAGCCGTACGTGCTGTGGCGGGCCGTGGATGAGCATGGCACCGAACTGGATGTGCTGATGCACAAGCGGCGCGACAAGGCTGCGGCAAAGCGTTTCTGGCGGTTATTGCGCTCGAACCCGGTGCCGCGCAGGATCGTCACCGACCGGCTGCGCGGCTACCCCGCGGCAAAGGTGGAGATCCCGGAACTCGCCGGCGTGAAGCACGTGTTCGTGAAGGCCGCCGCGCGGGTCAACAACCGTGCGAAAAACAGTCATCAACCCACGCGCCGACGCGAGCGCCAGATGCTGGGCTTTCGCGATCCCCGGCGCACATAAGGGTTTCTCTCAGGCTTCGGTCCGATCCGGCAGCATTTTGCTTTACCGCGACACCGGATGAAGGCCGCCTGTCACCGGGCAGTTCTCAAGGAACGGGGCATCGCGTGGCATCAGTGGTTGATTACGGCCTTGATCGTCACCGCGTAATCATGAGGATACCTATGTTAATCACAATGTTCGGCTTGTCTACAGCAACTTGACAATGCCGCGCGTGATTGTCCCCCGCTTTTCTGAAGTTGAGACTCTACGATGACCGTCGAATTGAACCAGCAATTGCGTGCTTTGGAAGCGCGATATGCGAACAGCGTTTGATCAGATGCTCGAGCTCATCTCCTTTGTTCGCAAATCTCCGAGTCCACCGTTGCTAAAATCCGAGAGGTACGCAAAGATTGCTTGTCGGAGTCCGCACTTCCCGCGGGCACAATGGCCGGGGTCGCAGGCTTGGACAAAGAAGCGCTCCTGCTTGGAATTGAGGCCATGCGCCATGGCCCGCCCCTAATCAAAGCAGGATCCAGCGCAACGCCTGCCTGCTTATCGTGCTATGCTAAAAACGAGGGGCGGACGCCCCTTAGTCTCATTAGGGCGCACGATGGAAACCTCCTCCGACATCAACTGGGCAAGCGCGCTAAATGGCCTGCATGCCGACGACATACGGAAAATTGAAGAATTTTTAGCTCAGAGAGAGGTACCTGCGCGCAGTCCAATTTTTTTTCAAGATGAGCCTGCCGATGCGCTCTTTATCATTAGATCGGGTCGCGTGCGTTTGGTGCGTCGGACAGAGGCTGGCGAAGAATTCACCACCGGCGTTTGGTCATCTGGGTACGTCATCGGACTGATCAGTACGTTCCTGGGGGAACACCGCCTCCTCGGTGCTGAGACCATCGAGCGCGCAAGCTTTCACGTACTGCGCCGAGATGCCCTGCTACGCTGTATGCAGACCATCCCCCAATTCGCTTTAAACATTGCCAATCTCCTGGCATTGCTCGCGAGCGATAGCATTCGTCGCACAGCACCGCTGGCCTTAGAACCCGTCGAAGCAAAGTTAGGACGAGTGTTAGTGAAGCTGGCTGTCCCTGCGCAACAGGACAGCCAACTGGACGGCGACGTTGTACAGGGCATTACCCAAGATGAGCTCGCCAGGATGGTTGGCGCGAGCAGACCTTGGGTGAATCGCGCGCTAGCATCGTACGAGAAGCGCGGCCTGATTCGTCGACACAAACAGTTCATCTCAATACCCGACATTAAGGCCTTTAAAAATCTATGGACTGACTAAGCCTATAGGTACGACAGCATGCTTTCGGCGAGTATGGGCTGTCCATGGTCAAAACCGGACTCGGCGTCGATCTTGCGTCCGCTACGCTGCCTCTTTTATCGAAGGTTACGTACACAAGATGTTCCTGGTCATAGGACCCGCGCCGGGCCTCTGCCAATAAAAGAGTTTCTTCAGTCGGGATCCGCCGGTACCGCTTCGCACCGCGCGCCCGGCGCGCGTAAA
>NZ_CYGX02000088.1 GCF_900019265.1 Paraburkholderia ribeironis
CCTTACTGCAACAGAACCCATCATTCTGTCTGGCATCGAGACCATGCATATGATTCGGAAAGGCCAGATGCGGGTGAAAAAAGGCACCCACCCGTCAGCCGCCGAGCAGTTCTACTCTTTGGTTATGTAAGTCATCCTAATTATATCGATCAGGCTCGTCCGTCCACCGTTACCGCGACAGAACCACGCTGAGCGGCAGTGAGATAAGTGATCTCGATGCAAGAAAACGCGCTCGGCCATCATTTCAGCGAGGTCCCGAAAGCTGAGCTTGTAACGCGGGTACCCGAGCGCACACAGGACAATAACTTCGCGATCGAAGTGGCGCCCGTTGAACAATCCGTCAATGTCTTTCAGCTTACCCATTGGCTCGTGCTCGTCAAAATCCCGAGCGTAACAGACCAGCGCATTCAAATTGCAGCACTACTCCTGAGATACCAACGCACCGCGCAACCGATGACTGCTGTTAGAAAACGATGACCGTGGTACAGCGATCTTGCATTATTCGTCACGCGATCTTACTCGACCATCTCGATAACGTGCCGCTGCTGTGCTTACGGCAGAAAAAACGGAGCATACCCATCTGGAAAGTTCGAATCGCTTTCAACACACAGCGCCGCTGGTGCCTATACGCCGCTCCTCGCCTGGCCCCTTTACGCCGGTCAGTGACAGCCGTTCAGGAGCGTCCGAAAAAATCCTTTTAGCGTACGATAGAATTTCTTTATTGCGGCCGCCCGTATTCGCGCCTGAGCTTGCTCAAGTACTGCCTTCGGGATGCTGCGATGTCCGGCGGGCAGTTGCGTGATGACGCAGGCTATGCCGTGGATTCGCGCTCTCTGGTCTGCTTCAGGTAGGTCCTCGATCTGGTGGCAGAGTTGGATCAGTGGGTTCCTGCGGTGTTCGGCAGGCAGTTGCCCGATGGCGTCGAGCATGCTGTCGAACTGCGCTGTCCGATCCGCTTCAGGCTGGCTGTAGATACGGCTGCCGAGTCTGGCGAGCGCGTTCCTGCGGTGTTCGGCAGGCAGTTGCCCGATGGCGCCGAACACACTCTCAAACCGCGCTGTCCGGTCCGCTTCAGGCAGGGTCCAGATACGGTCGCTGAGTGTGGCGACCGGGTCGCTGCGGTGTTCGGGGGGCAGTTCCCCGGTGGCGTCGAACACACTGTCAAACCGCGCTGTCCGGTCTGCTTCAGGCAGGTGCCAGATATGGTGGCCGAGTGTGTCGAGCGGGTCGCTGCGGTGTTCGGCGGGCAGTTGCCCGATGGCGCCGAACACACTGTCAAACCGCGCTGTCCGGTCCGCTTCAGGCAAGGTCCAGATAACGTTGCCGAGTGTGTCGAACGGGCCGCTGCGGTGTTCGACAGGCAGTTGCTCGATCGCGCCGAACCCGCTGTCAAACCGCGCTGTCCGGTCCGCTTCAGGCAGGGCATGAATCTGGTCGCAAAGTTTGGCCAGCGGGTCGCTGCGGTGTTCGGCAGACAGTTGCGCGATGACGCCGAGCATGCCGTCAAACCGCGCTGTCCGGTCCGCTTCAGGCAGGGCATGAATCTGGTCGCAAAGTTTGGCCAGCGGGTCGCTGCGGTGTTCGCCGGGCAGTTGCGCGATGACGCCCAGCATGCTGTCGAAGTGGGCTGTCTGGTCCGGCTCAGGCAGGCTCCAGATAACGTTGCCGAGTGTGGCGAGCGGGCCGCTGCGGTGTTTGGCAGGCAGTTGCCCGATGGCGCCGAGCATGCTGTCGAACTGCGCTGTCTGGTCCGCTTCAGGCAGAACGTGGATCTGGCGACCGAGTGTGGCCAGCCGGCCGCTGCGGTGTTCGGCAGGCAGTTGTCCGATGGCGCCAAGCACGTTGTCGAACCGCCCTGTCCGGCTCGTTGGAGGAAGAGCATTGATCTTGCCGCCGAGCGCGGCAAGCGCCTCACCTCGTAGATACACCGGAAGCTCCCCAATCCCCAGCAACACGGCACCGAACGCCTGATTCGCTTCCTGACTCGCTCCTACCAGCGGCACATCCCGGCCAATAATCGTGGCAGCTTGCAGCTCATGCGTAAGTTGCGGACGCAACTGTGCGCTGGCATTTGCCAGCGCAATGCGGCTGCGAGGACCGATCCGCCCTGCAATATCCCGGGTGATTTCAGGTGGCAGTTCCAACAAACCAGTCAAGACACCAGGCGCAATTGCCTGCGGAGATGGATTCAACTTGCGCCGGCTGGTAGGTTCGCCGCTTTCTCCAGTGGATGCCTGGAACGCTGATGGGGCAGGACTCGTCCCGCGAACGGATGTGACCATGGGCAAATTCACGTTGCGCTGAAGACGGTCTGATTCTAACGGGATTCGCTCCTGCCATTCGAGCGTAACGCGAAGTGCTTGCGTGGATCGCGAAGGCGCTGCCACGTTAGAGAAAAAGCCACGCAACGCCCGCACATCCGAGCAGTCGCTCAGAGCCAGTTCGCGCGCCGGCTTCGGGCTGGGCAAGACGCTGGAGACCTTCGACTTCGACCGGTTGCCGACGCTCGATCGCGCGTACATTGACGATCTCACCACCGGTCGAATCTCGATCTCAGCGAAATGGGGTGACGCCTTCCCCGAGAATCGGGTTCTCGGCGCCGCGACACTCGACCGGCTACGCCAGGGCGCCTGCCGTCTCGTCATCGAAGGCGAGAGCTCCCGCAAGCCTAAACCGATGCCAGAAAACAGCGAAAACGTCGTTGCAAAATCCAACAAAAAAACGCATTCTTGAGGTCGCTCGAATTCGGGTTCTGTTGCAGTAAG
>NZ_CYGX02000109.1 GCF_900019265.1 Paraburkholderia ribeironis
CGCGCAAAAGACAAGATGTAAACACATTTCATCGAATGTAAACAGACCCTTCTATGAGCAAGAATTTGTCAAGGCCCGTTTCCAGCTGGCCCACAAAGCAGCGTTGGTTAAGTGCTTGCCTCCTGCGTACAGAAGCGCTAACTGGGTCAAGGGCAGGCAAAGCCTGGCGCAGCGGACCCTTGACGCCGCGAAGGGGCGACATGCTGGCATAGGCTGGCAAGCGCAATAACTCGCGCTTGCCAGCCTACAGGCGCGTTTGGTTGCATCGTTGGGCGGATTTCCATCACACCTCAATCGTTACTGCAATCTACTCTATGTTCCCAAGATCTGAAGCCGATTGTCGCGCGCGTCAGACTTGACGTCTGACCACCTTCTATCCGCCGGTGCAAAGGCCGGCCTTATCCTGCATGCGCGTTACGCCGGAAACCTCGCCGGGAGCATGCCCCATCTAGAGAATCGGTTGCGTGTGCAACCCGGGGCTGTTACGGGCATGTTCACTTCAGACCGTATGCACCTCCACATTATCTCGCGCAACGGATGTGCGTTCTGGCAAACCGCAATGGCTTAAGCGGACTTAAACTGTGCTCCCGCCGGGATGACGCCGTCCTTCAGATAGCGCCACAGTGCAATTGCGAGGCGCCGCGCAACCGCGACGATAGCAATGCGTCGCGCGCGGCGGTTCGGCCCCGTGCCCTGCGTGCGCTGGTTGAACCACTGCGTTAGTGCACTGCCAGGCTGGTAGCGCAGCCAGGTCCACGCCATCTCGATCAGGAGGGCACGCACGCGTCTGTTGCCTTGCTTACTGATGCCCTGGTCCACATGGCTCTCACCGCTGTCGTAGGGCTGCGGCACCAGCCCTACGCACGCGCCGACTTCGCGCCGGTTGTGGAACTCGCGCCAGAAGAGTTCGAGCGCTAGGCGCGAAGCGCCCACTTCGCCAATCCCCTTCAGGTGTGCCAGGTTGTCGCTTCGCTGGCGCGCGGGTGCCGGCAGACTTGCGTGTCGCATCTTCTCGAGTGCGGCGAGTTGCTGCTGCGCCAGGGCCAGCCGTTCGCATTCGCGCAGCAGCCGTTCACGCATCTCAAGCGGCAGCGGCGTGTCGTCATGACACCGCACCTGGTCGCGGGCGAGGCGGTCAGCGAAGGCCTTGTGATCGACCTCATCCCAGCAGCCGAGCGTGGCCAGCAGTTTGCGCATTCGGTCGCGGTGCTGCAGCACTTCCTTCTGCAGTTCCCCGCGATCGCGCATCAGCTGCCGTGACGCCTCGTCCTGTGGCGACGGCACGTGCACCACGTGCATGCGGTCGCGCTCGCCGCGCAGCCATGCGCGCAGGTTGATGACCAGCTTGATCGCATCGAGCCGGTCCGTCTTCGCCCGCCGCTTGTGGCGCTCGACCGGAATGCTGGCCGGATCGACGACATAACATTCGACGCCACGTGCCTGCAGCGCGCGACAGATCCAGAACGCGTCCTGGCCAGCTTCGTAGCTGACGACGAGGCGCACGCCGCTCGACAGCGACCACTTCAACCTTTGTTGTTCGATCACGTCCAGCACCGCCTGCAGGCGTGCGGCGGCTTGCGGCTGCACGACCGTGTGCACGGCCGGCTGCTCGCGCCGGCCATCGTGCAGCGCCACCTTCCACTTCGCGGCAGCAAGCTCGAATGACACCGCCAATACCAGTTCCTGACCGCCCGTATATGCCTGTTCGGTACGCATGATGCCCTCCTGTGAACAAACCTCGGCACGCTGATTGTAGGCGTCAGTCTCTCGCCGGCCCGGATGCTCATAGGATCTAG
>NZ_CYGX02000016.1 GCF_900019265.1 Paraburkholderia ribeironis
CTTTGCCGGCCGCCAGCTGTTTCAGGCGGATCGCCGCGGACAGGCCAGCCGGGCCGCCGCCGACGATCACGACGTCATACTCCATCGACTCGCGTGGGCCGTACTCCTCAATGAGACTTGCGGGGGTCATTGATGCTCCTCTTGCCGTTAGAATGCTTTTTCGGGATCGTATTGTGGGCGATCGATCCCTGCAACACAACCAAATGAGTAGAGATTAGCACGATCGTTCTATTTATGTGATACGGTATCGACCCGCAGTGACGGTCCTACCGCACCCGTCAATCGCAGTTGCCATTACAACCGAACAAGGAACGACAATGGGCCGTTCGATCAATCTGGAAGGCAAAGTCGCGCTGATTACCGGCGCTTCGAGCGGGTTGGGCAAGCGCTTCGCTCAGGTGTTGTCGGAAGCGGGCGCCAAGGTCGTGCTGGCCAGCCGGCGCACCGAGCGTCTGAAGGAGCTGCGCGCGGAGATCGAGGCGTCCGGCGGCGCGGCGCACGTCGTTTCGCTCGACGTGACCGATTATCAGAGCATCAAGGCAGCCGTGGCGCATGCCGAGACCGAGGCCGGCACGATCGACATCCTCGTGAACAATTCGGGTGTGTCGACCACGCAGAAGCTCTCCGAGGTCACGCCGGCCGACTTCGAATACGTGTTCGACACGAACACGCGCGGCGCTTTCTTCGTCGCCCAGGAAGTCGCCAAGCGCATGATCATGCGTGGCAACAACGCGCAGAAGCCGTCGTACCGGATCATCAATATCGCGTCGATGGCGGGCTTGCGCGTGCTGCCGCAGATCGGCCTGTATTCGATGAGCAAGGCGGCCGTCGTCCACATGACGAAGGCGATGGCGCTGGAGTGGGGCAAGCACGGCATCAACGTGAACGCAATCTGCCCGGGCTATATCGATACCGAGATCAACCACCATCACTGGTCGACCGAGCAGGGGCAGAAGCTGGTGTCGATGCTGCCGCGTCATCGCGTCGGCAAGCCGGAGGATCTGGACGGGCTGCTGCTGTTGCTGGCCGCCGACGAATCGCAGTTCATCAACGGCTCGGTGATCGCCGCCGACGACGGGTTCGGGCTCGCATGAGCGGCCGGATCGATGCAGCCGCGAAATGGTTTCAACACGTTAAAGAAGCAGGAACAACGCAAGTACGATGAGCGATTTTCACGCAGTTTTCGAAATGTCGATGCCGATCCGCTGGGGTGACATGGACGCATTTGGCCATGTGAACAACACGGTCTATTTCCGCTACATGGAACAGGTGCGGATTTCGTGGTTCGAGCAACTGGGGCTTGCGGGCAGCAACGCGGACGGTCAGGGACCGGTGATCGTCAATGCGTCGATGGATTTTCTCAAGCAACTGCATTACCCCGGCGACGTGATCGGCCGGATGTCGGTGGCCACGCCGGGCCGCAGCAGCTTCGACACTGGCTTCGAGCTGGTGCGCGCCGACGACCCGAACACCGTCTATGCGCGCGGCGCCGCGCGCTGCGTCTGGATCGACTACGCCGCGGGCAAGTCGGTGCCGGTGCCCGACCAGCTGCGCGCGACCATCGAACGGGCCGCGCTGGTCAAGGCGGCCTAGCAGCCTGACGGCCCGCGGCCGTCCGTCAGTTGCCGAGCAGCCGCTGCAACAGCTCGGTCGCATTGCCCGTATCGTATTTGCGCATCAGGCGCGCCCGGTAGACGTCGACCGTGCGCGGACTGATCTCCAGCACCCGGCCGATCTGCTTGCTGGTCTTGCCCGTCACCAGCTGCGCGGCGATTTCGCGCTCGCGCGGCGTGAGCTCCACCGCCACACGCCGGGTCGCGCTCAAGTCCTCGAAGGTCCAGACGCCGGCCGCATGCGGGTCGGCGCGTTGCTGCGCGCGACCCGTCACGTGGCACCAGAACAATTCCCCATTGGCGCGCTTCATGATGCGGTCGTCCGCGTAGCTGCCCTGCGCGGTCATGATCGGTGGAATCCGCGCGCCGATCCGCTCGAATTCGTCCGTCGACGGATACAGCACCTGGAACGACTGGCCGAGCAGCGCGTCGCGCGGGTAGCCGAAAATCGACGCCAGCTCGTCATTGCAGTCTTCGATCATGCGTTCGCGCGACAGCACGAGTCCGATCGGGGCAAGGTGAAACGCGGTGCGGTAATCCAGGGCGGGCATGGGCGGCGGCAAGTACTTATGTATTTTTGCGTATTGTGCCGTATGGCGCGCGCAGCGTACTCTTTCGAGCACATAAGAACGCGGCGAAGCGCTCCGCGGTGGGCATCGGCGCACGGCACGGTCAAGCCGGGCGCACGGCCTGCCGGAATGACTAGAATGACATGTCGGCATCACGCAGCGGGTGCGGCCCGCCGCGCGTAACGCCAGCCGCAACGATCCGGCGGCTGGCGTGCCGGTTTCGGGTTTCCATAGAGGAAGGGACAAACTGATGAACAAGGTCTATCCAGGCGCCGCCGAGGCGCTGAAAGACATCGTCAAGGACGGGCAGACGTTCGCCGTCGGCGGCTTCGGGCTGTGCGGCATTCCGGAGGCGCTGATCGAGGCGCTGCGCGATTCGAAGGTGCAGGGCATCACCTGCATCAGCAACAACGCGGGCGTCGACGGTTTCGGGCTTGGTCTGCTGCTCGAAACGCGCCAGATCAAGAAGATGATCTCGTCGTACGTCGGCGAGAACAAGGAGTTCGAGCGCCAGTACCTGGCCGGCGAGCTCGAGCTCGAATTCACGCCGCAAGGCACGCTCGCCGAGAAGCTGCGCGCGGGCGGCGCGGGCATCCCGGCGTTCTTTACCAACACCGGCTACGGCACACTGATCGCCGAGGGCAAGGAAACGCGTCAGTTCGGCGATACCCATTACGTGCTCGAACCTTCGCTGACGGCCGACATCGGGCTCGTCAAGGCGTGGAAAGCCGACAAGTCGGGCAACCTGATCTACCGCCGCACCGCGCGCAACTTCAACCCGATGTGCGCGATGGCCGGCAAGATCACCGTCGCGGAAGTGGAGGAGATCGTCGAAGTGGGCGAACTCGATCCGGACGCGATCCATACGCCAGGCATCTTCGTGCAGCGCATCGTGCTGAATGCGCATCCGGAAAAACGCATCGAACAACGCGTCGTCCGCGCGAAAGGAGACTGATCATGGCATGGACTCGTGACGAAATGGCCGCACGCGCCGCAAAGGAATTGCAGGACGGCTTTTACGTGAACCTCGGCATCGGCCTGCCGACGCTGGTGGCCAATCATGTGCCGCCGGGCGTCGAAGTGTGGCTGCAGTCGGAGAACGGCCTGCTCGGCATCGGCCCGTCGCCGACCGAAGAGGAAGTGGACGCCGACCTGATCAACGCCGGCAAACAGACCGTGACCACGCTGCCGGGCTCGTCGATCTTTTCGTCGGCCGATTCGTTCGCGATGATTCGCGGCGGTCACATCAATCTGGCGATCCTCGGTGCGATGCAGATCAGCAAGAAGGGCGACCTCGCCAACTGGATGATCCCGGGCAAGATGATCAAGGGCATGGGCGGCGCGATGGATCTGGTCGCCGGCGTCAAGCGCGTGGTCGTGCTGATGGAGCACGTCGCGAAGGGCGACCAGCACAAGATTCTCGAAGAATGCACGTTGCCGCTGACGGGCGTGGGTGTGGTCAATCAGATCATCACCGACCTCGGCGTGATCGACGTGACGGAAGACGGGTTGAAGGTGAGCGAACTGGCGCCGGGTGTGAGCGTCGACGAAATCAAGGCAAAGACGGGCGCGCCGCTCGACGTGAGCGCGGTGAGCTGACGTTCACGCATATTGTGAATTTGCCGCCTGGGTCAGCGTGACTGGCGGGCGGCGATCGCGAGGCAGTTTTTCAGACGGGCGAGACGAGAGTCTCGCCCGTTCTGTTTGTGACCCGGCGGGCCTGCTTTGCCAGACCGCCTCAAGCGATCCTAAGCCGTTTGGCCGATCCTTGCCGCGCGGCAAAGCGGTTTACAATCGTTCGCAGATGGGATGCTTATCGATCCCGGCTGTGCCCGAGCCAACTGTGCAGCAAATCAGCAGCAACTAAGCAGCAACTAAGCAGCAACTCAACAGCTCAACAGCAACTCAACAGCAACTCAACAGCAACTCAACAGCAACTCAACAGCAACTCGGCAGCGCTTTCGCAAGGAACCCCGATGACCGCAACGACATCCGTTTCCACCGCCGGGCGGCTTCGCCCGCGTCAACGCCATGTGCAGTGCGCGAGCGCCGCTGGCTTGCACCGCGTCGCGTACACCGAATGGGGCGACCCGGACAATCCGCGCGTGCTGCTGTGCGTGCACGGCCTGACGCGCTCGGGGCGCGACTTCGATCGGATCGCGGCCGACTTCGCTGCAACCTATCGTGTGGTATGTCCGGATGTGGTCGGTCGGGGCTTGTCATCATGGCTCGCGAACCCCAACTTGTATGGCCTGCTGCAATACGTCGCCGACATGGTTACGCTGATCGCGCGCCTCGATGTGGAAACGGTCGACTGGTTCGGCACCTCGATGGGCGGTCTGATCGGACTCGGTCTCGCCGGCTTGCCGGATACGCCGATCCGCAAGCTGCTGGTGAATGACGTCGGCCCGCATCTCGAGCCTGTCGCCGTGCAACGCATCGGTGACTACCTCGGCAAGCCGATGAGCTTCGAGACGCTGCAGCAGGGCATCGATTACGCCGCTTTGCTTGCGCAAACTTTCGGCCCGCTCACGCCGGACGAGTGGCGCGAAATCAATACGCCGCTGCTGCACGAAAAGGACGGTGCATGGCGCTTGCGCTACGACCCGCGCATCGCGCAGCCGTTCGCCGCGGTCACCGAAGAAGCATCGAAGCTCGGCGAGGCCGCGCTGTGGCATTCGCTGGCGTTGTTCCAGGGACCGGTGCTGGTGGTGCGAGGCGAGCACTCCGATCTGCTGTCGCGTGAAACCGTCACCAAGATGGTGGAGACCGGACGCGCGGTGTCCAGCGTGGAAATCGCCGGCGTCGGCCATGCACCGGCGTTTCTCGCGGCCGACCAGATCGACGTGGCCAGGCAGTTCTTTATCGGAGCGGCCGCCGACGCGTCATAATATGCAGTTCCGCGTGGCGTCCTCGGTGGCCGTCGTGCAGGACGCATTCGATCACTCAACAACTTCAGGATTCTTCATGGCAGTCATTCGTCACCACGTCGGCAAGCGTCTCTCGGAAACGGCCGTGCACAACGGCACTGTGTACCTCGCGGGCCAGATTGCCGAAGACACGGATCAGGACATCAACGGTCAGATGCGCGAAGTGCTCGGCCACATCGACCGTCTGCTGGCTGAAGTGAACAGCGACAAATCGCACCTGCTGTCCGTGCAGATCTATATCTCGGACATGGTGAATTTCGCGGGCATGAACGCGGTGTGGGACGAGTGGGTCGCGCAAGGCGCTACGCCGCCGCGCGCTACCGTCGAAGCGAATCTCGCGAACCCGAAGTGCCTCGTCGAAATCGTCGTCGTCGCGGCGCAGCGAGGTTAAGCATCACGCAGTCACTGTTGTTGAAATTCCGTTGATTCGTCTGGCCTGGTGGGCCGTCGCACCATGAATACCGAAATCGTCACGAGCACGCCTCACCCAACTCCTTCCTTCGACGAAGCGATGGCGTTCGTGCGCGAGCATGCGGGCGAGGTGCGATTGTCTTCGGGCGAGTTGCTCGCGGATCACGCGGTGGGTACCGCGTCGATCATGGGCAAGCTCAATGTCGATCCGCCGGCGGTGCTGGCGGCGGCCCTGTTTACGTTGACGCCGCATCTGCAGGACCCCGAGCGCATGATTGCCGACAGGTTCGGCGAAGAAGTCGCGCAACTGGTCTGCGACGTGCGCAAGTTGCTGCGCCTTGGCACCGTCAGTCTGCGCGCCGCGCAGAACGCCGTACCCGACGCCGGGCGCGACGCCCAGGCCGCGCGCCGCGCGCAGGTCGAGGCGCTGCGCAAGATGTTGCTCGCGTTCGCGCAGGATATTCGTGTGGTGCTGATCCGCCTTGCGTCGGCCCTGCAATCGCTGCGTTATTACGCGGCGGCGAAAGTCACGCCTTCTCCCGACGTTGCGCGCGAGACGCTCGATATTTATGCGCCGCTCGCCAATCGCCTGGGCATTTGGCAACTGAAGTGGGAGCTCGAGGATCTCGCGTTCCGCTTCGAAGAGCCGGTCACTTACAAGCGCATCGCCAAGCTGCTCGACGAGAAACGCGTCGAGCGCGAGAGCTATGTTGCGCAGGCCATCGAACGCCTGCAGCAGGAACTGGCCGCCGCGCAGATCCGTGCGGAAGTCAGCGGCCGGCCGAAACACATCTACAGCATCTGGCGCAAGATGCACGGCAAGGAACTGGACTTTGCCGAGCTTTACGACGTACGTGCATTTCGCGTGATCGTGCCGGACATCAAGGATTGCTACACCGTGCTCGGTATCGTGCACAACCTGTGGCAACCGGTGCCCCGGGAGTTTGACGACTACATCTCGCGGCCGAAGCCAAACGGCTATAAATCGCTGCATACGGTCGTGATCGGCGACGACGGCCGCGCGTTCGAAGTGCAGATCCGTACGCATGAGATGCATCAGTTCGCCGAGTATGGCGTGGCCGCGCACTGGCGTTACAAGGAAGCGGGCACGCGCGGCTACGGCGGCCAGTTCAGCGCCAGTGAGAAGTACGACGAAAAGATTGCGTGGTTGCGCCAACTGCTCGCGTGGAAAGACGAGGTCACGGAAGGGGAGCGCGGCGAGCGGCGCGCGGCGCAGCCATGGGAGCAATTGCGCCAGGCCACCCTCGACGACGACCACATCTACGTACTGACGCCGCAGGCGCGGGTGATCCCTTTGCCGCACGGCGCGACGCCCATCGACTTCGCGTATCACCTGCATAGCGAGCTCGGGCATCGTTGCCGCGGCGCACGCGTCGACGGTGCGATGGTGCCGCTCAACACGCCGTTGCAGAACGGGCAGACGGTCGAGATCGTCGCGGTCAAGGAGGGCGGTCCCTCGCGCGACTGGCTCAACCCGCAACTCGGCTATCTGCAAAGTCCGCGTGCGCGGCAGAAGGTGCGCGCGTGGTTCAACGCGGTCGAGTTGCAGGAGCACATCGCGAGCGGGCGCGCGATGGTTGAAAAGACCTTGCAGCGCGAGGGCAAGACGTCGGTCAACCTCGATCAGCTAGCCGCGAGGCTGGGCTTCAAGACCACCGACGATCTGTTCTCGGTAGTCGGCAAGGAAGAATTCAGCCTGCGGCTCGTCGAGCAGGCGCTGCACGACGCGCCGCCGCCGGAACCCGTGATCGAAGCGCCCGAGCAATTCGAGAAGCGCAGCAGCGGCGCGAGTGTGGCGCGCGGGGCGTCCACGGGCGTGCTGGTGGTCGGCGTCGACGCGCTGCTCACGCAGCTTGCGCGCTGCTGCCGGCCGGCGCCGCCCGACGATATCAGCGGCTTCGTCACGCGCGGCAAGGGCATGTCGATTCACCGCAGCGACTGCCCGACGTTCCAGCGGATGGCCGAGCGCGCGCCGGAGCGCGTGTTGCAAACGGCGTGGTCGGCGGATGTGATGAGCGGGCGCGGCCAATCCGTGTATCCGGTCGATCTCAGCATCGAGGCAACCGACCGGCAGGGTTTGCTGCGCGATATCTCCGAAGTATTCGCGCGTGAAAAGATGAATGTGATCGGCGTGAAGACGCAGACGCGTCGCAACGCCGCATTCATGCAATTTACCGTCGAGGTGTCGAGTGCCGCGCAGATTCAGCGCGCGTGCTCGCTGCTCGGCGAAGTGATGGGCGTGGTGCACGCTTCACGCAAGAACTGACGCATGCGGGAGCCGACGTATGTCGGCCGTGCATGGGCGTGGGTGGGCGCGGGCGTACGTGCGGATGGATTTTTAAAGCCGGCGCATAAAAGTACTTGCCAAGCGGTGTGGGGCTCCATATAATCTCGTTTCTTCAGGCTCGTAGCTCAGCTGGTTAGAGCACCACCTTGACATGGTGGGGGTCGTTGGTTCGAGTCCAATCGAGCCTACCAACGAAAGAGGAAAGAGAAATTCCGGTTTTGCCGGGGTTTCGCAAACTGCAGCAAGCGCCTTTGGCGCAAAAAGGCGAATACGGTTATGACATCGCGAACGTTGACCGAAACCACTTCGGAGCGACGCTAGTCGAGGACCTCTTTCGCCACTGTAGTTTGCAGCAAATGTGAATGCGGCCCCTCGAAAGCGGGGCCGCATTTTTTTTGGCTTTTTGACCCTGTTGTATGTGCCGCCGCCGGTCGGCACCACGGAGAACGCAATGGTTTCGATACGTCTGCCTGACGGTTCTGTTCGACAGTACGAGCATCCGGTGACCGTCGCCGAAGTGGCCGCCTCGATCGGCCCCGGCCTCGCAAAGGCCGCGCTCGGCGGCAAGATCGACGGTGAGCTGGTCGATACGTCCGCGCTGATCGATCACGACGTGGCGCTCGCCATCGTCACCGAGAAAGATGCAGACGGTCTCGATATCATCCGTCACTCCACGGCGCACCTGCTCGCGTACGCGGTGAAGGACCTGTACCCGGAAGCGCAAGTCACGATTGGCCCGGTCATCGACAACGGCTTCTACTACGACTTCGCGTACAACCGTCCGTTCACGCCGGAAGATCTCGAAAAGATCGAAAAGCGCATGCAGGAACTCGCGAAGAAAGACGAGCCGGTTTCGCGCCGCGTGGTGTCGCGCGGCGAAGCCGTCGACTACTTCAAGAGCATTGGCGAAAAGTACAAGGCAGAGATCATCGAATCGATTCCGTCCGGTGACGAGATCAAGCTGTACTCGCACGGTGGCTTTACCGATCTGTGCCGCGGCCCGCACGTGCCGTCCACCGGCAAGCTGAAAGTCTTCAAGCTGATGAAGGTGGCGGGTGCCTACTGGCGCGGCGATTCGAAGAACGAGCAGCTGCAGCGCATCTACGGTACGGCCTGGACCAGGAAGGAAGACCAGGAAGCGTATCTGCACATGCTCGAGGAGGCGGAGAAGCGCGACCACCGTAAGCTCGGCAAGCAGCTCGACCTGTTTCACATGCAGGACGAATCGCCGGGCATGGTGTTCTGGCATCCGCGCGGCTGGACGTTGTGGCAGCAGGTCGAGCAGTACATGCGCCGTCGCGTGAACGACGCCGGCTATCTCGAAATCAAGACGCCGATGATCATGGACCGCTCGCTGTGGGAAGCGTCGGGCCACTGGCAGAACTATCGTGAAAACATGTTCACGACGGAATCGGAAAAGCGCGACTACGCGATCAAGCCGATGAACTGCCCGGGTCACGTGCAGGTGTTCAATCACGGTTTGCGCTCGTATCGCGATCTGCCGCTGCGTTACGCGGAGTTTGGCTCGTGCCACCGCAACGAATCGTCGGGCGCGCTGCATGGTCTGATGCGCGTGCGTGGCTTCGTTCAGGACGATGCCCACATCTTCTGCACGGAAGACCAGTTCATCAGCGAGTCGATCGCGTTCAACACGCTGGCGATGAGCGTCTACAAGGACTTCGGCTTCGAGAACGTCGAGATCAAGCTGTCGCTGCGCCCCGATGCGCGCGCCGGCACGGACGAGACTTGGGATCGCGCGGAGCAGGGGCTGCGCGAGGCGCTGACGGCCTGCGGCGTAAGCTGGGAGGAACTGTCGGGCGAGGGTGCGTTCTACGGCCCGAAGGTCGAATATCACATCAAGGACGCGCTCGGCCGCTCGTGGCAGTGCGGCACGTTGCAGCTCGATATGGTGCTGCCGGAGCGCCTCGGGGCAGAATACGTCGCGGAAGACAACAGCCGCCGCCGGCCGATCATGCTGCACCGGGCAATCGTGGGTTCGATGGAGCGTTTTCTCGGTATTCTGATCGAGCACCATGCTGGTGCAATGCCTTCGTGGCTCGCACCGATGCAGGTCGTCGTGATGAATATCGCCGAAAGTCAGGCCGAATATGCGCAATCGCTAGCCCAATCGTTGCAAAAACAAGGGGTTAGAGTTGAGGCTGATTTGCGCAACGAGAAGATTAGCTATAAAATACGCGAGCACACGCTGGAAAAGGTGCCGTACCTACTGGTGGTCGGCGACAAAGAGCGTGAGGCCCAAACGGTAGCCGTGCGTGCCCGTGGTGGTGTCGATCTGGGCGTAATGCCCCTCGACACCTTCGTTGAGCGTCTGCGCCAGGACGTGCAGTCGTTCAACTGAGCCACCTGGCAGCCCGGCTCGTTTTTTTTAATTTTTAGAGGAAACGTAACATCGCTACTGATAAGTCTGCGCACCGCATCAACGGTGAAATTACAGCACCCGAGGTGCGTCTGGTCGGCGTCGAGAACGAACCGCTCGGCATCGTGAAACTCGCTGATGCGTTCCGCATGTCGGAACAGCAGGATGTCGATCTGGTTGAAATCGCGCCGCAAGCGGTTCCGCCGGTTTGCCGTTTGATGGATTACGGCAAGTTCAAGTACCAGGAAGCGAAGAAGCAGCACGAGGCCAAACTCAAGCAGAAGGTCATCCAGGTCAAGGAAGTCAAATTCCGCCCGGGTACCGACGACGGCGATTACAACGTCAAACTGCGCAACCTCGTCCGCTTCCTCGAAGACGGCGACAAGACGAAAATCACGTTGCGTTTCCGGGGCCGCGAAATGGCGCACCAGGAAATCGGTATGCGCATGCTCGAGCGCCTGCGCACGGACCTCGACGAAGTCGGTCAGGTCGAGCAGATGCCGAAAATGGAAGGGCGCCAGATGATCATGGTGCTCGCCCCGAAGAAAAAGAAGTAAGCGGCCGGACCAGTGGCGCGCCACGTGGCGCGCATTCTGGTGGCGAAAGTTTGAAGTGATGCGGTGCCGGGTGTCCGGCGCGGTATCGGCAGGTTTCGGAACTGCGTGCATGCAAGTGCGCGCTGCTTCCTGAAAGCGGCCGCGGGGTATCCCGGCGGTCTGCATACCAAGTGGAATGGGTTTCGAAGGGCGGGGCATGGCCATCTGGCCGACCGCACACCCATATCCATCTAATAATGGAGTTGTCATGCCGAAGATGAAGACCAAGAAGAGTGCTGCAAAGCGCTTCGTGGTGCGTCCGGGCGGTACCGTCAAGCGCGGTCAGGCCTTCAAGCGCCACATTCTTACCAAGAAGACCACCAAGAACAAACGCCATCTGCGCGGTTCGACGGCAGTTCATGATTCCGATCTGAACTCCGTTCGTGCAATGCTGCCGTTCGCTTAACCCTTAACCGAAACTCATAGGAGCGAAACATGCCTCGAGTAAAACGTGGGGTTACCGCACGGGCCCGTCACAAGAAGATCATCAAGCTGGCCAAGGGTTACCGCGGCCGTCGCAATAACGTCTATCGCATCGCCAAGCAGGCGGTCATGCGCGCAGGCCAGTACGCCTATCGCGATCGCCGCAACAAGAAGCGTGTGTTCCGCGCACTGTGGATCACGCGTATCAACGCGGCGGTGCGTCAGCACGACATGACGTACAGCGTGTTCATCAACGGCCTGAAGAAGGCTTCGATCGAACTCGACCGCAAGGTGCTGGCCGACATGGCTGTGTTCGACAAGGCTGCTTTTGCTGCGATCGTTCAGCAGGTGAAAGCCGCCGTTGCAGCCTGATTGCGCTTCTGGCAATTAAAACTGCGTGGTTCGTTGCAGCGAACATCCGGTAGTCCCGGTGACGCTGCAACAAAAACGGGGCTCCTCACCGAGCCCCGTTTTTGTTGGTAGAACCAGTTTTGTTTCGATAGAACACTGACGTTGAAATGATGGGATCAATGGATCTGGACCAGATTGTCGCCGACGCGCAAAAAGCCTTCGCAGAAGCCTCCGACGTCACCACCCTCGAGAACGAGAAAGCGCGCTTTCTCGGTAAATCGGGTGCGCTGACCGAGCTGTTGAAGGGCCTTGGCAAACTCGATCCCGAAACGCGCAAGACTGAAGGCGCACGGATCAACCTCGTCAAGCAACAGGTGGAGGCCGCGTTGACGGCCCGCCGTCAGGCGCTGGCCGACGCGTTGCTGAATCAGCGCCTCGCCGCTGAAGCCATCGACGTCACACTGCCGGGCCGCGGCACTGATGCAGGCAGTCTGCATCCGGTGATGCGTACGTGGGAGCGCGTCGAACAGATTTTCCGTACCATCGGATTCGACGTGGCCGATGGCCCGGAGATCGAGACCGACTGGTACAACTTCACCTCGCTGAACAGCCCGGAAAACCATCCGGCGCGTTCGATGCAGGACACTTTCTACGTCGACGGCAAGGACGCCGATGGTCGAGCGCTGCTGCTGCGCACGCACACGAGCCCGATGCAGGTGCGCTACGCGCGCACCAACACGCCGCCGATCAAGGTCATCGTGCCGGGCCGCACGTACCGTGTGGACAGCGACGCCACGCATTCGCCGATGTTCAACCAGGTCGAAGGACTGTGGATCGACGAGAACATCAGCTTCGCGGACCTGAAGGGCGTCTACACGGACTTCCTGAAAAAATTCTTCGAACGCGACGACATTCTCGTGCGCTTCCGTCCGTCGTATTTTCCGTTCACCGAACCGTCGGCCGAGATCGACATGCTGTTCGAAACGGGCAAGAACGCCGGCAAGTGGCTCGAAATTTCGGGCTCGGGCCAGGTTCACCCCACGGTGATCCGCAACATGGGCCTCGACCCGGAGCGCTACATCGGCTTTGCTTTCGGCAGCGGCCTCGAGAGGCTGACGATGTTGCGCTATGGCGTGCAAGACCTGCGTCTGTTCTTCGAAAACGACCTGCGTTTCCTGCGTCAATTCGCGTGAACCGGCGCGTACGAGCGCGACTAGCATAGAGCGCGGTATCGCACGCAATGCGAGCCGAGCGCAGCGTCCCCGGCGGTGCCGGATGATTCGGCTGAATACCGAGTCGCCAGAGGCAACTGCCGGACGTGGACCCAACCTGATCAGAACGTACACAGAACCATGCAATTCCCGGAATCCTGGCTGAGAACCTTTGTCGATCCGCAACTGACGACCGATGAACTGTCGCACGCGTTGACGATGGCCGGTCTCGAAGTCGAAGACCTGCGGCCGGCCGCGCCGCCGACCTCGAAGATCGTCGTCGGCCAGGTGCTGGAAGTCGTCAAGCACCCGGACGCGGACAAGCTCAACGTGTGTCAGGTCGACGCCGGCACGGGCGCGACGCTGAACATCGTGTGCGGTGCGCCGAACGTCGCGCCGGGCATCAAGGTGCCGGTCGCGCTGGTGGGCGCGCAATTGCCGCCGGCCGAAGAGGGCGGCACACCGTTCGCGATCAAGCTCTCCAAGCTGCGCGGCGTGGAAAGCCAGGGCATGCTGTGCTCGGCACGCGAGCTGAAGCTCTCGGAAGATCATAGCGGCCTGATGATCCTGCCGGAAGCGACGCCGATTGGCCAGGACATCCGCGCGACGCTGAACCTCGACGACACCGTTTTTGAAATCAAGCTCACGCCGAACAAGGCGGACTGCCTGTCGGTGTTCGGCGTGGCGCGCGAAACGTCGGCGATCACCGGCGCACCGCTGCGCCCGCTCGTGATCAAACCGGCCGACGTCAAGCTCGAAGAAACGCTGCCGGTCAAAATCTCGGCCCCCGATCTGTGCGGCCGCTTCTCGGGCCGCGTGATCCGCGGCGTGAACGCGCGCGCGAAGTCGCCGCACTGGATGGTCGAGCGGCTCGAGCGCTCGGGTCAGCGCAGCATCTCCGCGCTGGTCGACATCTCGAACTATGTGATGCTCGAACTGGGCCGCCCGTCGCACGTGTTCGATCTCGACAAGATCCACGGCGGCATGGACGTGCGTTGGGGCCGCAAGGGCGAAACGCTCAAGCTGCTGAATGGCAACACCGTCGAACTCGATGAAACCGTCGGCGTGATCGCTGACGAGCGGCACATCGAAAGTCTCGCGGGCATCATGGGCGGCGACAGCACGGCAGTCACGCTCGACACCACCAACATCTATCTCGAAGCCGCGTTCTGGTGGCCGGATAGCATTCGTGGCCGCTCGCGCAAGTACAACTTCTCCACCGACGCCGGTCACCGCTTCGAGCGCGGCGTTGACTATGCGACGACCGTCGAACACATCGAGCGCATCACGCAGCTGATCCTCGATATCTGCGGCGGCGCGGCCGGCCCGGTCGACGATCAGATCGTCAACGTGCCGCAGCGCGAGCCCGTGAAGATGCGCGTCTCGCGAGCGAACCGCATCATCGGCATCGCGATCGATGCGGACGAAATCGCGCAGATCTTCACGCGCCTCGGTCTCACGTTCGAGCGCGACGGCGACACGTTCTCGGTGATGCCGCCGTCGTACCGCTTCGATATCGAAATCGAAGAGGACCTGATCGAAGAAGTCGCGCGCATCTACGGCTTCGAAAAGATCCCGGCGCGTCCGCCCGTCGCGACCAGCGAAATGCTCGCGACCAACGAAACGCAACGCTCGATCCACGTGATCCGCCACGCGCTCGCCGCCCGCGATTACGCGGAAACGGTCAACTTCAGTTTCGTCGACGCCGAGTGGGAGCAGGACTTCGCCGGCAACGACCAGCCGGTCCGTCTGCTCAATCCGATCGCAAGCCAGTTGTCGGTGATGCGCACCTCGCTGTTCGGCAGCCTGATCAACGTGCTGCGTACCAACCTGAACCGTCGCGCGGCCGATCGCGTGCGTGTGTTCGAAGCCGGACGCGTGTTCCTGCACGATCCGTCGATCAAGGCCGGCGAGTTGACGGTCGAAGGTTTTGCGCAGCCGAAGATGCTCGGCGCGCTGGCCTACGGTCCGGTGCTCGACGAGCAGTGGGGCGCGCCGACACGCATGGTCGACTACTTCGATATGAAGGCCGATCTGGAAGCGCTGCTGGCGCCGGCGGTGGCGCATTTCGTGAAAGCGGAGCACCCAGCGCTGCATCCGGGACGTAGCGCGCGTATCGAACTGAATGGTCGCGCGGTCGGCTGGATTGGCGAATTGCATCCGCGCTGGATGCAGAAATACGATTTACCGCATGCGCCGATTCTGTTTGAAATCGAAGCGGAAACATTAATGCAGCGTATATTGCCCACTCCGGCGGACGTCTCTAAATTCCCGCCGGTGCGTCGTGATATTGCGGTGGTCGTCGACCAGAAAATCGAGGTTCAGGCGCTGCTGGACGAGCTTCAGAAGGCCCAGTCCGAGGCGGCCTGCAAGAGCGTCCAGAAGGTTGCACTTTTTGACGAATTTCGTCCAAAATCAAATACTTCCGGTGGCCTGGCTGCTCACGAGAAAAGCCTTGCGTTCCGTGTGACCTTGCAAGATACTGGCGGAACCCTTCAGGATGAAACGGTCGATCTGGCCATTCAGACTCTGGTGGAACGTCTGGCTCGAGTATATGGCGCACGGTTGCGCGGATAACCCGCATTTAACAATGGCGTGGCTGTTTCCGCATCCTTTGTTATCTGCTTGGCGCGCCATTTGATAGATATGAATGAAATGAACTCGAGTGATTTCGAAGCCCTTCTTACGGCGCAACGCAGCGCCATGATTCGCGATATTCCGACATCACCCGCCGTCGTTTCCGCTGAAACGCCGACGCTCACCAAGGCTGAACTTGCCGAGTTGCTGTTCGACAATGTCGGGCTCAACAAGCGGGAAGCGAAAGACATGGTCGAGGCGTTTTTCGAGGTGATCCGCGATGCGCTGGAGAGTGGCGACAGCGTGAAGTTGTCGGGGTTCGGCAACTTCCAGTTGCGTGACAAGCCCCAGCGTCCCGGCAGAAACCCGAAGACTGGCGAGGCGATTCCAATCGCCGCGCGTCGCGTTGTGACGTTCCATGCAAGTCAGAAGCTGAAAGCGCTGGTTGAGAACGGCGCTGAAGCGAGCTTGGCGCGCTGATCGACTGGCGCGCCCGCGCAACCCACCACGACGGCTAACTGACGATGACAGCGACGATCGAAAAAGTCGTCTTGCCTCCAATTCCGGCGAAGCGCTACTTCACGATTGGTGAGGTCAGCGAACTATGCGGTGTGAAACCGCATGTCTTGCGTTACTGGGAGCAGGAGTTCACTCAGTTGAGGCCGGTCAAGCGGCGCGGCAATCGCCGGTATTACCAGCATCATGAGGTGCTGTTGATCCGGCGGATTCGTGAATTGCTCTATGAACAGGGTTTCACGATCAACGGCGCGCGCAACCGGCTCGATTCGCATGGTGGTAGCGCGCACGGTGCGCCGGCGGCCTCGGTCGAGGAAGGCGAGGGCGTCGAGGTGCAGGCGGCGTCGCCGGCTGCGACGGCCGCGACCGCCGCGGTGGATGTCGAGCAGTTGCGCAAGGAATTGCAGCAAGTGATCGATCGGTTGGGTCATTAGTTCACTTTGTTCGTGCGAAGCCGTTCTAATCGAATGAAGTGTCTGTTATAATTTCATGCTGTTCGGGGCGTAGCGCAGCCTGGTAGCGTACCTGCATGGGGTGCAGGTGGTCGGAGGTTCAAATCCTCTCGCCCCGACCAATAGATATAAGGCTCTCAGGGTTTCGACTCCGAGGGCCTTTTTGTTTCTCATGCCGTGATCCTGCTTTACATGACCGATGATCGGCTCGATGGCCTGTCGGCGCTTCAGCCACCGCCGCTGGGGCGCAGACAGCGTCCGGCTCTTGCCGCGATGCACGACCTGTACCGGCGCAACGTCGGCATCGGCGCCGCGAAACCCGGGATCGACCAGCGCCGTCTTCGCCCGGGATGCGCCGTGCACATCCTGTAACAGGATCGACGTCTGTTCGAGCTGTTCAGCCAAGGTGTGGCCGTCGTAGGGGTTGCCCGGAAACGCACGCGCGCCGACGATCAGGCCTTGCTTCTCCGTGATCGCCAGGCTGACCTTGACGCCGAACTCATAGGGCTGCCGCGCCTTGCCCTTGCCGATACACTCAACCTCGGGGGCGTGAAGTGCATACAGCTTATTCTTGTCCTTCGGACGCTGACGGCAGATTCGCCACGCCCGTTCCAGCCAGACGCGAAGCTGTACTTGCTGTGACTCCGATGCCTCGGGCAGCTTGCGCTCGATGTCTCGCAGCAGTCGCCCCAGCACCGTGCGTTGTCGTTTGAGCACGCGACGCAGGCGCCTGAACTGTTTGGCGTGCGCGTAGCCGCCGGCACGGCGGCGCAGACGCTTGCCCTCGCGTTCGTAGGTCTGCTTCAGGGTCAGCCCCGCGCGCTGCGCCAGTTGCACAAGTTTGGTACGCGCCACATCAAGCAGGCGACTGTCTGTCGGATACGCAATTGCCTTCTCCTGTACCGTGGTGTCAACGATCACGCGTTCGAATTCAGCTGGCGTTACCGCCTTCATGCGCACAGCGGCAGCGATCGTTGTCGCCAGCAACTCCTCGACACCCGCTTCGCCCAGCGCTTGCCGCAAACGCACCAGGTTGGTCGGGTCACACGGCAGGCAGGGCTGAAAGTACTCCTCGCCGCAGAAGAACTGGAAGTACACGTCCTGCGCCCAGCGCTCGCACACCGACTCGTCGCTTTCGTTGTACGCGTGCTTCAGGTAGAGCAGACCGACCATCAGCCGAACCGGCAAGCGCGGCCGACCCGCAACACTCACACCCGCACCGGCGAGCGCTGGCGCAACACCGAACAGATCGACGTCTTCACTGGCCTGGCCTTCACGAGCACGCCGCACGAACACCGCTGACAGTGTCGCTTCGATCGATGGCCACGGCATCCTCGTCGCCAGTATTGCCAGCGCATGACGAAGATCGATCATCGCGTCCGAAGGGGCGGTCTACTTACTGCTAAGGATTATCAGTCACAAACGTGGTGTAATAGGCTGAAGCCTCACTCCCAGCACTCCATTCCACGCCACCGCCCTGCGTCGTGTTCCACAACCCAACAAATGAGTTGTATTGCACAGGATTATTCTTCAGCACACTGCCAAGGTCAGTAATGAAATTATCGGAATTATCTCCTCCAGTTTCCGTCAGTGACCACAACATGCCTTCAGTGTTGGCGAAGTTGATTGACTGGATGATCGAATAGTCAGTGCTTGAGCCTGCATCACTCACGTTAGCACCCGCATTCACCGGATAGCCATATGAATCAATCGCAACTATATCTACATAGCTACTACCTGGCCACCAATCCATCCACGTACTCGTACCACCCGCTTGATTGCCACCCGTGTTTGGATTCCATTCCACGTACAAGTTAACTCCATCAGCCTTAGCCTCATTGTGCAGCACCGTATACATGTGTTGGAATGCCTGAATGAAGTTAGTCAACTGAGTACTATTCTGTACTGACCATGGATACCAATTACCATTGAACTCCCAGCCTGGGCGATAAACTAGTGTTGTATAGCCTGCCTTGGCCCATGCATCCACACTACCTTTGATAGAAGTGTCATACGTGCCATTGGCAATAGCGCTAAACAAATCACCGCCAGGGCCATTGCCACTTGCGCTATATCCCATCGGCAAACCAATAATAGGGATGGTACCATTCGATGGTGACGTATAAGAATCTGCCGCACCTTGCATAGCATAGTAATTACTCGCTGCTGCCCACCCAAAACTTGGGTCGTTCGGGGTGTAGTTTGCAGCAAGATACGTCAACCATCCCTTAGGCGCGCCACCAATTGTGCTTGTATAAGACGACTGGCATGAATCAAAACCGGTCTGGCCCGGCTCACTACAGTAATTCGCAAACCACCAGCCATATGGCGTAGAAGATGGTTTAGCAATGGCCTTTTGAATTGCCGCGCTTTTCAATTGATTCGCTAACACATTATCCGTAGCAGGAATTTTAGCCGTTGGACCACTCGCAGAATTGGCTACAGCGGGCGTGTCTGATCCATTATTACCCCCGCCGCACCCCGATAACATCGCTACTATTGCGCATGCCACTATGCTTTTGTTCACTTGGCCACTCCATAGGAAAGTTAATAGTCATATTCATAGCGCCATTTTATTAATATCTCTCAACAGCTTATGTATCGCATCGATTCTTTTCGTGTATTTTGACAAACACATTCCCCTCCTTGTTCGTTAAGGTCTGCAGCGCCGGCACGTCAAACCTCGGCCTTCAATGGGCTCCTGCGGTCGCGAGGCGTTGTTGCATAAATCAGGCGCGTCCCGGTGACGTTTACACACAACACGCCGATGCGAAGCCCCTGCTAACAATTTGGGTTCCTGTGTAGATTCTCGATTTTTGCCGAGAAGATACGCAGGGACACAAGCAAGGCGCGCGATCCAAAGACGCGCTACCGCGTCGGGAACTGGTCGCCCCACAACATTGGACTGACTGACCGCATGGCGAATCTCGCAGTCCGAAATCCGTTCGCGTTCCTGAGACCGTGAACATGGCTGCTACCTTGTCCTCACATTCGATTTATGCAACACCGCCTATCGCGACTACAGTGTTGTGGGACTTAAAAATAATTCAGGATCAATTTCCAGATAATTAAGGTAAACCATTGAAATCACCGAAAATGACATTAATTGACGTTTATTTATTCCCAAATATTCATCGCCTATTCGAAGATTTATTCAATCTGGATATTTTTAAATGAAATGCACTCAGATATGGGGAGCTATATCTTGACGACTGCAGGCTTCGGCGAAGTTACGACACGCGTCGACCGGTCGCCTGTACGTGCCCGTCTTTCAGTGCTGTTAGTTCGCTGCTGTATCTCATGCGAAATGTATTGTCCGCGCGGAGATTATGCGCCGAGTAAAGTCGGTGAAATTTAAAAACGGAAAAAGCCGCAATTACCGGCGGGCGGACTGATCTGAAAAGCAACCCTCCAGATTCGGAGAGTTTCGAGGCGCGCGCCGGAGCGCGGAGGGGCGGTACAGAAACAAAAAACCGCCCGAAGGCGGTTGCAGATAGCCCGGCTGATCAGCGCACCCAGTGACAGACGCGATGATGATGGTCCCAGTGGCATACCTGGTGCGGATGGGCCTGCGCCATCCCGGGCGCCAAGGCCGCAAAGGCGACGGCCGTAACCAGACTCACAAGCAGCAGGGCTTTCGCTTTCTTCATCTCGCTTCTCCAGCTGATGATCGTGGTGATCATTGTCATGACGATTGTCGCCACGACGGCCATCACATCTCTGAATGTCTCGCCTAATGACGTCGACAGTGGGTTGCATCTATCAATATTTGACAGACGCATCGGTCAGGTTAGGCGTGTTGCGCGAATGCGATGATCAGCGCGGAGATCGACGCAGAGATCACAAAAAGCGCTACGGCTATTGATAAATTGTCAGGAATTTTCATCTTTGAATAACGGCAGTCGGCCCGTCGGAACATTACGTCCACTTCGGCGGCGATATGATTAACAATCGCAAAACCGGCTAATGCCATTTTTATAGATTGCAAAATCCATAACTTGACATGCTCGAGCGCCGCAATCCGGCTATAGAGACATGGAAGATGGATCTGGGCGTGCCGTTCCGTCTATGCGCGATTTCGCATATGAGACTGCGAACCCGCACGCCGCTTCCTCCAATTCCGAAATGCGTCTGTTACGATCGCAACTCCACAACTGGGGAAAGCCAATGGCAAATATCTTGGAAGGGACCGCTCAAAATCACGCGTCGGCTTGGATCAAAGCGGGGCTCGAAAGCGGATCGATCAAGCTTCAGGGGCCGGCGAATGGCGGTGAGCCGGCAGGCAAAGGAAAAGAAGGCGCTGAGTACCTCGCCACTCTTTTCGAGGAAGTGGTTACTCGCATGACTGGCAAGACTTCCGGTCGATAACTCGCGATCTATGGGCTAAGGGGCCTTTCGGCTCCTTTTTGCCGCCCCCTGCCGCCACTCGCGCCCCGAACCGGGAAGGATGCAAGTGGCAATCTCAGCATGGGCGGCTGCCGGTGTTTTCGAAGCTGCGCCACCGCCGGCTGGGCGCATTGAAGCTCCCAGCTAATCAGCGGGGCTTGTCCCATTCGCCGAAGGGGCGCGCCAGAAGCGGCAGCAGTTCAAGCCGTACCGTCATCTCGTCGCCATCGTCGATCGGCTCGAGCTCGTCGCGGCATTCCCTCAGGACCTGCCAGCCGTCCAACTCGAAGCCGTGGCCGGCGGGTATGCCATCAGCCGTAAGGCCGTACGCCTCAATGGATGCGAGGATGCGCAGTTGGAACCCGCCCCAATGCCCGTCGTCAGTGACAGTGCTGCGAACCGCCTCCCAGCCGATGCACCGGGCTGCAAGGCGCACACGTTCATCTTGGGCTTCAGCGGACCAATCGAAGGTCTGCGTCCAGTCGATCGCTTCGAGGCGTTCCGTGATCTCGACGCATGTTAAGCAAACCGGCTCGCTGTTAAGTTGTCCGGCTTGCTTAACACTCGGGCGACCGCGCTTGACAGTTTTCGTGGCTTCGTTGATCTCCGGCAATCCGGCGCGGCGGTAGCGCTTCAGCCGAGCGTCTGATGCTTCGACATTTACCTGCGAGCCTTCTGTGACAATCCTTCCGGCTTTTTTCCACTGCCCCACGGCAGCGCGTGTAACGCTCAGTCGGCGGGCATATTCAGCTTGAGAAACCAGTGTCATGTGTCAACCTATGTAAAGCGTCAAGAGGATTTCAAAGTTTGTAGCTGGGGGAAACTGTCCGTTGTTATCCCAACTGGCAATCACACGCTGTCTGAGCTTCAGGAACAGGCAACTTGCCGCGCGAAGTTGATCCTCGACTTGCTGCGCGAGACAGCACTGCAACCGCCGGACTTGACTGGAAGTTCGAGCGACGCGGCTCTCGACATCTGGAAGAAACTGGGTAGTTGAGCAATGCCGCGGAGCCTGGCCGGCCACGTTGGCGCCGCGGCTCGTAGCCGTCATTGAGAGGGCGGCCCGCATCACGCGATCGTTACCGATGCCGCCGGCAGAGTTGCAGAGGTCCCCGTGACGCGCACTGCGTGGCCGCTTGCCACGAGCTGTTCGGCTTCGTACGCTGGCACGTCCAGGCGGGTTCCCGGCTTCAGATACGTGCCGCGGTCGTTGGACGGAGTGATCGAATGACCGCTAGCGACTTCGATGGTCACGAGTCGCGCGAGATCGGTAACGTGGCTTGTGCTGGGCGAGGGGTCGCCGTCGACAGCGAGGACAGCGAAGCCGGCTTTCACCGGGTGTTCTGCTTCATGCGGCGGCACTTCAACGCGCTCGCCCGGACCATAGAAGCGCGGGATCGTAACGTCGGACCCGTGCGTCGTTCCTGCCAACAACTGCGTCGCGTCGGATGGTGCGACCTGCAGCGACGGTTATCGTCACGTGCTTTTCTGTCGTCATGTTGATGCTCCTTGATCAGTTGATACCGCGGTTCAGACGTCGAGGCCTGCGGCCCGAAATCCGCGCGCAGCGATTTCGACCGCTTCGTCGATCAGCGCGTCGTTGTCCATCCAGTCGGGCGCGGCCAGAATCGGCGCGTGCTCCAGATACGGCTCAACTGCAGCCCAGACACCTGGCTGCATCCCGTATGCGCCGCGACTCGGCGTCGGTGTGCGATCCGAGCGATTCCACGGAATGGGCAGGCGCTCTTTGCGGATGCGACCGAGCAGGGCTTCACCAGGCAGAGTGCGAACTGCATCCGGTGGACTGATCTTGCGGATTAGGCGGTCGGCCGCGACCAACTCAGCTACGATCGGCCCAAGTGCATTGGCGGCTTCGACGTAGCGGTCGATCGCAGCTTCGCGTTGCTTTTCCAGTTCAGCCGTTGCGAGTGCGCGGCGCTGGCTGACAAGCTCCACGATCTCGGCCTCGATCTCGGCACAACGCCGCTCGATAATCTCCAGTCCCGCGCGCGCTGCATCGGCGGCAATCTGCAACTGCTTTCCGGCTTTCTCTGCCGCGGCAAGCTCGGCATCAGGTGGTAGGAGGTTCAAATCCTCTCGCCCCGACCAAAGAAATCAAGGCCTCACAAGCAGCATTGCTTGTGAGGCCTTTTTCATGTGCGCATCGCCCGGCCGCAGATGCAGTCGCGTGACTGCATCTGCGCGAGCAGTATCCCGAAGAACCGCCGACTGAAATCTGCCGCCGTCTGGCGCTATTGCATCCCTTCATGATGTAATGGCTCACACGACACGCTCAACGATCCGGGTGTTCCATTTACTTACCAGTTCGATACGCGCGCCTCGCCTGGCGCCCGAATGACGATCCACGACACAGGGCGCCAGCATGCTCACCGACGAATTCGTTGATGTCAACGAACTTGCCCTTCGGCTCCATGCGACGCAACTGCCAAGCGCACGCAGATTCCCTATATTTTGCGTGTGACAAGTTGCACAACGCGCGAGCAATCCTGACGGACCTTCACGCGTCCAGTGGTCGGTGCCGACGATTTGCTCTGCATCCCTAACGATGTTCGACTCGTCATACACGGAGCCAGTTCACAAGGAGCAGCTGACTCTTCCAGCAGACCGTGCGAGCCGACCGCAATACCGTACGCAGACCTAACCTCTCCGTCGACACAATAGAGAAGCGCTGGATACCGAGTACCTCTCCAGTCTTCACGACAGCGCAATCTGCAACTGGCACAAATCGTCGCGTTGCAGGCAGTTCCACGTCATGTCGTCGAATACTTTGGAGTAAGCCGCTTACTTCAATTTCCGATCATCGCATGGCGGATGAGGCGCAGCGCAACCTCAACGGTCTTCCGCCAACGCCTTCAAATGAGCTTCGCCAGCGTCTTTGGCGGCGGCGCGTGTTTCGTAGGTGCCGTCCGAAACGAGCGAGCGCTTCACGTCGCGGTTCGCGAAATCGACGAGTGTGATGACCCAGACATAGTAGCCAGTCTGCTCGGCTGTTTGTACGAAAGCCTGCACGTCGCCTTTTTTCTCCGCATTCATCGTGATCTCCTGAGAAAAGTCGCGCGAACAGATTGCGCGAAAAGAGCAGTTAAGTTATCGATGGGCGAATTATGGGAGTCGACCGATAATCGAGCCGATTTCGTCTTTCGAGAAAGCACGCAGCGTTTGCGTGCGCACATTGCCTGCAGAACCCAGCGCGAAACCGAAGGTGGTCAAGCTTTTTTCGTCAGGCGCCTCGATCACCGCGACAATGTCGTATTGACCTAGCGTCCAGTAGACCTGCTTCATTTCACAGCCAAAGCTTTTCGCCAGCTCCGCAACCTGCCCGGCTCGCTGCGGGCTGTTTTTGATCGTGCGAATGCCCTGATCGGTAAATTGCGCCAGAACCACATAAGTCACCATAATGATTCCCCTTGCGACTGAATCGTTGGACCCGGATACGCGACCCGGCACCGCAAGCGCTATTCGCCGTACTTTTGGGCCGTCTCGCGTAAACTGATTCTAGGCAATGCATTCGCCCGCAACGCGTTGTTTGTCTGAATCCGATGATGTGCTGCGACGCGATCTGCTGGAATGCGGCGTGCTTGCATGCACGTAGACTGCGATGCGGAGGTGTGACCGTGACTGATTTCACGGAGGCCCGGCAACGAATGGTCGAACGGCAAATCGTTCGCCGTGGCATCTGTAATCCTGATGTACTGGCCGCGATGCGCCAGGTGCCTCGCGAGGAGTTCGTGCCCGTCGAGCTTCGCGAATTTGCGTACGACGATATACCGCTACCGATAGGCAACGAGCAGACCATCTCGCAGCCCGCCATCGTCGCGTCGATGATCGAAGCCGCGGAGTTGAGGCCAGGCGACCGGGTCCTCGACGTCGGCACGGGTTCAGGCTATGCCGCTGCTGTGGCTGCAACGATCGCGGGGCACGTGCATTCGATCGAACGCCACGCCGAACTCGTCGACTCGGCTCGCGAAATCCTCGAGCGCCTGGCTATTTGCAACGTGACGGTTCATCTCGGCGACGGCACCATGGGCCTCGCGGAATACGCGCCGTATGACGCGATCATTGCGGCGGCCGGCGGCCCTCGCGTGCCAGCGGCATGGCGCGAGCAACTCGCTATCGGCGGCCGGATCGTGATGCCGCTGGGTCGCGATCTGCATTATCAACGGCTCATCAAGCTCGTGCGCCGCAACCAACAGGACTATGACCAGAGTTCGCTCGGCGAAGTGAGGTTCGTGCCGCTGGTCGGCGCGGACGGCTGGCCGGCCTAGCGGCGCGCGGACGAAGGAAACGCGCGCTCGCGTGGTTCGGGTCGACGTGCGCTATCGGTTCCGGTGAGCAAGCGATGCCGCTTAGCGCCGCACCGCCGCACCGTCGGACCATCATTCGGCCCCAAGCGCCACGAACCGCTCGAGATGATGGTCCTCATCACCAAGCTGATGATCGATCATCACGAGGCGCTTCGCATAATGGGCGAGCGGCAGTTCCCAGGTCATGCCGATCCCGCCATGCAGCTGGATGCATTCCTCTGCGACCCGCGTACCGATCCTGCCGATGCTGTATTTCGCCGCCGACACCGCGCGCTCCCGCACCTTGCGCCCGGCGCCGTCGAGCGCCGCGGCCGCGTTGATCACCGCCGAGCGCGCCTGTTCGATCTCGAGCAGCAAATCGGCCATCCGATGCTGCAACGCCTGGAAGCTACCGATCGGCACGCCGAACTGCTTGCGCGTGCGCAGATAGTCGAGCGTGTAGTCCTTCGCGACATCCATCGCGCCCAGAGCTTCCGCACACAACGCGAGCACGCCGCAGCTCACCGCATATTCGAGCGTCGCGAAGCCTTCGTCCGCTATGCCGAGCACCGCGTCGTCGCCGAGCGTGACATGGTCGAATGTCACTTCGGCCGCACGCCCGCCGTCGATCTTCCGATAGCCGCGCACGCTCACGCCCGCTGCATTCCGCGGCACGAGAAAGAGCGTGATGCCTGCGTCCGCATCGTCGGCCCCGCTCGTGCGTGCCGACACCAGCAGCCACGACGCATGCTCGCCCTGCTGAACCACGGCCTTCGCGCCGTTCAGTTGCCATGCGTCGCCGCTCTTTTGCGCGCGTGTCGTTACGCGAGCCAATTCGTAGTGACTGTCCGGCTCGCCATGCGCGAGCGCGACGATCCGCGAGCCGTCGATCAATTCGCCGAGCGCGGCTTTCTGCGCGTCATTGCCGCTCCTGGCGATGGCCCGGCCGACGATCAGCGTATCGAGAAACGGTTCGACCACGAGGCCGCGGCCGAGGCTCTCGAACACGACGGCGATATCGAAGCCACCGCCGCCGTAGCCGCCGTTTGCTTCATCGAACAGCGCGCCGGTCACGCCGAGTTCCGCAAAGCGGCCCCATAGCTCGGTACTGAAGCCTTGCGCGGAGCTCGCGATCCGGTCGCGCGTCTCGAAGCCATACTGTTCGCTGATAAAGCGGTTGAGCGAGTCCGCCAGCATGCGGCGGTCTTCGGTGTGCTGGAAGTTCATGACGTGCGCCTCTTACAGTCCCAGGATCATTTTGGAAATGATGTTCTTCTGGATTTCGTTCGAGCCGCCGAAGATCGACAGCTTGCGATTGTTGAAGTAGAGCGAAGCGGCGCTGGCCGCTTCGTCGGGGCCGACCGGCGTGCCGTCGAAACCGTCATGCAGCGCTTCCTCGATGAACGGCTGTGCGTACGCGCCCATCGCGCGGCGCGTGAGCGACGAGATTTCCTGACGGATCTCGGTGCCGCGAATCTTCAGCATCGAACTCTCGGCGCCGGGAACGCCGCCGCCCGCCACCGCCCCGATCACGCGCAGATTGGTGGTCTTCATGTTCTCAAGGTCGATTTCGACGCGCGCCATACGCGCCGCGAACGCCGGATCTTCGGCGAGCGGCCGGCCATTGCGCTGCTGTTTGGCGGCGATCTTGCGCAGCCGGTTGAACGCGGCGACCGAGAAGCCGACCCCCGCGATGTTGGTGCGCTCATACGTAAGCAGATACTTGGCGTAGGTCCAGCCCTTGTTCTCTTCGCCTACGAGGTTCGCGGCTGGCACACGGACGTCGGTGAAAAACACTTCGTTGACTTCGTGCTCGCCGTCGAGCGTAATGATCGGACGCACTTCGACCCCTGGCGTGTTCATCTCGATCAGCAGGAAGCTGATGCCTTCCTGCTTGCGCACGTCGGTGGCAGTGCGCACGAGGCAGAAGATCATGTTCGCGTAGTGACCGAGCGTGGTCCACGTCTTCTGACCGTTGACGATGTAGTGTTCGCCTTGCGCATCCGAGCCGCGCACCGCGGTGGTTTTGACCGACGCGAGATCGGAGCCCGCGCCCGGCTCCGAATAGCCCTGACACCACCAGTCGGAGCCGTCGAGAATACGCGGCAGCCAGTAGCGCTTTTGCGCTTCGCTGCCGTACTTGATCAGCACCGGGCCGAGCATGTTGACACCGAACGGCACCACGCGCGGCGCGCCGGCCAACGCGCATTCGTTCTCGAAGATGAATTTCTGCACTGCGTTCCAGCCCGGTCCGCCGTACTCTTTCGGCCAGTGATTGGCGAGCCAGCCCTGCGCATGCAGAATCGCGTGCCACTCGGCCATGTCGTCGCGGGTGAGGCGGCGCCCGCCATGCACCTTGTCGGCAAGACGTGGCGGCAGCCTGTCGCGCAAAAAGGCCTGCACGTCGGCGCGGAAGGCTTCTTCTTCAGGGGTGAAGTTCAGATCCATGGCGGGTTGTTCCGTAGATATTGAGCGGACCGGTGCGAGTAGATTGCCACCGGCCTGCATGCATTAACTGACTGGCTGTTTCGGCCGTCTGGTTCAGGCCGTCTGGTTCAGGCTCGCGAAGTCAGCGCCGCGTTCCACGAGGTCGATCAGCAGCGGCGACGCCTGCCAGAACAGCGGGTCTTCCTTCGCGAACTCGCGGATGTCGGCAAGAATCTTCGGCAGGCCGACCATGTCCGCGTATTTCATCGGACCACCGCGGTAACGCGGAAAACCATAGCCATACAGGAAGGTCACGTCGACGTCCAGCGGCCGCAGGGCGATGCCTTCGTGAACCACTTTGGCGCCCTCGTTGATCATCGCGGCCATGTAGCGGCGCACGATCTCTTCGTCGGTGAACGTGCGCGGCGTGATGCCCGCGCGTGCGCGCTCGGCCTCGATGATTGCCTCGACTTCCGGATCGGGCACGCCGCTGCGCGTTCCTTCGGGGTACAGATAAAAGCCGCGTCCAGTCTTCTGGCCGAACCAGCCGCGCTCGCACAGCCGGTCGGCGATCTGCACGTAGCGTGCCGCGGGATTGCGAGTGGCCGCGCGCCGCTTGCGCGCGGCCCAGCCGATGTCACCGCCCGCCAGGTCGACGACCTGGAACGGCCCCATCGGGAAGCCGAACGCGCGCACTGCCGCGTCGATCTGATACGGCGACGCGCCGTCTTCCATCATCGCGTCGGCGGCGCTGCGATACACGGCGAGTACGCGGTTGCCGATGAAGCCGTCGCACACGCCCGCGCGCACCGGCGTCTTCTTCAGCTTCTTCGCGAGTTCGAACGCGGTGGCGACCACGTCCGCGCTGACCTGCTTCGGCACCACCACCTCCAGCAGCTTCATGATGTTGGCGGGGGAGAAGAAGTGCAGGCCGATCACGTCGGCGGGGCGCGAGATGCTGGCGGCGATCGCGTCGATGTCGAGATACGACGTGTTGGTCGCGAGCACCGCGCCCGCCTTGCAGACGCGATCGAGTTCGGCGAACACGGCCTGCTTCACCGCGAGATCTTCGAACACGGCCTCGATCACGAGGTCGGCGTCGGTGAGCGCATCGTACGACGTGCTGCCACTCCAGCGCGTCATGATCTCGGCCTTCTTCTGCTGGCTCAGACGGCCCTTGGCGATCAGCCCGTCGTAGACTTTTTCGATGTGCGCACGCCCGCGTGCGAGCGACGCGTCGTCACGCTCGATCATGGTGACCGGCAGGCCCGCGTCGAGCGCCGCGACCGCGATGCCCGCGCCCATCGTGCCGCCGCCCACCACGCCGATGCGCTCGAGCGTGCGCGGTTTCGCGGTGCGCGTTTCGGGCGCCTTGAGCACTTCGCGCTCGGCAAAGAACGCGTGAACCAGGCCGGCGCGCTGCGGGCTGTCGATGCATTGCAGGAACAGCTTGCGTTCGATCCGCAGGCCTTCGTCGAAAGGCTGTTCGATCGCGGCCTCGACTGCATCGACGATCTTCAGCGGCGAGAACAGGCCGCGCGACTTCTGCGCGGTTTGCGCACGCGCCGTGGCGACAGCGGCGAGGCTCGCGGCGCGCTCGCCGAGCGCGGCCGCGTCACACGTGCGGCGCACCGGCGCGTGAGCGGCCAGCAGTTCGTGCACGTACGCGAGTCCTTCGGCGAGGATGTCGCCGCTGCTGCCGAGACGGTCGACGAGGCCCAGCGCTAGCGCTTCTTGCGCGCCGGCGTGACGGCCGCTGAGGATCAGATCGAGCGCGGCCTGCGCGCCGATCAGGCGCGGCGTGCGCTGCGTGCCCCCCGCGCCGGGCAGCAGGCCGAGCTGCACTTCGGGCAAGCCGAGCCTGGCGCCGTCGACCGCGACCCGGTAGTGCGCCGCGAGCGCCACTTCCAGTCCGCCGCCGAGCGCGGCGCCATGAATCGCAGCCACCACCGGCTTCGTGCACGCTTCGATGCGGTTGCATACGTCCGGCAACGAGGGCGGCACCGGCGGCTTGCCGAACTCGCGAATATCCGCGCCGCCGATGAAATTGCGCCCCGCGCCGACGAGCAACACGGCCTGGACGGCGGCATCGGCGTCGGCGGCATCAATGGCGGCGAGCAGGCCGCGCCGCACATCGGCGGACAGCGCATTGACCGGCGCATGATCGATGGTCACGAGCAGCACCTTGCCGCGCAATTCGCGCGTGACAACTTCGGCCGAAGAATTGAGGGTCATCTGTCGTCTCCTGACTTTTATGGGGGCAAGCGGGCATGCCGGGTCTGGCGAATGATCGGATTGTGGGCCGGTCAAGGTTCGTTGACAATTACATGGAAGATTGACAGACTGTCAAAATTATTTTGACAAAGGCGACGTCATGGACGTCAATTCCTTGACCTTGCTGGTGGACATCCTCGACGCTGGCAACCTGAGCGAAGCCGCGCGCCGGCTGAAAATGAGCCGCGCGAACGTGAGCTATCACCTGAACCAGCTGGAGCGTTCGATCGGGCTGCAACTGGTCAGACGCACCACGCGCCGCGTCGAGCCGACCGAGATCGGTCTGCAGCTATACGAACACGGCCGCACGATCCAGAACGCGCTGCTCGCGGCGCGCGAGTCGGTCGCGTCGCTCGGGCAAAGCCTGCAGGGGCGCGTGCGCCTGAGCGTGCCGAGCGGCTATGGGCAGCTGGTGATGTCCGACTGGTTGATCGCGTTCAAGCGGCTTTATCCCGGCATCGTGCTCGACGTGATGTTCGAAAACCGCGTCGAGGATCTGATGCGCGATGAAGTCGATATCGCGGTGCGGGTGATGTCGGAGCCGCCGCAAAATCTGGTCGCCCGCGACATGGGGCCGGTGAGCTACGTGGCGTGCGCGTCGCCGGCTTTTGCCGACACCCACGGCATGCCTGCGAAGCTCGACGATCTGCGCACGGCGCCGCTCATCACGGCGGCCGTGGTCGGCCGGCAATTGCGGGTGGCCGCCTATCTGCGCGACGAGCGGCACGAAGTGCTGCTGGAACCGGCAATTATTTCGGAGAACTTTCTATTCTTGCGTCAGGCGGTGCTCGCCGGGCTGGGGGTGGGGCTGGTGCCCGACTACGTAGTGCAGGACGATCTGCGGCGGGGAGACGTCGTGACCGCGCTCGACGAATGGCGCTTGAGCATTTTCGGCACGCACATGTACATGCTCTATATGCCGAACCGGCATCACACGCGCGCCGCGGCGACCTTTATCGAGTTCATGTTGCAGCAGGCGCGAGGATCGGGGCGTGGGGTGTCGAGCGCGTGACCGTTCGCGTGCTACGATGCTCTGCTTACCGCAGCCAACATCGGAGACATCGATGCGTCCGGAGACTGCCGCACGTTTCGACGAACAGTTCGCGCCTCGCATCGCCGAGGCCATCGCCGCCTGTTTTCCTATCACTGTGCATACCGAAGTGCTGCCGTACGGCGGGCTGGGGCATCCCACGCGCGTGCGCATTCATGCCGCGCCGCTCGGAACGCTGGGCCACTATGCGCATCCCTTGAATCTATACCTGACCTGGGACAGCGACGAAATCGAAAGACTGATGGGCGAGCATGGGCAGACGCGTTTCGCCAACTATCTCGCCGCGCTGCCACGCAAGCTGGCCGCGTGGACCCACGCACGCGAACTGGATTTTCTGTCGCATACGCAGGGAGAGCCCGTGGCATTGATCGGCGGGCTCGATTTCGAGTCGTAGGCGCTGCGCGGAACACCAGGCAGGTCTAAGCACCGACCGCCGCGCAAAGCGGCGCGAGCGACGCACGCAGCCGCTTGCGACGGCTTGCGACGGCTTGCGACGGTTATCGTGACCAGAGCTAGAGTGGCGGCAGAACCTCAGCCACCCAACGCCGGATCGCTCATGCTGCTGTTGCCGGTTTCCACGTGCCCTGCGAAGCGCCACACGAATGCCGGGCCCGTATCGACCGTGATTGCGAGGTCGTACCAGCCGTACGCATTGCGCAAATCCAGATAGAGCGGTTCGGTATCGCCGCCGCGCACCGACTGGCGCATCACGTTGCCCGCGTCGTACGTGTTGGCGATCGTGAACTGGCAACGCGCGCTGCCCACGTTCTCGAGCCGCAATTGCAGATTGCCATTCGAGACGTCGTAACCTTCGGCGACGTCAGGCCGCGCGCTGTCCGATCCGTTCCACCAGTTGCGGGCGACCGCCTTGCCCGCGAAGCGCCGCAGAAAGCCGTTGGGGCCGTAGACGGTGAAGTCGTAGGTGCCGTCGGCGTTCAACGGCAACTGGTCCTGCAGCCGCTTGCCGGCTTCGACGGTATAGGTGCGCGGCGCGTCGGCGCTGTGCGCGGCATACACGAGGAACACCGCGCCGGCGCGGCCCGTGTTGACGAAGCGCATCGTCAGGTGATTGGCGGAACCTTCGCCGTGCACGCGCACGAACAGCTCGTACGGCAGCGCGCGTGCGGGGCGTACGCCGGGCTCCTGCTTCGGTACCGCCTGGACGGCGGGCGGCAGCGGCACGTAATCCGGATGACGGTTCTGGTCGGCCGGCACATAAGCGCTCGTGCCTGGCAGCGTCGGGAATAGATCGTTCGGATTGCTGAAGTTGAACGCCGACATCAGGTCGCCGCACACCGCGCGACGCCACGGTGTGATGTTCGATTCGCCGAGCTTGTGCTGCTCTGCGAAGCGCTTCCCGATGAAACGGATCACCGACGTATGGTCGAACACCTCCGAACACACGTACCCGCCTTTCGACCACGGCGAGACCACCAGCATCGGCACGCGCGGTCCGAGTCCGTACGGACCGGCTGCCGTTTTCGCATCGCCCGGATAGATTTCGTGGCTGGCGTCGACAGTGGACAGACCGTTGGCGCCGGAAGCTGCCGCGAACGGCGGCGAGACGTGATCGAAGAAGCCGTCGTTCTCGTCGTAATTGATCAGCAGCACCGTCTTGCTCCATACGTCGGGATTCGACGTGAGGATCTGCAAGACCTGATCGATGTACCACGCGCCGTAGTTCGACGGCCAGTTCGGGTGCTCCGAATACGCTTCGGGCGCGACGATCCACGAGACTTGCGGCAGCGCGTTGTTCTGCACGTCGCGCTTGAGGATGTCGAAGTAGCCGTCGCCTTTCGCCGCGTTGGTGCCGGTACGTGCGTTGTCGTACAGCGGATTGCCGGGCTGCGCGTTGCGATACTGGTTGAAGTAGAGCAGCGAATTGTCGCCGTAGTTGCCGATGTACGGGTTCTGCGTCCACCCCCACGAGCCGTTGGCGTCGAGCCCGGTGCCGATGTCCTGATAGATCTTCCACGAGATGCCCGCGTTTTGCAGCACCTCCGGATAGGTGGACCAGCCGTAGCCGAGTTCCGAATTGTCGATCACCGGACCGCCGCCACTGCCGTCGTTGCCGACCCAGCCGCTCCACATGTAGTAACGGTTCGGGTCCGTCGGACCCATCAGCGAGCAGTGGTACGCGTCGCAAATCGTGAACGCGTCGGCGAGCTGATAGTGAAACGGGATGTCGTCGCGCGTGAGATAGGCCATCGTCGTCGCGCTCTTGGCGGGCACCCATTGATCATTGCGCCCGCCATTCCAGGCCGCGTGCGTGCTGCCCCAGTCGTGCGCGAGATCCTGCAGGAATTGCAGGCCGAGGTTCGGCGCGGTGGGGCGGAACGGCAGCACATAACCGGCATCCGCCGCGAGCGGCTGATACCACACCGGCTTGCCGTTGGGCAGATTGATCGCGCGTGTGTCGCCGAACCCGCGCACGCCTTTGAGCGTGCCGAAGTAGTGGTCGAACGAGCGGTTTTCCTGCATCAGCACGACGATGTGTTCGACGTCGCGAATCGAGCCGGTCCGGTTGTTGGCCGGAATCGCGAGCGCGTTGCGAATGCCCATCGGCAACATGCTCAACGCGGTGGCGGAGCCGGTTGCATGCACGGCGGTGCGTAGAAAATCACGGCGATTTTTTAAGGTCATGGTTTCGGCTTTGGATCTTCGGTTGACGAGCGATACACAGGGCGCGCGAACAGCAACCGCGCGTCGCGTGCGGTGTGGAACTCACTCCACGGTGTGGATGATGGGAGTAGCGAGCGGCGTCGACGCGGCGGCGGACAGCGTTGCGTCGGCGCCCGATGCGGGCAGTGCCGGGGTTCGAATCGTGAGCGCGGCAGGCGCGGGCGCGCCCAGCGATGGATTCGCCGGCAGAACTGCGGGCGTGTTGCTGTGGTCGGCGGGGCTATGGGTCGAGCTGAGCGTGCTCGGGTGCGCTGCGTCGTCGTCGTTGCCGCATGCGCTGATCAGTGTGCATAGCGACACGGCGATCAATGCGCCTGTCAAACGTTTGCACTGCAAAGCAGGAGCGGGCTTCGACACAACGGACATGACAATGCCTCCGGCACGAGGAAGGTGCGCCAGGGCATCCGTGTGCCGAGGTCAGCGATGCGGCAGCATAGTCGCTTACCCGTGTAATTTTTATGAAGAAATTGTGGGCAATGGCAAAGACGTCGATGCTGGCGGTGGCCATCGTCAGCGTTGGATAAAAAACTGCGCCGGCATGGCGCAGTCATACAGCGATTCAACTCGGCGTTGCGCGTCAGGTTTGTGACGCAATGAAGGCTGCGATCGCATCGTTCAACTTGTCCGGCACGTCGCGATGCGGCGAGTGTCCGCAAGCGTCGAGCTTGACGAGTCGCGCGTGCGGTACGTGCTGGGCGATCGTGTCGATCTGCGCCATCGTGCCGTAGTTGTCGTCGTGGCCTTGTATCGCGAGCAGCGGCTCCCGGATGGCCGCGAGTTCCCCCACAATGGACCACTGCCTGAATGCCGGATTCAACCAGATGTCGTTCCAGCCATAGAATGCGGAATCGACGTCGGCATGATAGCGGCCGAGCTTGTTGCGCAGGTCGGTGGTCTCATAGAGTTGCTTCGTCTGCGCGATGCTTTGCACCGAGATGTCTTCGACGAAAACGTGCGGTGCAATCGTCACTGCGCCCGCCAGCGCGCCGGCATGCCGCGCCGCGTACAGCAGCGCGATCGAGCCGCCGTCGCTATGACCGATCAGCCACGTGCGCTGGCGTGCCGGCATGTCGATATCGAGTGCATCGAGCAAAGCGGGCAGGACATCGCACGCTTGGTGCGCCATGAAATCGACCGGCCATTTGACGCCGTGCGCGCGTGGCGTCGACAGTCCGTAGCCGGGTCGCGAGTAGACGAGCCCGCGCATGCCGAGCCGCTCGCACAACGCTTGCGGCCAGTCGCGCCACATTGCGATCGAGCCGAGCCCTTCGTGCAGGAACACGGCGATCCGCGTGTCGGCCCTGGTATCGGCCGCTGCGTCGTTGATCCAGCGATATTCGATGCGCAACGGTCCGCGCGATGCGGTAGCTGGCAACTCAGCGAAGTCGCTGGCGATGGTGGCGGAGTTCTGCATGACTTACCTTATGACTGTTCGCGCAATTTGAAGCGTTGAATCTTGCCGGTGGCGGTTTTCGGCAGATCGTCGACGAACACGATATCGCGCGGATACTTGTGCGGTGCGAGCCGGTCCTTGACGAACGCCTTCAACTCCTGCGCGAGTATCTCAGATGGTGCGAAGTCTTGCTTCAAGACGATGAACGCACGCGTCTTGACGAGGCCCGCGTGCTCGACGCCGACCACCGCCGCCTCGAGCACCGCGTCGTGCTGCACGAGCACCATTTCGACTTCGACCGGCGACACATACTGGCCACTGACTTTCAGCATGTCGTCGCTGCGGCCCGCATAGACGTAGCAGCCGTTGGCCAACCGGCGATACTTGTCGCCGCTTCGAATCCATTCGCCGAGAAACGTCGCACGCGACTTCTCGCGGTTGCTCCAGTACATCAGCGCCGCGCTCGGCCCCTTGATGTACAGATCGCCGACTTCGCCATCGGGCACCGGACCACCGGCTTCGTCGCGCAGCTCGACCTCGTAGCCGGGCACGGGACGGCCGGTCGTGCCGTACTCGACCGCGCCCGCGCGATTCGACAGGAAGATATGCAGCATTTCTGTGGAGCCGATGCCGTCGAGAATCTCGGCGCCGAAGTGCGCGGTGAAGCGCTCGCCGATCTCGCGAGGCAAGGCTTCGCCCGCCGACGCGCACACGCGTATCGCGACATCGGCACGCGCGGGCAGGTTCGGCGATACCAGCATGCTCGCGTACAGCGTGGGCACGCCATAAAAAACGGTTGGCCGATGCCGCACGAGGCGCGCGAAAATCGCGTCGGCGGTGGGGCGCTCCGCCATCAGCACCGTGGTCGCGCCGACCGATAGCGGGAACGTCAGCGCGTTGCCGAGACCGTATGCAAAGAACAGCTTGGCGGCCGAGAACACCACGTCGTCTTCGGCAATGCCCAGCACCGGCTTCGCGTACAACTCGGCGGTCCAGTACAGATTCGCATGCGTGTGGACCGTGCCTTTCGGCTTGCCGGTCGAGCCCGACGAATACAGCCAGAACGCAATGTCGTCGCAACTGCTCGCGCAGCCCTTGACGGCCGGCGCGGCGGCGTCGATCAGCTGTTCGAGCCGCCGCGCGGCCGGCGACGCGTCTGCGGATGCCTGCGAGACGATCAACTGGCAACCGTCGTGTTCGGCGGTATCCAGCGCCTGCGTGACGTTCGCCAATAACGCATCCGACGCGATCACCGCCCGCGCATGGCTATGCGTGAGCATGTACACGTAATCGGCGGCGGTGAGCAGCGTGTTGGCGACCACCGGCACGACACCCGCATATAGCGCGCCGAGAAAAGCGGTCGGCAGCGCAACGGTATCGAGCATCACCAGCAGCACGCGCTCTTCGGGATGCATGCCGAGCGTGCGCAGCACAGTCGCGAAGCGCCGTGCGCGTTGCTCGAGTTCGGCGTAAGTGGTGGTGCCCGTATCGTCGATATAGGCGATCTTGCCGGCTCGCGCTTCATTCAGCGCAAACACATGGGCGGCGAAATTGAATAGCGGGGGCGGCGGCGTGACCGGCGCGGCGGGTTGACTTGCAGCGGTGTCCAGCAGGGCTTCCATATGTCTCCTCCGTCAGTGGGGCGGTCCGGCTGTTTTGTGCTCGTGAACCGCGCAATGCTTGCTGCTCGCCGCGTGCCGCTAGGGAAGCGCTGATTAATGGACCAACTGACCGAGTTGCAGCCGAGAGGGCGTCGAATTTT
>NZ_CYGX02000179.1 GCF_900019265.1 Paraburkholderia ribeironis
AACTCAACGTGACAGCGCCATAAAAAGTGGTACACCACTGTGTCGACAAATGCTGAAAGCAGTTCGATGTTCAGAAATTCCACCTCGCCGATCAGGCGACAAACTCATCCTCGATTTTCAAATTGTTCGTGACAGTAAAGGACTCCCGATGAAAAGGAACTACCGGCTTGCCCTTCCCCTTCCGTCGCCCCGCCGCCTTGCGTGCGCGGTACCGCTCGTGTTCTCCGCCGCTGCGGCGCATGCGACGACGGACTGGGTCGACACCCACACGAACGCCTTTCTGACCGGCCCGCAACTGATGGCGCGCAACGCGGCGCCATCGCTCGAACTCGCCGACGGCGAGATCACGGACATCGTCGTCAGCCTGAATCTGCGCAACGCGGCGCAGCTCGAGCAGCTCGGGCACGACGTGAACCAGCCCGGCAATGCGCATTACCGCCAGTACCTCACGCCCGAACAGTTTCTCGTCAGCTACGCGCCGACTGAAGCACAGGTGAAGTCGGTCGTCGACTATCTGCGCAAGAGCGGCTTCGTGAACGTCGAGGTCGCGCCGAACCGGCTGCTGGTGTCCGCGCGCGGCACGGCCGGCACGGTGAAGACTGCGTTCAACACGTCGCTCGTGCACTACCAGGACGCCAGCCGCTCGGGCTTCATGAACGCGTCGAAAGCACAGGTGCCGCGTGCGCTCGGCGACGCCGTCGGCTCGGTGCTCGGGCTGCAGAACATCGCGCGCGCACAGCCGATGCTGCGCATTGGCAACGTCGAGAAGCCGCAGGCGCTCGCGGCCGGCACGGCCACCGGCCACTATCCGAAGGAATTCCCGGGCCTCTACAACGCGACCGGTGTGCCGACCGCGGCCGGCGTGACCGTCGGCATCATCACGATGGGCGGCGTATCGCAGACGCTGAAGGACTTGGAGCAGTTCACGTCGAGCAACGGTTACGGCACGGTCACTACCCAGACCGAGAAGACCAATGGCACCGGGACGACCGGCAGCTACAGCGACAACCCGTTCCTCCAGAGCGAATGGGATCTCGACAGCCAGTCGATCGTCGGCTCGGCCGGCGGCCAGGTCGGCAAGCTCATCTTCTACATGGCGGACCAGAACGCCGCCGGCGATACCGGGCTCACTCAGGCGTTCAATCGCGCGGTGTGGGACAACACCGCGAAGGTGATCAACGTGTCGCTCGGCTGGTGCGAGACCGACGCGGACAAGGACGGCACGATCGACGCCCAAGAGCAGATCTTCACGACGGCCGCCGCGCAGGGCCAGACGTTCTCGGTGTCGTCGGGCGACGAAGGCGCGTACGAGTGCAATAACCGCGGCTTTCCGGACGGCACGAACTACACGGTCTCGTGGCCGGCCGCGTCGCCGCACGTGCTCGCGATCGGCGGTACGACGCTGTACACCACGTCGACGGGTGCATTCTCGAACGAGACGGTGTGGAACGAAGGCCTCGACCCCACAGGTAAGCTGTGGGCGACGGGCGGCGGTGTCAGCACGATCCTGCCGGCGCCGGTGTGGCAGTCAGGCAGCAATCGACGGCTACCGGACGTGTCGTTCGACGCCGCACTGAGCACGGGCGCGTACATCTACAACTACGGCCAGTTGCAGCAGGTGGGCGGCACGAGCCTCGCCGCACCGATCTTCACCGGTTTCTGGGCGCGCCTGCTGGCGGCGAACGGCACGAGCCTCGGCTTTCCGGCCGGCGACTTGTACCGCGCGATTCCGTCGAACCCGTCGCTCGTGCGCTATGACGTCGTATCGGGGAACAACGGCTATCAGGGGCTCGGCTACAAAGCCGGTACCGGCTGGGATTACCCAACCGGTTTTGGGAGCCTGAGCATCACGAACCTCAACGAGCTAATCCGATCGGGTCGCTTCTGAGCGAGGCGTGACGGCCGGTGCGGTTCTGGCGAATGAAGGGACATCCTGCTTCAGGCTCTGATGTGATGGACCAGCGTGCGAGCTTGCGG
>NZ_CYGX02000079.1:0-1361 GCF_900019265.1 Paraburkholderia ribeironis
GACATGCGCGCGAAGATGCCACGCCCTTCCGGCACCATCGCCAGACCGCGCTTGAGCAGCTCGTGCGCCGGGATGCCCTTGATCGACTGGCCCATGTACTCGATGTCGCCCGCCGAGTACGGTTTCAGACCCGTGATCGCCTTCATCGTCGTGGTCTTGCCTGCGCCGTTCGCGCCGATCAGCGTGACCAGTTCGCCCTGCCCGACTTCCAGGTCGATGCCCTTGACGGCCTGGATGCCGCCGTAATTGACCTGCAGGCCCTTGATTTTCAACATTGCTTGCGTCGTGGACATCAGTGGACTCCCGCACCCAGATAAGCTTCGATCACCTTCGCATCCTTCTGCACGTCCTGCGGCAGACCTTGGGCGATCACCTTGCCGTAGTCGAGCACCGTCATCTGGTTGCACAGACCCATCACCAGTTTCACGTCGTGCTCGATCAGCAGGATCGTCTTGCCGTCCGCGCGGATCTTGTCGAGCAGCTTGGTCAGCTCGACCTTTTCCGTCGCGTTCATGCCGGCGGCCGGTTCGTCGAGTGCGAGCAGCTTCGGATCCGTTGCCAACGCACGGGCGATCTCCAGACGACGCTGGTGACCATACGACAGATTGCGCGACGTGTAGTCCGCGTACTGCACGATGCCGACATACTCCAGCAGTTCGATCGCGCGCTCCTTGATCTCGCGCTCCTCCTTGCGTTCGGGCGGCGTCTGGAACACCGCGCCGAGCAGGCCGTGCTTGGTGCGCACATGCCGGCCGACCATCACGTTTTCGAGCGCGGTCATGCCGCCAAACAGGCGAATGTTCTGGAACGTACGGGCGATGCCCGCCTTCGCCACCTGATAGACGGCCGTCGGCGTGTACTCCATACCGTCGAGCTTGAATTCGCCTGAATCCGGTGTGTACAGACCGGTGATCACGTTGAAGAAGGTCGTCTTGCCGGCGCCGTTCGGGCCGATCAGACCGTAGATCTCGCCCGCGCGGATTTGCAGGCCAACCTCGGACAGTGCCTGCAGGCCGCCGAAGCGCTTGTTGACGCCTTTCACCGACAGGCGGATCTGATTGCTACCCGCGCCGTTGCCCATGGTGTTGCTTACGTTGTCGCTCATGTCTTTTTCTCCCATGGACTCAGGCACGCACCGGCTTCTTGCCGCTGCGCTTCGCCAGTTTCGCAATCTTGTCCTCGTGCTTCGGCGACGGCCACAGGCCTTCCGAGCGGTACAGCATGATCACGACCATCGCGAGACCGTACAGCAACTGACGGATCACCTCGGTATCGACGATTTCATGCCCGAAGATCATGTTCTGCAGCGGACCCATCGTCGAGCGCAGGAATTCCGGGAACACCGCGAGCAGCACCGCGCC
>NZ_CYGX02000079.1:1371-2215 GCF_900019265.1 Paraburkholderia ribeironis
GCCCATGCACGGCCGATACGCGAATGCTGCAGACGCGTACACGTCCAGATCACGAGCAGCGCGCACAGCACGAACAGGTAGTAATACCCATACACCGACGGGAACTGGAAGCCGAACAGCGAGTGCGTCTGTGCGAGGCTGAAGCCGCCGACCTGCACCGGATCGATCCCGGTGATCCCCTTCGGGCCATTGGTGATGTTCACCGGACGGTCGAGGTTGTTCATGAAGATCCGCACGATTTCCCCGAAGCCGAGGGTCACGATCGCGAGATAGTCGCCACGCAGACGCAGGGTCGGCGCACCGAGCACAATCCCGAAGAACGCGGCAAACGCCATCGCGATCGGCACGATGAGCCAGATCGGCACATGCAGCCCGCCCGGCGCGAGATGCGCGATCCACTCGAACTGCGAGCCCAGGTGCGGCGAGCTCAGCAACGCGGCCGTATAAGCGCCGATCGCGTAGAACGCGATATAGCCCAAATCCAGCAGCCCGCAGAAGCCAACCACCACGTTCAGGCCCAGCGCCAACATCACGTACAGCATCGCGAAGTCGAGCACGCGGACCCAGTAGTTGCCGCCCGCGGCGCCGATGATCATCGGCGCGGCGATCACGAAGATGGCCGTGATGATGCCGACGATCAACGTCTTCGTCAGGTTCTTCTCAGGGATGAGCGTCGTGGACGGCTCGATCGGTTGAATTGAGGTCATGTCTGTTTTCTCCCGGGATCAGGCGCGATCCGCAACGCGTTCGCCGAGCAGGCCCGACGGACGGAACACCAGCACGACGATCAGCACGATGAACGCAAACACGTCCTGATAGTTACTGCCGAACACACCGCCTGTGA
>NZ_CYGX02000079.1:2225-2542 GCF_900019265.1 Paraburkholderia ribeironis
CGACGATGATCACGATTTCCGTCATCGAGATCACGGCGCCCGGCGTCGTGTCGGTGGCCTTGATCACGTTGATCGGGTCGGTGGGCAACAGCTGCGGGAACGGCAGCGGGTTGCGCGACCAGATCATCATGGCCAGCGTCTGCAGCAGGATCGACACCCCGATGGCCGTGATCAGCGGCGCGAGACGCGGCGCTTTGCGCAACGGCCGGTAAGCCACGCGCTCGATCGTGTAGCCGACCACCGAGCAGACGGCCGCTGCGATGATACACGCGCTGACAAGCGTCAGCACGTTGCCGAGGCCGGGGAAGTGGTTCTGC
>NZ_CYGX02000027.1 GCF_900019265.1 Paraburkholderia ribeironis
GAATAAACCTAAACGAACCCGGTCCGATGAAGACCTGCTCAAGCAAAACCTGAGAGGTCTCCGTTACATATGCTCCCAAACGTGAGCAGTCGTTACGCACAAGACGATGGCCGCATGGGCGACTCGACCTTTGACGGGCGTACGGCGCGCTCGTCCAGCTATGCCATCAGTCAGTAAAAACTAAATGCATTGAGCAGGTGAGTGTTGCGTAGCGTGCCCACCATCGGTTGTCGGGCACTTCTTCAATGCTGCGCTGCGTTCAGCAACAACCAAACCCGGCTTGTCGACGGCCCAGCAAGAATGCGAGCGAACGCCGCCCGGCACTGTGTGCAGCTGTAGTGTTCCTCTCGCCGGGCATTCTCGATAGACCCGATGCCGTTGAGCACAAGGCCACGATGCGGCGGCTCACTGGCCGACTTGCCGTGGAGGTCAGCGCACTGGGCACAAGGTTGAATCCAAAGGTCCATGCGTCGTTGGTCGGAATTTGGCGCGCGTTCATGCGGCCAGACGATGCTCGTAATACGGTCGGTCCCTGTCATCAAGTATCGCGTACATGGCTGCCAAGTCCGACGCGTCCGGGTTAAGCCAGGTGTCGATATTCTCGGGTTTGATAGGAATGATGCACCGGTCGTGCCCCGCAGCGGCCACCTCCGGCGGCGGCTCATCAGTGATGGCGGCAAACGAGAGAAGGTCCGGCTCATCCGGCGCGCTCCACCGCGACCAGAGACAGGCGACGTGCATCAGTTCACCGTTGCTCGGACGAAACTCCAATACGACGTTTTCCCTTTGGTCGTGTGTCTCGGATAGTGTTCCCTCAAGCTTCGCCTTCTGGACGTTTTCATAGAAGACGTCGACAAGCATGACAGCGTGCGAATATCCGAAAAGAGGCTTCCAGAAGCCTTCGAGATTGTCGCGGCGCGCGTTGTAGGTCCCCGGATATTTGACATCATAAGACGCAGGCTTTCCGGCAATGCGGCACTGGTAACGCATCGGCCTCACGATCCGACGGCCATTTTCGATAACCATCACGGGCGAGTAGTGTCCCGGAAAAATGCGCGAGTCTCGCGGCTTAGGCTCGGTGCGCTGCAAGTCTTCGAGTTTGCCCTTCGCCCATGCAATCTTATCGGTTGCGATGCGCTGACTCTCGGTTGCTGCTTTGGTTACCTTTGTCTGCAGGGTTCGTTCCGCGTCAGCCAGGCGCTTGCGCTGCTTGAACAGGTCTTGTTCGAGTTTCGTCGTCTGCTCGGCGTTGAATCGCCCGATTAAAGCCTTGATTTCGCGCTCGGCATCAGTTTTCGGTTCACCAAACGCGTCTTCCATTGCCTTGGGTATCTTCGCCTTGCTGGCACCTTCGGCGCGCTCGAAAAACAGACGTGCGAACTCGTGCATGTCCATTGTGGCACCAAAGGTACGCACAAATTTCTTGTAGTCCGCGACTACCTGCGCCGAGTAGCACATGCATTTCTCCTTTGAGGAAAAACATGATACCGCGGCCCACGCAGGGTACTCGTGGCATTAGTCTTCGGGCAGAAAAGGTCCCAAGGAAGTTCCGTAGGCGGGTCCGTCTTCGGTTCACCAGACGCAGCCGTTTCTACCTTCAGGTACTGCGGAAGCGGGACCCTATTCGACGAAGCAGCTTCTGCTCCTCGCCATGGACCTATTGCTTGCGATGTCTCATGTCGACTCCGACCGACCGCAACGTGGCGTCAATGGCTTGCAACTCGGGCTGGAAATCGAGTGCCCATTCCTCACCGTCACACCGCACGGTCATGCCGTTGTGCATCGAAATCAGGTGACGTGCTTTGTACAGGGCATCAACGAGTTTCGTTTCTCGCTCGGCCTCACGAACCCACTCATCTGCTCTCACGATGGACGCTCCTTTTGATAAATCGGTCAGTTCGCAAATGCGACTTCCGTTGTCGGACTCTTAGCCGGCGTAACAGACCGGCGCTGTCTGCCATGGAGGCTCATGAGCGCTGCCCCAGGTTGCAAGTTAACGGTCAGCTCGCCTTCAAACTTGGAGCCCTTGCGTTTGACGATGTCTAGGCTCACGCCTCGTTCGGCTGTGCGGACAGTGATGCGCAGTTCCGCGGGAGATGCATCGGTGGCCTCGCGGATGGGGCGAAACACGAAAAAAAGCGAAGTGCTCGAGCGGGCGGCCAAAAGCAATCGCCGGAGTGCATCTGCCCTTGCGTGCGTCAGCCATAGCAACACGGCGCCGCATGTGCTGGCTTTGAGAATCTGCTCTGTTGCCCACAATTGGTCGCTTGAGCGCTTTGCTCGTAAGAGAAGCACCTGACCTGCCGGAATGCCTGAATAGGCAAGGCCTTGCCCACACGGTTCACAGGGAGGCTCAACCAAAACGATGGGCTCTTTAAGTGACGCAAGTGCCGGGGCTAAGAGACGCATCTCTCCAGAGCCGGACGCTTGGGGAAGGACCTCTGTAAGAGCTCCAAGTGGCCATCCTCCGCTAGGAAGCTCGCGGGACAAGGCTGGATAGCCGGTTTCGACCGTTGATAAACGGCCGCGCGCGAGTTGCGACGCCCGCCAGAGCGACGGGTGGATTGATTCCGGTAATGGGGCGCGAGCAGTGTTCATAGCGTCAAAATACTGTATATATATACAGTATCTCACAGCGCATCGGAATGCAATCGCAGACCAAATCAGCGCCGGGCGCTCGCCGTAAAGCGCCGACCACTTTGCCTAGAAACGAACATGCGGCGGCCGCCAATGCGTTTCCGTTGTTAAGGGGACACAGGAGTCTTGCAAACTTAGCCTAAGGGTTTATACTAGGTTCGTCTCCTCCATGTCTCACCTGATATGGATTCAGCCCGCCAACGAGCGGGCTTTTTTCTTTCCGCGTCGGCAGCGCGTCCTGAATGAGTTGGCTGAACGCTAGCCTGCGTTAAGCGGTTAGAAGATGAAGCCAGCGTTCACAAACTTTGGGTCGTGGTTAATGACCATAGAATCGAGCAGCGTCTTGTTCTGCTCGGTCTCCTTGGCTGCGACCATTGAGCGAATCGAGAAGGCGCGTAGTGCGTCGGTTGCAGAGAGCGTGCCTTCCGCGGAATCTTTGCGACCTGCAAACGGAAAGACGTCGGGACCTCGCTGGCACTGGCTATTGAGGTTGACGCGGCACACCTGATCGACGGGGGGTGACCAGCGAGCCAATCTGGGCAGAGTCCCGAAGATAACTGGCCCTGAGGCACCACAATCCGTTAATGGGCCGAGCGACGGCCCAGACGACGGTCGGAGCAGGTGATGCCTCAAAGCGCGATCTGGCGGGTGCGTCGCGTCTGACGTATGGTTATTGACACGCGAGGAGTCGAAGCCTGAAATGAACCGAACCCGAGAGGCGAAGGAGCCACACAGCCCGTTCGCTGGCCTGCTGGACGCGATCAAACTGAGGATTGCGGAGCATGCCGACCTGCGGCCCGAAGAGCCGATTGATGATGCCATCTCGAAGCTCGCGGACATAACCTCAATGCAGACACACGACCTCGTGGTTAAGGGGCTTCCAGTCGCTCTCGCGCGCGACGTCACGGCCACTTATGAGATCGTCAGTCGAAACGAGGTGCTCCAGACCATCGGGGTGAGCGAGCGAACGCTGCAGCGTGGCAAGCATTCTGACCTGGCGCTCGACAGTAACGCGAGTGACCGGCTCATCCGGCTCGTAGTCGTGACCGAGCACGCAATCGACGTCTTTGGCTCGAAAGATGCGGCCGAGCGTTGGCTTGTCACGCCGGCTCTCGGGATCGATGGCCGAAAGCCACTGGACCTGCTTCGAACCTCCGAAGGCACCGAACTCGTCAAGTCGTTTCTGACGCGCATCGACTACGGAGTCTATTCTTGACGCCGTTGCCCATCGCATGGAACGGCGATGCCCAAAGCAGGTCGTCGAGCGCTTCGAGCGTATATGGCGACGCCGACAAGCTCCAACACCCGATTAGGCACTAGCGCCCCTCCCCCGAAGGCGAGGCATCCCGGAGAGAACAGTGGATGGCGGATGCCCGACCCCTAGGAGCCAATCGCCAACGCACTGTCAAGGTCTGCTTTGGAATCGACAGAAGTCATCGCGTGCGTCAAAGCTTGGTCGTAAGTGCTCCGCGACGCCTAGGGATGGTATTCAGAACTCGTTTTGCAGCACTGAGCCATCAACATAGAGCCGATGCGGTGCAAGGGGTGCGGCACCTGGCTCGAATGCAGCGCGACGTTCGGCACAAAGAAGGCGTCGATTGCCTGCCCGCGCGGACGGCTTTTTGCGCTCACGCAATGGCCTCGCGCGTCAGTTGTCCACGCATCATCCATAGGTTGCTCGGGGCGCACATCGTATGCAGTTGCTGCGAGTTCTTCATTGGCCGCGATAGCGCACCTTTAGATGCCACCGTGCGCGGCGATGAACATGGCGACGGCCGACCGGCAATAGGATTCGATTTCGTTGTCGTCCTTTGCTCTCGCCTCGTCGAAGCGTGCGATAAGCAGCAGATCGGAGCCTTTGAAAAGCGCTGCAAACAAGCGGGCGGCCCGGAGAGCATCGGGTACGTTCAGAATCGCTTTCGCGTGCAACTGACGCAACACGGCCTCGATTTGGGCGATGACATGGGCGGGCCCGGCTTCGTAATGGAGCTTGCTTAACGCCTTTTGATTCGTCTTGTCGGCCAAAACCATGGCTTCGACAGTGCGGACGTCCGGGCTCAACAGCGTGCGAAGCAGGGATGATCCCACCGCCATGAGCTGATCTTCGGCCGAACCGTCGACGCCTTCAGAAAGGGCCTGCGGTGCAAATTGATCGCAGCGGGCCACCATGGCCGCGCTGAACAGCGCCTCCTTGTTCTCGAAGTGCCGATAGATGCTGAGCTTGGATATCTTCGCGCGCTGGGCGACCTTATCCATGGTCGTCGCTTGAAAACCCAATTCCACAAAGAGTTCGCAGGCAGCGTCGACGATTGTTTGGCGAAGCGCCTCGTTGGCGGGCCGGCCGCGCCGGCCCTGGCTATTTTCGGTCACGACAATTCCGGTACTTGACAGTATTCAAATTCGTGGATTACGATACCACGCAGTATCGAAATGTGCAAGCCAAGGGTAGGCGATATCGCCGGCGGCCCGGGGAAACCTCATTTGGACGCCGGACGATATTGCACACCACGCCCAGCCCACCCCTCCATCCACAACACGGAGCCCATCAGCATGGATGACGTCATCATCATCGGAGGCAGCTTTGCCGGCCTCGCCGCCGCCCTGCAGCTCGGCCGTGCCCGCCGCAAGGTCACCGTTCTCGATACCGGCCGGCCGCGCAACCGCTTTGCCGGCCACTCGCATGGCTTGCTCGGCCACGATCACAAGCCGCCGCTGGACATCCTCGTCGAGGCGCGGCAGCAACTGGCGCGCTATCCAACGATCAGCCTGGTCGATGCCCGGGCCGAGAGCGTGTCTGGCGCCATCGACGATTTCTGCGTCGTCACTGACGATCACGAAAGCCTAAGCGCGCGCCGCCTGATCCTGAGCTATGGCGTCGCCGACCAGATGCCTGATGTTCCGGGCTTTGCCGAAAGCTGGGGCACGTCCATCGTGCCCTGCCCCTATTGCGACGGCTTTGAAGTCGCCGGCCAGCATTGGGGCCTCGTTTGGTCCAGCCCGCAGTCGTACCAGTCTGCCAGGCTGTTCCGCGATTGGACTGACAGGTTGACTATCTTCACCGATGGTCATGACATTGCGCCCGATATCCAGGCCGATCTGGCGGGCCGCAACATACCTCTCGTCGATGGCCGGATCGTCGAGATCGCCCACCAGAACGGCCATATCACCACCGTCAATCTCGATACCCGCCGCAACGTCGCGGTCGACGTCCTGTTCGCCCAGCCGCGCAATAAGCCGGCTGCAAGCCTGCATGAATCGCTGGGTCTCGCCACGGTCGATACGCCCACCGGCATCGTCCTCAAGGTCGACGAGCGCCGCCAAACCAGCATGCCCGGAATCTACGCCGCTGGCGACCTCGCCACACCCTTCTTGCCCTCGGTCACCCAGGCATCATCGCAGGGCGCGATGGCGGGCATCTTCGCCCAGCAGTCGATGGTGGTTTGAGAGCACAGATTCCATCCCGGGGGAGATCGACTACGCGCTTCTGGATGCGGCCGCCGAACAGGTTCGCGAAAGCGTCGCCGATCGAAAGGATAGGCGGGTGCTCCGATTGAGAATGTGGCTGAGCCCCATTCGCTGATCAAAGAGTTGAGGAAGAGAACAATGTCGAAAGAACCAATGAACAGCTTCGCTGGAAAATGGGCTCTGATCACCGGGGCGTCGAGTGGCCTCGGCCTTGAATTCGCAGATCTACTGGCTGCGCAGAAAGTCAATCTCGTATTGGCGGCCCGACGGCAGGAGTCGATGGAAAAGCTTGCCCGCGATCTCCGCCGCAAATACGGGGTGCATGTGCTGGTCGAGGTGATCGATCTTGCCTCGCCGGACGCGGCCAGCCGCTTGAAATGCAGTCTCGACGCGAGGTCGGTGACCGTCGACATCTTGTTGAACAATGCCGGATACGGCTTGCACGGCGACTTATTGGAAACGCCGATCGAGCGCACCGCGAACATGATCCAGCTCAACATCACGACGCTCACGGAGCTGACCTATCTCTTCGGCCGCGATATGGCCAAGCGGCGATCTGGACACATCCTTCTCGTCGCTAGCCTCATGGCCTTCCAAGCGGTTCCCAGCTACGCGGCCTACGCAGCAACCAAGGCATATGTACTCGCCCTTGGCGAGGCCGTGCACGACGAACTGCGCCCGCATGGCGTGGTTGTTACCACTCTCTGCCCGGGGCACACTGCGACGGGCTTCGATGAGGCAGCCGGCGCAACCACGTCGGCCTTGCTGCGCCTCCTCACCATGAAACCTCGTCCGGTCGCCGTGAGCGGTATTCGGGCGCTGTTGCAAGGAAAGGCTATGGTGGTCGCCGGCCTGTCGAACAAGATGGCAGCCTTTTCAAATCGTCTGACGCCGCGATCAATGCAAAGGGCCACGTTGAAAAGAATAGTGGACGCTTAACGCCTGGAGCGCTGGCGTGTGGGGTTCCTCGAACAAGCGGGGGCTCTGACTGCGATGCGCGCTTTGGCATCGGTTCGGCTGCCCTTTGCCTGGAACAGAGGGGAGCTAGTTGAGAACGAATCGGAACGAGGAGATGACATGGCAGACCAAAATGCCTATCAGGTCGGCGACTGGAATGGTCAAAGCGGGGAGCGCTGGGTCGCCAACCAGACCCGGCTTGACGCCATGGTGGCGGTGTTCGGCCAGGCCGCGATAGAAGCCGCCTCGCCCATGACGGGTGAGCGCGTGCTGGACGTCGGCTGCGGCGCGGGCGCGTCGAGTCTGGCTCTGGCCGCCCGCGTCGGCGCGGGCGGCCAGGTGCTGGGCGTGGACATATCCGAACCGCTGATTGGCCGGGCGCGCGCGCTTGCACCACAGGATACGCCGGTCCTGTTCCAGGTGGCCGACGCCAGCAGCGCGGAGCTGCCCGAGGGCGCGTTCGACGTCCTGTTCTCGCGCTTCGGGGTGATGTTCTTCGACGATCCGACAGCGGCGTTCGTCCATTTGCGACGCGCGCTGCGGCCGGGCGGGCGGGTCGCTTTCGTCTGCTGGCGCGGCGCGGCCGAGAACGATTGGGTGCGCCTGCCGATGGGCGCACTCAAGGGCATCGTCCCGCCGAGCGCGCTGCCCGATCCCGAAGCGCCCGGCCCATTCTCGTTCGGCGACCGGGGTCGCGTGGCACGCATCCTGACGGCGGCCGGCTTCACCGATATCGCTATCGCGCCCTTCGATGCTTCCGTCCCGTTCGGCGAGGGCGGGACGCGGGACGCTGCGATCGACGACGCGGTGAAGATGACGCTCGAGGTCGGCCCGCTGTCGCGCTCGCTCGCTGATAAGCCTGACGACATCCGCGCGCGCGCCTCGGCCGCGGTTCGTGCCGCCCTCGCGGGCCTCCCCGGCGAACGGTCTGTGATGATCAACGGCGCAGCGTGGATCGTCATGGCACGCAATCCGGCAAGCTGACAGGGATTAACAGGGGAGACGCCTCCGCTCGGTGGAGCGGGGCGTCTTTGGCCGCTCAGATAGTCAGGGGCCGTTCTGAGGAGGCGAGCCGACGTTCGTAGAGTCGGCACGAAGGGCCCTTATTGGCCGAATGCCGACCGACATCTGGCTGATGTTCTTGGCAGGAGCCATCAGTGCCCGCCAGGCGAACCCCATACACCGGGAAGCGCGGCGGAAGAAAAGCTCGAGGTCAAAATCGCATGGGTAGTGCGGCAAAAGACGTATCGCCTCCTCTTGCACCTCGTGATGATTTGCCGGGGCGTCATCGGAAGCGGGCTTCTCTAGCAACTCGCGTGTTTGGTCTACGGTGCGAGTTCGTTCGTATGTCGTGGTCATTTTCAAATGGGCTTTAGATGAGGTTGCCGCAGGCTTCAGTCGTTTTCGTGTTCAAGACAGCGCGTTTTGATCCCCCCGTTTCGAATCGTCTTGCCTCGATTGCCGCACACCTCACAAAGCTGCTTGCTCATCGTTTCAGCTAGTTCGATCATGCCCGCTTGGTCGGCATCTGGCCCGTTCGCGTAAAAGCAAAGTCCGCCGAATTTTTCTTTCACTTGAATGGCGACGACCTGCGATGCTCCGCGCTTCGTCGCGTGCTGCAGGTTCAGGCACAGGGCGTTGAGCAGGTCATACCATCCATCGCCGCACTCGAAGCCCCAAGTCGCGAATGCGGACGGCACAGGAGGCATGTCGAGATCGTAGGGATCGCCAACCGGGTCGACCGTAAAGATCAGGGGGTAGTCGGCGCGCAGCTTGGCATCCAGTTCAGGGCTCAATTGCCTTCTCCGTCGTTCACGTATTCGCGCAAGCCGACCGGGCCGAACGTCTCGTTGATCGCTTTGAGCGCGGCGTCGAGGCTCCTGCGTTCGCATCTCGACGACGTAACGCTTGAGACGGTCACGAAGCGGCCCCGAGTGTGATGGCTACTCACGCCGGGATCCCATGCAGGATTCGCCACAAGATAGCTTCTACCCGTTCGGCGCCGGCAGCGTCAGCCGCAGCCTCATATGGTGTCTTGCCGCCAAGTTCAGGATGCGGGCAGCACATCCAGGCGTCGGCGTCGGTCGCGTCATCCCAGACGTATGTTGCGAGGCGCAGGATCCGCCACACCAAGTTCGGGTCACCGCGCCGCGCTTTCATATTGTCCACAGATACACCAGGGACTAGAGACCTTATGCAGCCTGCCAGATCCGTGATTGACCTGACCTCCGTCAGCTTCCGGTTCCCTTCGAGGGGCAATCCATTCTTCTCGACGAACTCGACGGTAGCTTTGACGAACGCAGGAAGGAGATCGAAGTGGGGGGCATCGGCGACGGATGTGCGTGATGACGTGGCTTCGGCCAACACCGTGCCGCGCAAATCGTGTGGACCGTCGCCCCGGTCCCCGCGCGTAACCCGGATCCACTCGCCCAAGATGGTTTTCACGCAGTGCTGGCAGAGATCGAGATCCATCTCGACGCTGTGACCAAAGACTGAACCAACGCCGCCGCGCCACGTGAGCGACATCCGTTCCTGCCATTCGCCGTCGCTGGCTTCCGGCCTCATCAGCCGCCCGCACCCGTCGCAGATGCAGGCAGCCGTCTCGAGGACAGCCTTCTCACGGTATTCGAGCATGCGCTAGTCCTCCGGGCGACCAGATACGTTTTATGCGGGCGTCACCGCCTGCTCCAAGGGGGCCTCTGGCACAAGGCAGTCATCGCAATACACACGACGCCAGTAGGATTCGCGAAACTTGCCGGACCTGCCGCAGCTCTCGCAGATATAGCGAGAACTCGCTACTGCGATGTCTATGTAAGAGCGAATCCGTTCCGCAACATCCGCCGGGCACATGGACCCTTGCTGAAACTCCACATTGAGTTCACCATCGACTTGCGAGATGTCTGTGCAGATGGGAAGGACGGGGAAGGTCGCACACCCGGTCGCGAGTGCATATTCCAAGGCTGCGATCTGGTCCGGACGGTGGAATTGTTCGCGCCACAATGCACGCAACTCGGACTCGACGTCACGCGCCAGCGCTTCAATAATCGGATACCAGCCGACCCCACACAGAATTCCAAAGTGCGAAATGTTCGTCGGGTATGACCAGGGATAATGGGCTGCGCGGAAGAAGAGCGGGTAATTCAGCATCCATACGCGGGGCTGCGGGTGTTTAGCCATCTTAGTCATTCGGCGCACGGCTGCAGAATTTTCGATTGACCGTGTGCGATGCTGTGCTCGAGGAGCAGTCACCAATAAATCTCCCTCATCAAACTTCCGCGCAGACGCGCGGGTCTCTCGCAGTGAACGATAGTGAAAATGAAGTCTGTTACCGACGCATGCGTTGTCTGAAGTTCAGCTCCGCGTCGGCATATCAAGCGACAGTTCACTGCACGGATGCACAGTGGATATCGCTCTAACGATGGGCTTTGTGCGACCGTCGGTTGGACCTGTCATACGTCGACTCCTCTTATCGATGGCTGCCCACTCGGCATCACTTAGTGCACCGGTTATTGAACCTCGGCCTTGGAGGCATTCATATACCGTGAAGAACGCATTATATACGTTTACGCAGTATATGTTTATACAGTATATGTTTGCGAAGTAGACGGAAAGGTCATGTTGCGCCAACCTCCGGGCCATGACCGAAACCGACAGCAAAGACATCGACCCGTACCTCCGACGCCGGCTGGCAGATCATGTCCGGCGCCTGCGCTCGGAAAAAGGCATCTCCCAGGAATCGCTCAGCGTCCAATGCGGCTTCCACCGAACGTATGTGAGCCATATCGAACGGGCTGCAACTAACATTACGCTTGATAACCTGCAAAAACTCGCGTCGGGGCTTGGGGTAGACCCGGCGGAATTGCTTGTCGGCTAACGTGGTAGCGGCATGGTTGTGCCGCCTTCATTTCGAGCAAGCATTGCGTAGATGCGCTTTGAGAACGCGAGACGCCGTCTGGAGAGCAGGTCAATGAAGCACCGGTGGACGAGTCGATACCTGCGTAGACTCGTCCAGAACGTCCCGGCCATTGATGCCGTGAAGGCGGTTCGCACAGTAAAGCCGGGAGCACCCGGAAACAACGCCGGTGAGGCTGCACAAACGTGAGCGATGCACGTGCAATCGGCAGCGTCATTCCCCACCTTCTGGCAGACAAGACCGCGGAAAGAATAGAAAGGCTCGCGAACTCCCTGCAAAACGTCAGGTGCTCCCACCCTCAGAAAAATACATGACAACTCTGGCAGACCTGAAACCAGTAACGATACAGCGCGTCCGAGACATCGCGGAGAAAGTCGGTGTGCCTATGACGACGCAGTACGATTGGTGCTTCAAAGGCGATGGCGGTCCTTACCTGGTCAACATCTGGCATGACAATATGGATGAGGATGGTGACGAGATTTTCTTCATCGACACCGCTTCCGACTGGGCGCAAGAGAATGTCGACACGGCTGCTCCAGTACAGTTGAATCGTGCAGACGCCGTATCTGCGCTGATGCTAGAAGCCTTCTACCGCAAGAAGCCGATTCATGTGGCTATCCTCGATGGAGTACGGAGAAAGAAAGGACTGAGAGAGACGAGCGAGGCTCATCAGCGCGAGCTTGACCCTGTCCTCTGGTACCCACATCACCGAAATGAAGACCGGCGAATTGTGGTTGTTCGCGGCAAGCCGCAACCCGCCGAGTTCGACGGCTACGCCGAAGACCAAGCGTATGAGAAGAAGCGCAACGCCTCGCCGGCTCCTGCTGTTCCTGCGAAGAAGGTCATTGCTACGGCTACGGCGATTTACGAGCGTGACTCGGCGGTAGTGCGTGCAGCGAAGCTGCGGGCTGCAGATGGGTGCTGTGAGCTCTGTGGCAAGAAAGGGTTTGTGACGGCAAGCGGCGCCTACTACCTGGAAGCGCACCACGTCATTCCGCTGAATTGCGGCGGGGCTGACGATGAACGAAATGTTGTCGCTATTTGCGCGGACGACCATCGGCAAGCGCATTTCGGAGAGGACCGACATGAACTCCGTGACTCCATGATTTGGGACGTACTTGCAAAAAAATATCCTCATGACGAGGAGTTCTTTGATGGTCTCGACGAAAAGTCCCATCAAATTGTTCAAAACGAAACCACCTTAAGGCGGTTAGAAGAAAATAAAGTCGAGACGTAGGACGAAGGTCTTAGGCCGTAGAACTGTCGGTTTCAATGAAAGTCATGCGATTCGAATCGCAGCGACCCGAGCATATTAGAGCGATCTACCAAGTGCTTGGCAACGAGATGCATGACTTTCCCTTCGAACTGCCACACGCTATGCACGGCGAGAAACGATGCGCCGTGATGGTATTTGGAGCTTTCGCTCAGGCGATGGCATCCCTCTTGCTCTCCTCCATATCGACATATCGAGGCCAATGTGTCCCGTAAGAACAAGAAGTCTGGAGCTACCCGACGCGCTACCGCAGGCCAACATCCTGCATCCTCGACGGGGAGCAGCATCAATTCCCAAGCCTCGATAGGTATCACGCTTGAAGACCTTCGGAAGCAGGTCCATCATTGCGTCCAGACAGAGCAGTGGAACGAGCTGCTGGAATTCGTCAACGCTCTGACGCCGCCGAGCATCGTTGACAAGACGGACCACGAGGCGGAGTTTTGGATACTGAGCTCGAAGGTTGTCGCTTGGACGAAGGCACACCTCTCGTCAATCGAATTTGTGGAAGCGCAAAACCGGTCAGCGCTCAAAGGCGCCGTAATGCGCATGGCGGACCTCGCGACGCACTTCTATCGCGCAGACGAGTTCAATATCTATCTGCGCCTGCTCGACTTCACCTTGGAGGACACGCTGCACGCGCTGGACCAATTGACGCGTGCCTGCATGGAGCCGATGCAGTTCAAATGGGTTGAGCGTCTGCGAAGCATAGCCCTGTCCTTGATGTTCCCTGACGAGCATTGGGAGGACGAAGAGCTTCTTCCCGGGCAGAAGGAAGTGCTTGAGCAGCTCCCAGACCTGGACCTTCTGCTAAGAGAAGCCTATGCGCGAGCCTGGAGGATGCCTGGGCTCGAGGACGACGACAAGATTCGGCTGCAGGCCATGGAAACGGAGCTGGACATGCTCGCCGCTACACCGGGCGACGCGCTGGCTGTGCGCGCAGCGTTGGCAAAGCTTCCCGAACCTGTCCTTCCCGATGAGTACGTGGGCGAAGCCTTAGACGACGAGTACACATCCCGACAGGAATTGACCCCGTCAGGCTGGGGGTTCCTGTGGGAGATGGGCTTCGCGCAGCCCAATGACTACGCCGCTGTCCTTGCGAGATACCCCGGGCCTTTCGCGCACGATTTCTCCGACGGTCTCGCGGCAATGATGCGAAGCATCTTGGCGATTCATGAGAATGAACGCGACCGCTACCTAGTTAGCGCAGTCAATTATCTTTCCCGGTACGCGCGTGTCTCGGACATCGACATGGGCGACTTGATGGTGCAGGGCGCAGACGGCCCGGAATCGATTCCGTTTGCATTCTCGGGCCTTCGAAGACCTACCCCGGTAGACCTTCTCATCTCCGTGGTTCACGATCTGACGAAAGCCTACCCGCGCCACCGAGAAGCATGTCAGCTCTATCTCAAGCTGGTGCACGCCATTTCGGCGTCGGGCGCCGACTACACGAAACAGCCTCACATGCAATTTGAGGACCTGGCGTGGCTTCGCGAAAAATCATGCCGTTTCCAATGGATGGCCATGAACAGCGCGGTTACGCTGCGCGACCGCTTGCGATTTTTCCTTGATGCGCTGGTCCATCCTCAGGCTGCCGTGCAACTGCGCGAGCAGCCTATGCCTGCTTTCGAGGGCGAGCTTAGTGCAGCAGACATTTCGCTAGTGGTTCCGCATCTCGAAGCGCTTGCCGCGCGGCGGGACGAACTGGCTGGCGACCCCGAGAGATTGTGGCAAGGCAGCGCGGTGGCCGTGTTCAACAAGTTGCTCTCGGCGGGGGGTGAGGCGCTCGAGCGCATTGTCGATCTGTCGCGCGAGCTTTCGCCGGACCTGGAGTCACCGCGCGGATGGTTCATGAAGGGCTACCTGGAGCAGGTGAGCTCCTCGGGGACAAGATACGATGCACTGTGCTTCTATACAGCGAGTCTCAGCGCCTCATATGATGGGCTCGATGCCATCAAGGGCAACCTGGCCACGTTGTGGAAGGGCGAAACGTCGGTCTCCGACATGAAGGACCATCTGCATCTCCTAGAAGCGGTGAAAACTGAGGACGTGCGGGCAACGAAGGCGCTCGCAAAGATTCGTGAGAGCGCCCAGCGCCGACTTCATGAATTACAGCAGGCGGACCAGCATGAGCGAACGGCCGTGAACCGTTGGCCTGCGCTGAGCGCACCCGCTAAGACCGTGCTTGCGACACTGCACCAGATTGACGCATTCAAAGGTTACGAGGAACTCGGCCGCTATGCCGGCATGTCCGCTGAGTGGGCGGGGAAGCACCACAAGCGGCTCCTCGATGAAGGGATGGTTCGCGATACACCGACCGGGTATGTCGTGAATCCGTACATCATTCCGCTTCTTGAGCGCGAAAACCAGCACTCGGTTGCAGGCCGAATTGTGCGGGCCAACGGTACCGCCGCCATCAAGCAGGTATTCAACAGCGAGCGCGAGTTCAGCATCTACCAGGTCGTGGTGCAGCTGTGCCCGAACCACCTGGTGTTCCCGAATTGCTCATTGCAAAGCATCATGAGCTACGACCGTCTGAAAGAACTGGTCGACCAGGATGACTTCGGCTACTACCTGCGCGCGAGCGTAGACATTGTGGTTGTATCCAGTACCACATATCTGCCCATGCTCGCTATCGAAGTGGATAGCCCGTGGCATGATACCGACCGTCAGCAGGAACGCGACGAGCGCAAGGACAGGCTCTTTTCCACAGCGGGAATTCCCTTCCTGCGCTTGCGCCCACTCGGGCGACCGACGCCCGAAGTCGTGCGCGCTGAAGTTGCGTCTCACATATCCGAGCTCGTGAGCGCGCTGCGTTCTGACATCCCGGGCTATGACCAGGCGCAGGGGTTGTTGCGTGACTTGGCGCGGCCAGGTGACTAAGCTGACATGAGCCTCACCCCAGACATGTTCTTCGGAGAGTTCACTCGAACGTAGTCCATTGGCGATATGCCACGCTTTTTCTCGGACAACTGCAATCCGTGCTAGATGAAAAATCGTCATGGGACAGCCTCAGCGCCATTTTCTGCACAAACCTGTCTGCAATTCGAGGCGTGTCAAGAAAGACAAATATAATGAAGCGTCGAAAATCAGTGTCCGCCCGCATTCGCTGGTGAGAGTCGCCTTGCACTCTGTACCGTGAACAATGTGAACGAGTGTTGATTCTCGGGTTTGTCCGTTCGCTATAATTATCCGAAAGGCATAAGAAAATGAAGGTGCGGCTTCCGGGGGTGTTTGCGCTTCAAGAAAGAGTCGAGAGAAACTGGATTCGCCAACTCGCTTGGCCTAGACAAGCGATGGAAGCGGAGGCAGTTCGGTTTGTCACAGACGGCGCCGATGGATTTGAGATTTCGTCCAGTTCGCTTCCGTTGCCCGTTCGAATCCTCAAAGGCACGCCTCGGCATTTGCCGGCGCAAGATGAAGCGGCAGTGCTCAGGTACTCGGCAGTCGCGATTGAGCATGACGGACTGGATGCGACAGCAGGGACCTGGCTGCAGCATCCCTCTTTACCTGCGGCGAGCCGGACGACGACCGACTCGAACGCGAGAGCTGCGGCCGATTCTTGGCGTGGCGCATTTGCATTCGCGCAGGAGGACCGCTCGACGGGTGCCATCGGCTTGCGTCCACCGCAGGCTGGCGCTCTTCATGCAATCCACGCTCACTGGTCGGTGAGTACCGATGTCGCATCGGTGGTCCTACCTACCGGCACAGGAAAGACCGAGACTATGCTCGGTGTCTTGACGTCCGCCTGCTGTGAACGGGTGATTGTCGTTGTCCCGACAGATGCGTTGCGTACCCAAATCGCGGACAAGTTCATGACGCTGGGCCTGCTGAAAGCGCCGGGCAGTGCAATTCTTTCCAAAGCGGCTCACTATCCGGTCGTCGGCATACTCGAGCACAACATTGCTAGCCTTGAAGCGCTATCGACATTTTTTGAGACATGCAATGTAGTCGTTACGACTAGTCACATCGCGGGCAGTTTTACACCCGAGTTTCAGACCCGTATCGCCGAATTGTGTACGCACCTGTTCATTGACGAAGCGCACCATGCGGAAGCTCCCACGTGGAAGCGCTTCAAGGCACAGTTCACTAAACGCCGCGTTCTACAGTTCACCGCGACACCGTTCCGTGACGATGACAAGCCCATTGACGGGACCATCATCTATCGCTATCCACTCAGGCAAGCCCAACTTGACGGTTACTTTCGACCTATCAACTTTCGGTCGATTTTTGAGTTTAACGAGAGCAAAGCCGATAAGGCTATCGCCAAGGCAACTATAAAAGAGCTGGATAACGACACAACCGGGCTTCATGTTGCCATGGCGCGCGCACTGGACATTCCGCGCGCGAAGCAGGTCTTCGAAATTTACGAGTCCATCGGCCGTTACAACCCGATTTTGCTTCACAGCAAACTCAAGCCAACTGAACGGCGGGATGCTCTGGAAAAGTTGATGTCCGGTCAATCAAGGCTGGTTGTCTGTGTCGACATGCTCGGAGAGGGCTTCGACATGCCGGAGTTGAAGATAGCGGCGTTTCACGACACGCGGAAGAGTCTTCCGGTCACGCTGCAACTTGCCGGCCGGTTTACTCGCGCCCGCGAAGATTTGGGGAACGCAACGTTCATAGCAAACGTCGCGAATCCAGGCGTACGCGAAGAGCTTGAAAAGCTATACAGCCAAGACCCTGACTGGAACGAATTGCTCCCCGACTTGAGTGACGCAGCGATAGACAACGAAATCGATGCGCGGGCCTTTCTCTCGGGTTTCGAACCATTTGCCGGCGAAATCCCACTTCAGGAAATCAGGCCGGCTACAAGCATGGTGATTTATCGGACCCGCTGTAGTGTCTGGACACCGAAGAATTTCCGAAAGGGTATCCCTGGTCTCACAGCATCTGACAAAGTCCGAGACACGGTCAACCGGAAAGAGAACATGCTCGTGGTTGTGGTGGGGACGACCAAGCCGGTGCCTTGGACTGATATTGAAGCGGTGCAGGATTGGGAGTGGGAGTTACTCGTTGCGATTTGGGACAAACAAAAGGAGCTTCTGTACATTCATGGGTCGTCCAAAAGCGGCGAATACCGGTCGATGGCCAAGGCGCTATGTGGCGAGGACGTGCAACTCATTCAAGACCCGGAACTATATCGTTGCTTTCACGGCGTCAAGCGCTTGCTGCTTACCAATCTAGGGATGAACGAACAATTTGGACGGCAGATTCGGTATATAGCCCGTATGGGCGCAGATGTTGCGGCACGCCTGTCTGAATCATCCAAGAAAACTGCCCGGCGGGCGGTAGTGTCTGGAGTAGGTTTCGAGGCGGGCGCCACGGCGACTATCGGAGCAACGAAACGTGGTCGAGTTTGGTCCTTCCAACGATTGCGGCTCGAGACCTTCGCGAAATGGTGCAAAAATGTCGGCGCAAAGGTTGTTGACGAGACCATCGACCCTGAAGGTGTGCTCAAAGGAACCCTAATCCCGAAGCTGGTTAAAGTGCGGCCGGAGGTGATGCCCATCGCTGTCGAGTGGCCAGACTGCGTCTATCAAGAGCACGAAAGCGTATTTTCGGTCCAACTGGGAAACGGTGCAGCGACCGAATTTTGGTACCTCGGAATCGAGCTAGTAAGTCCGACGGAGACTGGCGATATTATGTTTCGAGTATATGACGATTCGTCGGAATTGGTGCTCCGGCTCGAGTTGTTGCCGCTTGATGACGACGCTGTTTCGACCTATCGATTCGTACCGGTGTCCGGGCTCGATGGCATGATAACCAAGCGCCAGAAGGCATGGACGCTGTCCGAATACTTCTTCGAGAACCCGCCGCTCATCACGTTCGCAGACGGGTCCTATCTTGAAGGCAACATGCTTGTAGCGTTGCCAGACATCTACGCGCCGTACGACCGTGAGCGGATTGTCGCGTGGGATTGGTCTGACGTCGACATAAAAAAGGAGGCACAAGGGGCTACACGCGAGCCGGATTCCATTCAGTTCAAGGTCATCGAAGACCTCAAGAAGGCCGGAGGCTATGACATCATCTATGACGATGACGGTTCCGGAGAGTCGGCCGACGTCGTTACCATCAAAGTGACGGAAGATGATGCACGGACAACAATCGACGTTGATTTTTACCACTGCAAGTATTCGCAAGAAAGTTCTTCAGGAGGTCGCATTGGTGACTTGTATGAGGTCTGTGGGCAAGCTCAGAAAAGCATTAGCTGGCTCCAGAACCAACTCCGCCGCACCGAGCTTTTTATCCATTTGCTTCGCCGTGACCCAAAGGTCAGAAAGGGCGTAGAACTCTCGAGATACCAAGTTGGTGACCGCGATACGCTCGCGGCTATCAGGAACAGGAGCCGAATGGCAGCCTTGAATCTCCGTGTTTTTATCGTGCAACCCGGGCTATCTCGCTCCAAAGCGACCCCTGACCAGCTTTCTCTCTTGAGCGTCACGGAAAACTTCTTGCTCGAGACCTACGGCGTCCCGTTCGGAGTCGTCGGAAGCGCTTAGCGCATTTGAGCAGTATCTTGCTCCTGGGGATGCTGGCGAGACGCCTTTCTTTTGTGTCGATTGCCATCGCCGCGCCAGCAGATGTGTGATGAACATCTAGCGGGGTTACAAAACGCGTGCCGCCTGATGGTGTCGCAACCTCGCGCGACCATACTGCGGATGCGCTCGTCAGCAGCGTGGGAAAAATGGGGTTGCAGCATATCGAGTGGACGGTTGTGACATCCTGCAACCCCAGTGCACACTTGTTAAAAGCTGACTCGCGGATAAGCGGACATTCCGACCCGCTGTTACCGGGCTGCCATCCGTCAGTCCTTTGCAACGGCGACCCCAAATGCCGCGGCCCCGGTCAGACCTCATCCGCCTGAAGACTTTTGGCATATGGGTGACAATGCTGCTTTACGTGTCGCGCGGCGTGCAGATAGTCGTTAGGAGGTCGAGTGAGCAGGAAGGTCGAGATTCTGGTTGTCGATTCGCTTTCAGATGTGCCCGCAGAAGAGTGGAACGCGCTCGCTGCAGGCAATCCCTTCGTGGCGCACGAATATCTGTCTGCGATGCACACCACGAAATGCGCATCGAAGTCGACGGGGTGGCAGCCGACCTATCTGCTGATGCGACGGGGAGGCGAACTCGCTGGTGCGATGCCGTTGTACCTGAAATCACATAGTCGCGGCGAATACGTTTTTGACCACGCTTGGGCAGATGCATTCGCGCGACACGGTATTCAGTATTACCCCAAGCTGCTGTCTGCAGTGCCATTCACTCCCGTGACGGGCCCGCGACTGCTGGCGCCGACGCACGCCGACAGGGTCTTGCTTGCCCAGGGCGCAATCGAGTTTGCGAAGCAGCTCGATGTGTCGTCAATCCACGTTCTGTTTTCACACGAAGATGACCTCGAGGCGCTAACCGACGCCGGGTTCATGCTGCGAGAGGGCGTCCAGTTTCACTGGGAGAATTTTGGGTACCAGACATTCGATGAGTTTCTCTCAAAGATGTCGCACGACAAGCGGAAGAAGGTCAAGCAAGACAGGCGGAGGGTTCACGACGCTGGCGTCACTTTCCGGTGGCTGCGAGGGCAGGAGATTGGCGCGGACGACCTCGACTTCTTCTACGAGTGTTACGAGAACACCTATCGCGAGCACTGGAACCCGCCGTACCTAACTCGCAAGTTCTTCGGACTGGTTCATCGGACGATGCCTGATGCACTGATGCTTGTTATTGCTGAGGCAGATGGGAGGCGGGTGGCGGTGGCTCTGAATGTTGTCCAAGGTGACACGATGTATGGCCGCTACTGGGGCACCAAAGAGTTCGTGTCAGGCCTTCATTTTGAGACCTGCTACATGCAGGGCATCGAGTACGGCATCGCCAACGGGCTGAAGAGCTTCGAAGGCGGGGCGCAGGGAGTACACAAGATGTCACGTGGCCTGATGCCCACGCCAACGTGGTCTGCTCACTGGATTGCCGACCATAGGTTTGCGCACGCCATCAGCGAGTTTCTGGACCAGGAGACCGCGGCGATGGACGAGCACATTGGTGAGCTAGAGGCTCATACGCCATTCAAAATGAAAACCTGAAGGCAGATCTCTCAGTGTCGAACTGGAGCCGCGGCTGCATAGGAAGGGATGCTGCCGAGGGGTTCCTCAGCGCTTTTTCGACGGTTTTTGGCGCTGAAGCTCGGACAACTTAGCCCGGAGCGCTGCAATTTCATTCCGGCAGGCCTCAAGCTGGTCCCGCTGCTCAGACTCGACCGTGTACCCGGACATCATCGCATTCGCCTCGACATAAAACTGGTAGGCTGTCTTGGAGTTCTGACCGAGACGTTGCGCGATAGCATCCACAACATCTTCTCGTTGCATCGAGAGCCCGTGCTTCCTCCTGAATTCTATTTCCTCCCGGGCGATACGTGTGCCCGTCTTCCTTCGCACGCCATGCGCTCCTGCGCCCTTCCCAGCGCCGACGTTCCTAAACCGCTTTGCAATTCGGTCCGATAGTGAGTGGTAGTTAAACGGAAGCCCAGATGTTGGATTCAAGAAAATGCGTCCTTCCAGAAGTTTCCGATTTACCCCGGTGTTCTTAATTATTGTCTCTCGGTCGATTTCGATGTAGTTTGCGATGTCATAGGTAATTGCCCACGACAACGAGAAGGATTTGCTAAAGCCGTATTTCTGGTCAGGCGGAGCTACATCGAATGCCGTGGCATGCCTCGCTTCGGCCTTAGCCAGTTCCTTCCTCGCGAACTGATGAATTTGAAGACTTGCTACACTGCCGACTCGCCACGCCGTGTCCGAGATGATACGAACGATAAGCGTGATTAGGCGTTGGTCGGCAGCGCTTCCGGCATCTTCAAGATAGTCTTCCAGTGCGGCAATGTCGTCATCAGTCGCTCGATACTGGACTCTTCCAAGGCGACTCGCTCGGCCCGTTCGCGTGTAAATTCTCGGGTACTTCTTCAGTTCCTTTTCGTCGGAATCCAGACCGGAGAGTCCCACCACCGGCAACGTCGATGTGATGCCACAGCGGACGGGTCCTATTGTCCCCGACGGGATACGGCCTTGCCCTTGCGCCCACGCAAGGAGCTCGTAGACCTCCTTCAATCGAATGTTCGTGGTTTCTTTTGCGACCGACTGGTTTCCCCGATATTGAGGGCGCTTCATCGCCCGCTTCCAGCACCAATCTCGAAATTCTAGAAGATGGTTGTCGTTCATCTCAGCAATTGGAAGCTGCTTTTCTGACAGGTATATATGCAACTCGTGTGCTGCAATGACAGCATTGTCCCTACGCGTTCGCATAGCAGCTTCCGATACGTGCTCCGATTCTCCCTTGCGGATAACCATCCCGCAATAGTCGGTGGGCAATTCGAGGAGGGCATAGGTGCTGCCCCGAAAAACCGGGAATCGACGGCTGTTTCCATCCTCAACCCAGAAGACGTAAACCCGCTGAGCTTTGTGAATCGAAGCTTTCATGTTGACGTCTCCGGAACCTTCTCCAGAAGGTGTTGTAGAAGAGGGTCGACGTAGTGCGACGCGTCTCTTCCTTTGCGCTTCAAACTAGCATCGACATCACCAACGAGCACCACCGTATGCGACGCCAGGCCGGATGCAGCGCGAATCACCTCTGCATTGCAGTCAGTGCCCTCGATGCAAACGACTATAACTGTTTGCCAAGTTCCGAGCGCAGCTGCCGGGAGTTCGAGCGCATACGCCAGAGTGAGATCAAACGCATCTGAAGCTGTTAGAGGAACGACGTCCCCGTTCGCTCTCGTGACTTGGGCCACCACGAATTCAGGGATTGAGTTGGTCACACGAACGTAGGGCGTTCGCTCCACGTCATGCAAACTCATGCTCTCGCCTGGCCAGCGGCATTTTGCGATGTTTGCTCGCTTCCAAGTGACAGGGCATTTTGCATATGCCCTTCCGCCGCGACCAAGGGTCGTCGAATTCATCGGAAGCTTATCGAACTGAAGTTCGTCGGCTTTTTCCGACGCCAGTGTGGCATTCAGCGAATGACAAATAGCCGCGTTGGTCGCAATAACGACTGTGGCTCCGTCACACGCATTCTCGCGATAGAGAGCTAGGGCTTCGTTCAGTGTTTCCTTCGTCCCAGTGAGCTGAACCTTCCGTATTTCCAATCCCTCTCTATGGCTAGATGGACGCCGAGATTGGCCACCGCCGCTGGACGCAGTTGGACCCAAAGTCATTCGTTGGAATTGTCCTGAATACCATAGCGTGTGATACGGCGCCGGTCGACTGCGCCGGCTAACCATATCTGCCGCTCCGGCAAGTATCAGGCAGGTGTCGACTGGAAGCCTATGGATAAGCTTGTTGAGGGCTAGGATGTCGAGGGCATGAGCGTCATGAACCACCACCGTGTGGCTGGTCTTGTTGACTTGTGCTGGCCCTGCAAGAATCTCTTGTAAGCGCAAATGAACGGCGGGGAGGGGGGCTGTGCCCGAGAAAGCGATGTGAATTGCATCTGCAAACACTTCATGGAGCCGACCGCGTGCAGCGGCAACGGTCCGCCCTCCATAGTCAATCAAACAAACTGAAGCGGCCGTCCGGCGGGGAGTGTCGACGGTGGTGAGCGCGTCATCGCACACCTGCGCCGAGCCCCGGGCGGCAAACAGGCGCGCCAAAAAAGCGTGAGTGACCTTTGTAAGCGCATCCGAAGCGACATAGCGCTGGCGTCGGTGTGTTAGACACACAATTCTTCCCGAGGTGATAGCCGAGTCCATTGCGGTCTGGACGAGTACAGTGTCTTGGAGCTTGGTTGCCAGCCGGTGCTCGTAGTCCTTGAGGGGTACCGCGCGCAGTATCGCGTGGCTGCCTTGGGTAAAGACAGAGTCCGTTGCAGAGACCAGTCGACCCGGCTCGTGGGGCGAAGTTGAACTCTGGACGGAGTTGTCGATGGTTGACCAATGAATCGCCGGATGGAAATCATACGGAGTTGCCAATCTCAATCCACGGAACACTTCGATGACGTCGGGCAGCGTTGAGCGCTCATGTCCTGAAAGGGCGACTGGTTCAAGTGCACGAGTTATTCTGATGTCATCGAGATAGCTGTGCCACGCGGCAATACCAGCGATTGATGCGGATGCGCTGATGCCAGCGGAGTGCAGCTTTTGGACGTCTTCATGGTCAAAAATCTCGCTAAGCTTGGCGTCAAATTTCCTCCAAAGCTTCTTGGCGCCACGCATTCCGATTTTGGCAAATGAGGGGTGCTTCCCCAGTAGCATTAGCAGTTCTACGCCGCTTGGCTCCCGACAGACTCCAGTCTTGGCCTTCAGCTGGGCTCCATAGAGGGGGTGGCTTTCGAACGTGCCGACTATTTCCCAAGTCTCACCGACCACTGGCGCCCGAAGCATAACGTTGAACTTTGCAACGACGCGGACACGCTTTGCCGGGGGGACTGTCAGGACGAAAATCGCACCGCCTCCGAGGCCGTATGACAGGACCCGTGCGACAGTCCCCCTCAAACGACGCAGGCTTGGAGCTTTGGTCATCGCAGTTTAAGGTCTCGATATGGGCACTGTACGGAGTGAGATGCCGTTGTCTTCGAGGTACTGCAGGAGCTTCATGGCTGTACCTTGTTCCGCGAAAGCACTTCTGAGGGCTCGGCATTCGTCTTGCAGCTCCGCCGTCAGAGAGGTCTTCGGGACGCCCTTTCTGTTCGGTTGTTTGCGCCACTCGTCGAGCTCATCGTCAAGGGTCTTGAACAAAGTGAAGAGTTCGTCATTTGTTCCGACCGTGGACGTCGGTATTTTGAGCATCTCACAGATAGTCTTACGTGCCGCTTTTCCGAACTGGTTGACAGGAACCTGACTAAGGTTCGTCTGAGACTTCCATGTCCTTAAGCGGGCCGCGTTTTCAAGTTTCTTCTCGAGGGATGATGCGTTGGCGCTCATTTTTTCTCTCCATCTCCGAGAGATGGGGTGTCCGAGCTTGTTCGTTTGTCGAGCGGGACCACATTGGGTCGCCGATTGCGAACCTCCCTGAGTAGATTGTTCAACTTTTGGATCTTGTCCTCATAGTCTTCTTTTTGTCGAGCTTGTAATGCTTGCGCTGCTTTGCGATCCTCGTTGGCAATCCGCGCTTCTTCACGGTATTTAAGAATTTCCCGTTCCAACACATTGATGAAATTCTGCTTCTGCTCGCCGTCTGATCGCGCGTCTGCAATTGCTTGCCTAGACCGGGTCTTGTCAAGCTGACCCGAAGCGGTTCTTTCAATCGCAGCAAACAACGAGCGTATCTCTTCTTTCAACGTGCTGTTGTGTGGAGCGTCTAACGTGCCACGACTAAAAGAGCGAAAGTTAAGGATGGTAGGGTGCTTTTGAAGGGTGTAGCGACATTGAGATTCGTGCATCCATTGCGAAAGACCCTGCATGTCTTTGGGAAAGTAGTCTAGTTGCAATTCGTCGTTTTCATCGCAGATGCAACGCCCTTCATCGTTTCTAACCCACGGAATGCCGGCGTCAATCCACAATCTCAAGATGACGAGCTTCGCTTCGATGGTTTCACGGGCCTGCAATGCAAGCGGTGACTTCGTGTCCCTGCGCTCGGTCATTTTACGAGCTCCTCTCTAATCGTAGTCCAACTGTCGGCGAAACGTTGGAATCGGACACGAGTGCCTTCGGCCATGGCCTTCTCCGACTCAATCACCTCCTTGAGTGTTTCGATAAGCGCTTGCGCCTCCTTGCGCAGTGCAGCCGGTAGACGCTTGTCGTTAGCAGTTTTGAGGGCGGATTCCATTTCCTCTTCGTAAATCGAGAGCCCGACTTCAGTCGAGATGGAGTGAACGCACCCACTACACATGCTTGGGCAAGCCAGTTCGATTCTCGGACGCTCGCCGTCAAAACAGTTCGATTGCTCCCTGGTTTTGCCGGCGTCTCCGGCCATGCAGATGGTGTTCCCTTCGACTAATCGATAGCCGCGCTGCTCGAGCTCGTCTGCGATCGACTCAGCCTTCTCGGAGAGGGGAGCGTCCTTGAAGTTCTCCGGTAGGGACAACTTCTTCAGTAGCGCGTTTACCACTCGAGCGAACCCTCCTCCGAAGCGGCGTTGCCCAGCGAGCAGGTCGGTGAGGATTTCGATTAGATAAAACTTCCGTTCCTCTTTCAGCATGCTGGCGATGTTGAGTGACTCAGTCTCATACGCTGCATATCGCGCCTTGATACTATCCTCTGGAAGGCGATTAGACTTGTCCCGATAGTAAGCGAGCAGACTTTCTATGGAGAAGTCCTTCATGTATTGCTGCAACGCCAGCAGTTCAGGAGAGTCGAACCTGTGCACATAGAGCGTCATGAATGTGCGCCTGAATGGCATCTGTCTACCCATGAAAATCGTGGGGTCAATGCCGGCAAGCCGAAAGAAACGCGTCGACGCTTGGCGAGCGTCAAAAATGGGACGCTCCGAATTGAACCCTATCTCCGTGAAGAGTGGGAACCGAAATAGCTTTTCGGTTCGAGCGATTTCCACATCGATTTTTACAGGCTCTGGAGATGTGAACAGCGGTCGAGCAATCTGGAAAATCTCTTCGAGAAAATTTACCGCGTCAGCAACTAGCTGGTTGCACCAAGAGGTAGCGTATGCCTTAATAGATTTTTGAATGTACGTCTCGATACGATGAAACGGAATCGTGTCTGAGACTCTAACGCAGCATCCGCGATAGAGTCCGTAGGATCTTTTATTTTTCGCTCTCCCGAGGATTTCTCCAGGCCTTCTACCAAGGTTCGTTGCAATGATGAAGTAAAGAGCGAACAGTATGGTATTGACGAGTGCAGAAGCAGTGTTGCCGCCGTCAGGGTCGTCGCCGTATGTGCTTGCCCTGTTAACCCGAAGAGGAACGCCAGCCGAAGCGAGAATGCTGTTGGCTTTTTCGACGACCTCCACAGTAAAAGGTCGGGCAACAACCCGCTGCTCAGTTATTTTTGACTCGAGCGAATCTCTTAAGAGTCGGAGCACCTCCAAGATTGCATCCTTGTAATCATATTGCCAGCGCAACGCTTCCTTGAAGCCTGCAACGGCAATTTGGAGGGGCATGTTGGGAGTCGCATGGTGACTAGGTGCCTGCACCGCCTGTTGCGCACTTTCCCTCGCCCATGTATCGATTTCCTGTGCCAAAGCATCCAACGATGCAGTTGGAGCGTCGCCCTGATGCCTAGGGGTAGCGATGTCCTGTCCAGAAGTGCTCTGAACGTTGTCTCTGGTAGCTGCTGTGTGGTCGTCGAAGGAAACCGTAAGAAGCTTCTTCAATCTGCGGGCGCGGCGCTGGTCACCAGCGGCTAGTTCCCCTCCCATTTTAGAAAATGGATTAAATCGAATACCGTCGAACCGCTCATCTAACAACGCTAGTCTGTTGATAGTAGTCAGCGTCATCCGATGCTCTCTTCTTGTAAGGCCGGCGCGGGTAGGCTTGTCGAAAGTTTCAAAAGAGGGTATTTGCTTTGTGACCGTGGCCGTGCGAAACCAACGTGGAATATTGTTGGCGTGAATTGGTAGCCCTATCCTAAAGGATAGGGACTCAGGCGAGAAATTCCATGTTCCGTCACGTTGTGTAGCGATGACGAAAAGACGTTCTGAATCTTGCAGGATGTATGTCGCTTCCTGAAGGAGCGCCTGTTGATACTGCATCAAGTCCCACCACCCTTGTTCGGAGACTTCCGCAGACAACTGTTGAATGTCTTCGCGGCCAAGTTCAGCCAGCCGAGTGAAGCCACGCCGGAACATCCAGCAGTAGATAAGAGTTGTGTACTTTATGGTATCGGTGAAAGCTTGTGCGGCTCCGCCTTCATTATCTTTGAGTGCGGAGTTGGCTGCGCTCAGCATGGGTGGAAGCAAATGAGGAAAATCCTCTAGACTGTGGATACCCGTGTGAATGCCTACGCCGCCGGTTGCGTTCACTAGGAATGCGCGCGTATCAAATTCGCGGACGTTGGAGCCTCGAAACTTGATGCTCTCAGACACGTCAATCAGTATGATTTGGTCATCGAAGTCGCTGAGGAATCGCCAGCTTTTTTCTTCGTCCGATAACTTTGTCGTTGAAGTTGCCGCGATTGGTCTAGCTTGATTTCGCATATCCGGCCTCGAAGCGCTTAAGTTCTTGAGAGAGAGGGCCGATGGCAACAACCTGGTAAAGGGCGCAGCAGAAGACAATGCGAGGTAGGTGTCTCGCGACAAACCTCTCGTGTCCTGCCTGTACTAGGGCGGGCAAGTTTCGGGTGTAAAGTCGGTACTGCAATGCGATATGTGCCACCTCCGGCTTGCCGATTAGGAAAGGCATCTTGCCGAAGGAATCTACCCATCGGTCTGCGATACAGTCGACTCCCTTGTCTTCGAGCGTGCTCGGTGGAAAGAGGAGGAGATTGTTTTTCTTCACTCGTGCTAGCTGTCTGGCATCGAGCTTATCTTTGCGACCAGTTGCATAGAAAACGCAATCGGAGAGCAGCGTCACGTACTTCAGCAGGTTGGCTTCGCCGAGTAGGCGTATGATTGTGCTGTTTAAGTAGACGGTAGTAACGTCAGCGGCGGCATGCCCTAAGAACAGTTGCGTCTGGATAATGTCTCTGCCAGTCGCTAAATATCGGGTGTGCGCAGCGCGATGTCTCAAATCTGAAAACGTGAACTCTTCAAGCCCTGTCAATCGGCAAAACGTTTTTAAATATAAAGGTAGCCTGCCAACCTCAAAGAGGAAAGTTGGGGAATTGCGCGTGGTAAATGACATCGACACAAAAATTGATTTGGATCTGGGTTTGAAGTATTTGTCGATGTTTCGTCTGTGCTGCATTAAAAGCTCAATGGCATGCGTACAGAGAGGGTCGGTTACTTTCTTTGGTGGCAGCGTGGAGAATCCCGCCTCCAGTTCGTCCTCCTCCTCATCGTCTGCTTCTGCCAAATCTATGTCATCGGCTTGGGGTAAATCTGTTAGCTCCGCCTTTTGGATCTGACCGGTTTTGTGTTTCACCCCTTGAATCGTATAACCGGAGTCATCTTCGACAATGTTCTCAAGATTAACGGACCTCAAGGTAGGCCAATTCCAGCCGATATTATCTAGGAGAAGGACGAAGCAAGCGGTTATCACTGTTCTCGGTAAATAATGCCTCGAGAGCAGCATCGAAAAGGTCTCGCACGGAGGGCAGTTCGGCAACGACCAAAACTCGTTGAGCTTTTCACGGAAAACTACTTGAATTCGATTTCCTTGATGGGCTTTCGCCTTATCAATGACGTATGTGTGGAGATGTAGTAAATCTTCCGGAGAAATCTGTGCCCAATGCCTCAAATGCGGTAGACTTCCGCGCGCTACGGCACTTCTGATGCGCTTGGGAATCGATTCGGGCAATTCTGTATTGCTAAGTCGTTCGAGATGTTTTACTAGTTTGTCGTGCCGCGTAATTATCTGTTCACATACAGCTCGTGTTTCGGTAACTGACTTCTCAAGAATCGCCTTCGCTTTCTCGTCCCGATCAGCAAGGTCTTCGAAATTAATCGAACTCAATTCTTTTGCAAGAAAATTTCCGTCGAAAATGTCGGGGACATAGAGATTATGCTGGGGAGCTTTGGTTCTGCGAACTTCTTTGTGTCTGCTCGCGAGCTTAATATTCTTTATAAGCTCTCCGTCCGCGAGTGGCGTCCGACACTGCACAAGGAAGTGCTTGAAATTTCCAATCGGGATTGATCGACTTACCCCACCATAGCCGTCGATGACATTGTCTAGATGAGAAATCAGCCTTGAAAGGTCGCGCGGGAATAACTTGGCGATAGCCGTGTTGAATATGTCTTTGGCGTCCGGGTTGTGCGCAGCTCTATTCAGCAATCGGATAAAGTGACAAGCCCGGACTTCTGAAATCGGGCACTCCGAACTCGCGAGTATCTCCTCAAGGAGTCCGCCTCGTCGATAACCGGTACTCAACAAATCTAAAGTTTTGACTACTGGAGTCTCGACGTCGCCTTGAGTTCGGATGCACGACAGCATGACTGTGCGTTTGGACCAGGCATGTGTGGTTTGTTCGACGGCTTCCACGGCGCTTTCCTCCACCAGTTTGGGGTGTGGCGTGCGTGAGATGAAGGTTCGCGCGTGGCAGATAAGGTGCACTGCTGTGCCTTACCCGCTAGAAGTAGCATAGGAAATTGAAAAGGCTTATAAAATAAGGGTTTACCGCTGGTCGGTCAGTCAGTCGGGAATTCTGCACGACATAACACTTCGTACTCGCCGTACGAGTGCCCCTTCAGATATACCGGTGCGGCCGCCGCGAGCTTGCCCGTGCGCGGGTCGGCCAGCGTGACGAATTGCGGCGCCCAGCCGGTATCGACGACCGCGCAGCGGGTCGCGTGCAGCGCGCTCAGGAACTCGTGCCGCAGAAACGGCGTGGCTTGCGCCTGCTGCGCGAGGAGGGCATTCCATTCGGCGGCGTCGACCTCGGACGGCGATGCCAGAATGCCCGTGCGATAATCAAAGCGTTCCTGATTCAATCTGTGTGACTGTTCCCAATGAACGGCGCGGTGCCATAAGCGCTGCGTCGTTTGTTTATCCGATTTGTCCGTTCCGTCGAACCAACCAGCCGCGGTACTCGCAAGCCACCTGGCTTGCCTGTCGATCCTGCCATGAAGACCCGAATCGCTCTTGCTCAAATCAATGTCACCGTCGGCGATTTTGCCGGCAACGTCGCGAAGATTGTCGCTGCCGCACGCGCCGCGCACGACGATGGTGCGAAGCTGCTGATCGCGCCTGAACTCGCATTGTCCGGCTATCCGCCCGAAGACCTGCTGCTGCGCCCCGCGTTCTACAACGCGAGCGCGGCGGCGTTGGCCGATCTCGCCGCGCAACTCGAACCGTTCACCGGCTTGCATGTGATCGTCGGCCATCCGCTGCGCGATGTGGCGGACATCGTGGCGAACGGCCATGGTAATGCAAACGCGCCGATCGAGCGCGGTGTGCCGCCCGTCGATACGTTCAACGCGGCGTCGCTCATCGTCGACGGTGCAGTGGTCGGCACTTATCGCAAGCAGGATCTGCCCAACACCGAAGTGTTCGACGAGAAGCGCTACTTCGCGTCCGATCCGCAGCCGTTCGTGTTCGAACTGGATGGTGTGAAGTACGGCGTGGTGATCTGCGAAGACGCGTGGCATGCGTCGGCCGCGCAAATGGCGAAGGCGGCGGGCGCGCAAGTGTTGCTGATCCCGAACGGCTCGCCGTACCACCTGAACAAGGAAGCGGTGCGCTTCGACATCCTGCGTGCGCGGATTCGCGAGACGGGTCTGCCGATGGTCTATGTGAACATGGTGGGCGGCCAGGACGAGCTGGTGTTCGACGGCGGCTCGTTCGTGCTCGACGCGCAAGGCCAGTTGATCGCGAAATTGGCGCAGTTCGAGGAAGCCACCGCGATCGTCGAATTCGACGGCGGCACGCCGCTGCCCGCGGCCATCGCGCCGGAGCAGTCGCTCGAGGCGCAGGTGTACGCGGCGCTCGTGATGGGCGTGCGCGACTACATCAACAAGAACGGTTTCCCGGGCGCGCTGATCGGCCTGTCCGGCGGGGTGGACTCGGCGCTGGTGCTGGCGGTTGCGTGCGACGCGCTCGGCGCGGACCGGGTGCGCGCGGTGATGATGCCGTCGCGCTACACCGCCGACATCTCGACCACCGATGCCGCCGAGATGGCGCGCCGCGTCGGCGTGCGCTACGACGAAATCGCGATCGCGCCGATGTTCGACGCATTTCGCGGCTCGCTCGCGCAGGAGTTCGCGGGCCGTGCCGAAGACGCCACCGAAGAGAACATCCAGGCGCGTATTCGCGGCACCTTGCTGATGGCGCTGTCGAACAAGTTCGGCTCGCTCGTGTTGACCACCGGCAACAAGAGCGAGATGGCGGTCGGCTACTGCACGTTGTACGGCGACATGGCGGGCGGCTTCGCGGTCATCAAGGACATCGCCAAGACGCTCGTCTACCGGCTGTGCCGCTACCGCAACGAGGCCACCACGTTCAGCAAGCGCGACGTGATTCCCGAGCGGATCCTGACACGCGCGCCATCGGCGGAACTGCGCGAGAACCAGACCGATCAGGACAGCTTGCCCGAATACGACGTGCTCGACGCGATCATGCGCATGTACATGGAGGAGGACCGCTCGCTCGCCGAAATCATCGCCGCGGGCTATGCGGTCGACGACGTGAAACGCGTCACGCGCCTCATCAAGATCAACGAGTACAAGCGCCGCCAGGCGCCGATCGGCATTCGCGTCACGCATCGCGCGTTCGGCCGCGACTGGCGCTATCCGATCACGTCGCGCTACACCGAGCCGGTGGAGTGAACCGCGGCACAGCCACGCGCGAATGACCCGAAACAAGCGCGAAGCAAATGCGAAGCGCGCGCCGGAATGCCGCAATGCGTCCGGCGCGGCGTAGAATAAAAATCATCCACCTTCCTTTTACTCTTCCAATCACGAGACGAGGTCCACCATGAAGCGCATCACCGCAGTCATCAAACCGTTCAAACTCGACGAAGTGCGCGAGGCGCTCGCTGAAGTCGGCCTCACCGGGCTGACCGTCACCGAGGTCAAGGGTTTCGGCCGGCAGAAAGGTCACACTGAGCTCTATCGTGGTGCAGAGTATGTGGTCGACTTTCTGCCGAAGGTGAAGATCGAAGTGGTGGTCGCAGACAACCAATGCGACCAGGTGATCGACGCAATCATCGGCGCGGCGCGCACCGGCAAGATCGGTGACGGGAAGATTTTCGTCGCGGATGTCGAGCGTGTGATCCGTATTCGTACCGGCGAAGAAAACGAAGCAGCGGTTTGACGCGTCCGGCTTCGCAGCATCAAGCGCGGGCCGTCATCACGATTGTCTTCCCCGATCCGTGCATGCACGCACCGGCCCGGTGCGTGGGGCAGCGTTCGAGCTGCCGTCAGAATAAAAAACGGTGCAATACCCTTGCGGGCATTGCACCGATACGCGCCTCTCGCAGCAGCGTGAAAAAGATTCTCTCGAAGAACTCGTGAGTACGTCCCTTGGGGGACGCCCCGAAGGAAGTCCCCTCGGGGCACCGTTTGTTTAGAACGAGTGTTGGATACCTGCGTACACGCCGGTTTGTCCCTTGCCTTGCAGCGGGTTGTCCGTGGATGCAGCGAAGCCCGGGTTGTTCGCATTCAGACCGAAGTTAGCCGCGCGGCTGTTCGACACCCCTGCAACCTGGATGTCCAGCAGCGTGCGCTTGGACAGGTTGTAGGAACCGCCGACCGTATAGATCGTCGCATTGCCCGCGCCGTTGTTGCCGTTCACGTGGTAGACCGCTGCAATCAGCGCTGCAGCCGGCGTTGCTTGCCACGTCACACCGCCCCATTCGTGATCGAGCGTGGTCGGCTGGCCATGGATGACGCCCGTCGCACCTGCCGAACGGATTGCCTGGTAAGCGGCCTGAACCTTGAACTGGCCGAGGAACACGTTCACGAGCGCCGAGTATTCACGCGATGCCGAGAATACGCCGCCAGCTGCATTGGCCGTGTTGATGGTGCCGACTTGCGGACCGTACAAGGCACCGTTAGCCGGGTTGCGGATTTCGTCGTAGATACCGCGGACCTGGAACAGCGAGCTCGTGTAGGTGACCTGCGCGCCAGCTTCGCGACCTTGCGGGGTCGTGCCGTTGCCGTTCCAGCTCGTTGCATTCGACAGCGCGTATTGGCCGTAGAAGTCAAAGCCTGCGATCTTCGGCGACTGGTACGCGAAGTTGTTGCTCGATTGCGGCCAGTTGCGGCCACGCACCAGCGATGCCGACGACCAGTTCGATTGACCGAACGGGTCGAAGTCCCACACGCCGTTCGAGATGAAGAGCATGCGGCCCATCGTGAACGTACCGTACTGGTCGTTCGACACGCCGACCGTTGCCCAGCGATTGAAGAGACCGCCGCCGCCAGGACCTGCGCCCGTCATCGTGTTGAACGAGCCTTCCAACTGGAACAGGACCTTGTTGCCGCCACCGATGTCCTCAACGCCCTTCATGCCCCACAGGCTGGTACCCCAGTCGCCGCTTTCTGCCTTCCAACGGGTCGTGTTACCGTTAGCCGCACCGTTGACGTTGGCGCCGGTCGGCACGCCCGACATGTATTCGATGCCCGCATCGAGGCGGCCGTACAGTGTGACGCTGCTTTGAGCGTGTGCAACAACGCCGGCCGACATCAGCGCAGCGGCGAGCAAAGCTTTCTTCATCTTCTCCTCCATACCCTGTCAAAAGTGAAACCCAGTACTGCGAGTGGTGTTCGGGCACGAGCCGCGCCGAACAGAAATCGGTACCAGGGAGAGTAGCGGGCGGATTGGTTCTCCTGCCGTGACGCGTAGCCTTCGGACTATCTCTCGTCATGCCGATCCCTCGCCGACCGGTTCTCCTGTGCGTGCTTTGAAGTAAAACTACTTCAAATCAACTTTGTTTTGCTACTTTCATTACCAATTTATCAAAAATGCCCTTCAAAGGGAGAAGAAATTAGTACCTGCATGAGGTGGTGTCTCCAAATTGCAATAAGAATGTGTGCCTTTAACCATTGCTATACCCCGGGAAAACGCTCACAGCCTTGTCTGGCAAGGGATTCACGGTTGCGCGAAGGCAAATCTAAGGATTGCCACTATTGACGCTTTGAAAGTGGCGGGGTAAGGCGAGCAGGCGGAAGAGGAGGCAGGCGTGGCGCGGGTTTCGCGGCCTGACTGGTCGAAACAGCGAGAATGCGCAGGTGAACGAAAAGAAAAAAGGCGCTCGTAAGCGCCTTGTAATACTACTTCAACTACAGCCCAAATAGCGGGCTTCAAACCGTTTTTATTTGAGGCTGCCGGAAAGGAACTGCTTGAGGCGTTCGCTTCGGGTGTTCTTGAATACCTCGTCGGGATGGCCTTCTTCTTCGACGCGGCCTTGATGCAAAAACATCACGTGATTCGACACGTTGCGCGCGAACGCCATTTCATGGGTCACGACGATCATCGTGCGGCCTTCTTCGGCGAGCGTCTGCATGACCTTGAGCACTTCGCCGACCAGTTCGGGGTCGAGCGCGGAGGTCGGCTCGTCGAACAGCATCACGTCGGGATGCATCGCCAACGCACGCGCGATCGCAACACGCTGCTGCTGGCCGCCCGACAGATGCGACGGATACTGTTTCTCGAGGCGCGGTGCGAGGCCGACCTTCTCCAGATATTCGCGCGCACGCTCTTCGGCTTCCTTGCGCTTGAGTCCGAGCACGTTGACCGGCGCCTCGATGATGTTCTCGAGCACGTTCATGTGCGACCACAGGTTGAAATGCTGGAACACCATCGACAGCCTGGTGCGCACGCGCTGCAACTGCTTCGGGTCCGACACGCGCAACGCGCCGTTCTTGCCGGTCTGCGTGCGGACTTCCTCGCCATCGACGAAGATGCGCCCGGCGTTCGGTTGCTCGAGGAAGTTGATGCAGCGGAGCATCGTGCTCTTGCCCGAGCCCGACGAGCCGATCACGCTGATCACGTCGCCGGCGTTGGCCTTCAGCGATACGCCTTTGAGGACTTCGTTGTCGCCATACTGTTTGTGAAGCTCATCGACGAAGAGCTTCTGCTTCTTGGTGTTCATCAGGATCCTTGACGAGCTTGCTTGCCAGGGGCGCTAAGCCCGGGTTACTTGCCTTGCGGCCGCAGGTAAGCGAGCCAGCGGCGCTCGGCGCGGCGAAACAGCCACACGAGCGCGAAAGAAATGCATAGATAGAGCAGCGCGGCGATACCGAACGCGTTGAACGACTGATACGTGGCGGAATTCACGTCGCGGGCGATCTTGAGGATGTCCGGGACGGTCGCCGTGAAGGCCACGGTGGTGGCGTGCAGCATCAGGATCACTTCGTTGCTGTAGTAGGGCAGTGCGCGGCGCAGCGCCGACGGCAGGATCACGCGCCGGTAGAGCGTGAACGACGACATGCCGTACGCTCGCGCCGCTTCGATCTCGCCATACGGCGTCGCCTTGATCGCGCCGGCGAAAATTTCGGTGGTGTACGCACAGGTGTTCAGCGTGAAAGCGAGCAGCGTGCAATGCATGCCGTCGCGGAAGAACGCATTGGTCAACTCGTTGTTGCGGATGATCTCGAGACTGTAGAGACCCGTGTAGCACAGCAGCAGTTGCACGTAGAGCGGCGTGCCGCGAAAGATATACGTGTACAGCCACACGAGTCTCGCGAGCCACTTCTTCTTCGAGACGCGGGCGACCGCGAGCGGAATCGACAGGCAGAAGCCGAGCCCGATCGACACCACCAGCAGCCACAGCGTGATCGCGAGACCGGTGAAGCGGTAGCCGTCGCTGAACAGATAGTTACGCCAGTATTCCTGAATGATCGCGATCATAGATCCGCCTTTCGCACGCCAGTCGAGTAACGCTTTTCGAGGTACATCAGCACGAAGTTGGACACTGTGGTGATGACGAGATAGATCGCCCCTGCCAGTAGGGTGAAGAAGAAGAACCGCAGCGTCCCCTTGCCGGCATCCTGCGAGGCCTTCACGACATCCGCGAGGCCGATGATCGACACCAGCGCGGTGGCCTTGACCATCACCTGCCAGTTATTGCCGATGCCGGGCAGCGCGAAGCGCATCATCTGCGGGAACATCACGCGCGAGAATACCTGCCACCCCGTCATGCCGTAGGCCGCGCCCGCTTCGAGCTGGCCGCGCGGCACCGCGAGAAACGCGCCGCGAAAGGTCTCGGTGAAGTATGCGCCGTAAATGAAGCCAAGCACGGCGACCCCGGCCACGAATGGATCGATGTCGATCTGCTCCCAGCCGAGCACGTCGGTCAGGTTGTTCAGCCAGATCTGGATGCTGTAGAAGAGCAGCAGCATCAGCACCAGATCGGGCACGCCGCGCACGAGCGTGGTGTACACCGTGCCGACGCCGTAGGAGAGGCGGTTCTTCGACAGTTTCGCCGCCGCGCCGAGCAGGCCCAGCACGAAAGCCAACACCAGCGACAACACCGCCAGTTTGACGGTTTGCCAGGTGCCGTTGAGAAGCAGCGGGCCGTAGCCTTGAAGGAACATATGGGGTCCTTGACGATGCGTTTGCGACGCACCGCGAAAGACGCGGCCCGCCCTGCGCCGCGTGGGTGGCGAGCTTGGGGCTCGCGTTAAACTGCGGCGCACAGCGCTCCGCTGTGCAAATCATGACTGCATGGACGTTGCCGGCCTTGCAGCGCGCTTTTGGGACTCTCGTCTCGAACTGCGTTGAAACTAACCGTCGACTCTATTACGAAGCTCGTGGAAAGCCCATGCGGGCGAGCCCCGAGTTTCGCGGATGCTGCGTGTTGCGCAACGCGAACCGCGAGGCGGCTCGCGGCTTAGCGTCCGGGATAGATATCGAAGTCGAAGTACTGCTTCGCGAGCTTCCTGAACGTTCCGTCCTGATGAACCTGCGCCAATGCCTGATTGAACATCGCCTTCAGATCGGCGTCGCTCTTGCGCAGGCCGATCGCCGTGCCTTCACCGATCGTCTGCGGGTCTTTCACTTCCGGGCCAGCCCAGCCGAAGCCTTTGCCGCGCGGCGTCTTCAGGAAGCCGGCGTCGGCTTGCACTGCGTCCTGCAGCGCGGCGTCGAGGCGCCCCGACGCGAGGTCCGCGTACACCTGATCCTGATTCTGGTAGGACACCACGGTCACGCCCCTGGGCTCCCACCAGACCTTTGCATAACTCTCCTGGGTCGAGCCCTGCTCGACGCCGACGCGTTTGCCCTTCAGCGATTCAGCGGTGGGCAGCAGCGGCGAACCTGCCTTCGCGATCATGCGGGCCGGGGCGTCGAACAGCTTGTCGGAGAAGTCGATCTGCTCGCGGCGCTTGTCCGTGACGGTCAGCGACGACACGATCGCGTCGAACTTCTTGCCCTTCAACGCCGGGATGATGCCGTCGAGATCCTGTTCCACCCACATGCACTTCACGTTCATCTTCGCGCACAGTGCGCGCGTCAGATCGGCGTCGAAGCCGACGATGGCGCCGCTCGGCGCCTTCGATTCGAACGGCGGGTAGCTGGCGTCCACCCCGATGCGTACGGTTTTCCACTCTTTCGCCAGCGCGCTGGTGGCGATGACTGCAAGCGCCACGCACAGTGCGAACTTCTTCATGTTTCTCCTGAATCAAACTGATCGTCGTGTGGCCCGACTCGACGACCGCCGGCGCGGGGCCGGCCGCCGCTATTCTAGGCGGTCAAAATAGTCGCGCCGCATGGGATGCTGCCGGAGTCCGGCTGGCGGCTATTTCGACGCATCGAGGCAGCCCGGCGCGGACCCGAGGCCCGCGGCGTTCGTGGCGTTCGTGGCGTTTCGCATCGCGGCCTGCCTGGACGGCCCGCCGGCGCGCCCTCGGCAGCCACGCGTCTTTGAAAAGCGCGGTATTTTACCCGAACAGCGACGGGGCGCCAGTCTGGGACGCGTGCGTACACACACTGGCGGCCTCGGACGTTGTGCTTGCGCGACGTCGCGGGGTTTTCGTGGCGGCGCAGACTTTGATCGAGGTGGTCGCACGTTCGCTTCGGCACACGCCGGCTTCGCGCTCACGTCGGGACGATCGGGACGGCCCCAGCATGACCGCGGGCCTTGCATCGGTCGCCCGGCCGCCGACTGCCTGCGCCTTTGCCCGCGGCAACGCGCGATTGCGCGCATGGATGGAACGATCCGGTGCGCCGGTGCCGATTGTGTAGCGCTCGCGCCGCCCCTACATTCTCGTCATCGCTACTATTCACCGGGAGTACCTCATGATCGAGATTCGCCGCTCGGAAGAACGCGGCCACGCCAACCATGGCTGGCTCGACTCGTATCACAGCTTCTCGTTTGCCGATTACCGCGACCCGCGGCACGTGCATTTCGGCCCGCTGCGCGTCATCAACGAAGACCGCGTCGCCGGCGGCGAGGGCTTCGGCACGCATGGCCACCGCGACATGGAGATCGTCACGTATGTGCTCGACGGCGCGCTCGCCCATCGCGACAGCATGGGCAACGGTTCGACCATCCGGCCCGGCGACGTGCAGCGGATGAGCGCGGGCACCGGCGTGCAGCACAGCGAGTTCAACGCATCGCAGGACGAGCCGGCGCACCTGTTGCAGATCTGGGTGATTCCGCGTCGCGCGGGCGATCAACCCGGCTACGAGGAAAAGCATTTCGACACCGCCGACAAGCGTGGCCGTCTGCGAGTGATCGCTTCGCCCGACGGCCGGGACGGCTCGGTGACGATTCATGCGGACGCATCGATCTACGCGGCGCTGATCGACGGCGCGGAAGCGGCCACGTTTGCGTTGCCGAAAGGGCGGCTTGCGTACGTGCATGTGGCGCGCGGTGCGCTGACGGTGAACGGCGAATCGCTCAAGGCGGGCGACGCAGCTAAGCTCAGCGATACCGACACCGTGACGCTCGACAAAGGTGACAAAGCTGAAGTGCTGCTGTTTGATCTCGGTCAGCTGAACGGCTGAGATTGGGACGATTGGGAAGACTTGGCGGTCCTGATCGTCGCGATGCGGGAACGCAGAGCCGGCGAATATGCCGCGATGCCGCGGCATATTCGCATGCCGTGGCGTTTTTGCCTTAGCCAGGGCGAAGGCGGTCGCACCGACCCGCCCCGGACGCAGTGCCGCTTACTAGCTGGCGGCCGGCGCCGATGCGGCGCCACCGTGATGTTCCCAGCGCTCCCGCATCTTCTCGTGACGCGACTCCATTTTGGCAAAGCGCTGCTTCAGCGCGGTGCTGACGGTCGTCTTCTGCTGGTCGTTCAGGCCGTTATAGAACTTGAGCCATGCGTCGGTGGTTTGCTGGCGCAGTTGCGCGTCTTTCTGCTCGACCTGCTGGTGTGCCGCGGCCATCGCGTTCAGATCGAGGATCGGCTGTTGCTGCGCAGCCTTGAACTGATTTTTGATCTGCTCGTGATTGGCGCGCATGGCTTCGTGGCCCTGCTTCATCGTGTCGAGCGCGGCTTGCCACTGCTTTTCCTGATCCGCATTCAGCTTCAGCTGATCATGCAGTTGCGTCAGTTCCTTCATGAAGTGGCCATGCCAGCCGCCGGGGCCGCCATGCATGGCGGGCTGGGCGGCATAGGCGGCACCCGCGCCGATGGCGAGGGCGGTGGCGGCAACGGCGAGAACGCGCGACATCTTTTTGGTGGACATATAAGGCTCCTTGTAATGGAATAGCCGACGATGCAACCGGTCACGTGACTGCCTGCATTCGGTAAGACACAGCGTAGAGAACCTTGTCCGTTGCTGTGTTACGCGCTTCGACGCGGCTATTACCGAGCATTACGTGCGCCTTTCACCGTAACACCCGGTAACCCTTGAGGGCAGTCCGGAAACGAAATCCCTTTCTGCCGCGCGTTAAACTTCATTCCATGGCTACTCAAATCCTTGTTGTCGACGACGACGTCGAATTGCGCGATCTGCTGCGCGACTATCTCGCCCGCCAGGGCATCGAGGTCTCGGTGCTGCATGACGCGGGCTCGCTCGAGCGCAGGCTCGAACGCGAGCGCCCGGATCTCATCGTGCTCGACCTGATGATGCCGGGTGTCGACGGGCTCACGGCGCTGCGCAGGCTACGCGCGTCGGGCGACGACATCCCGGTGATCATGCTCACGGCGCGTGCGGACGACGTCGACCGGATCGTCGGGCTGGAGCTCGGCGCGGACGACTACCTCGGCAAGCCGTTCAATCCGCGCGAGTTGCTGGCGCGCGTGCAGGCGGTATTGCGGCGGCGCCGCACGCTGCCGTCGGCGGCGGCGCCTGAGCAGCGTGAGCCGTTCAGCTTCGGCCGCTTCACGCTGGACTTCCAGGCGCGCACGCTGCATCTGGAAGACAAGCCGCTCACGTTGTCGGGCAGCGAGTTCGCGTTGCTGAAGATCTTCGTCAATCACCCGATGCGCACGCTCACGCGTGAACGTCTGCTCGAACTGCTGCACGGTCCCGAATACGACGGCACCGATCGCGGCATCGACGTGCAGGTGTGGCGCCTGCGCCGCATTCTCGAAACCGATCCGTCCACGCCGCGTTTCATCCAGACCGTGCGCGGCCGTGGTTACGTGTTCGTGCCGGACGGCGAGCAACATGCGCCGGCCCATTGATTCGCTGTTCGGACGGCTGGCGCTGCTAGTCGTCGCCGTGCTGCTGCTTTCGCATTTCGCGTGGTACGCGCTGATGCGGCTCGAACGCAGCCAGCTGCAAACCCGCTACGCGGTCGAGGAAGCCACCTTCCTCGTCGACGCGGTGCGCCAGCACGTCGCCCGTTCGCCGGATCAGCCCTTGCCGTCGCGCGTCAAGCTGGTCGATCCCGCAAGCCCGGACGTGCCGCCCGAAAACGCGAAATTGCCGCCGCCGCTCGAGCGTTTCATCGAGGACGTGCGCGATCGGGTGCCGGCAGGCACGCAGGTGCGCATCGGCGTGCCGGGCCATCCGCCCGAGCTATGGGTGCGCGCCGTCGCCGACCGCAGCTGGATCGTCGTGCCGGTGCAGCCGTTGCGCATGCCGCGCTCGCTCGACCGCACGGTGCTATGGCTCTTCACCATCTTCTCGTTCGCGGTAATGGCGGCGCTGTTCGCCGCATGGGCTTTGCAGCAGCCGTTGCGCTCGCTCGCCCAGGCGGTGGCGCGCTTCGGCCGCGGCCAGCCGGTGCCGCCAGTGCCGGAGCGCGGTCCGCGCGAATTGCGGCAGCTCACGCACGGTTTCAATCAGATGGTTCAGGAAGTAGCGCGCACCGAAAACGACCGCGCCGTGATGCTGGCCGGCGTCGCGCACGATCTGAAAACGCCGCTCGCACGGCTGCGGCTGCGCGCCGAAATGACGGACGACGCGAAGATGCGCGACGGCGTGGTGCGCGACGTCGATTCCATGACGCACATCGTCGAGCAGTTTCTGGTGTTCGCGCACGACGGCGCCGACCGCAGCGAAGCTGTCGAGGTGGATGCGCAATGCGAGCGGGTCGTGCGCAGCTATCGCGCCGTGGCCGCCGGTGCGTCCCCGGTGCTAACCGAGCTGAACGCGGGGCCGGCGTTCATGCTGCCCGCCGCCACGCTCGACCGGATTCTGTCGAACCTGCTCGACAACGCGCATGCATACGGCGCACCGCCGATCATCGTCGCCACGGCGCGCACGTCGCAAGGCTTCACGCTGTCGGTGAGCGATAACGGCAATGGCATCGCCGCGCAGGATCTGATCAGCGCCAGCCGGCCGTTCGTCCGGCTCGATCCGGCGCGCGGCGGCAATGGCCATAGCGGGCTCGGGCTCGCGATCGTCGAGCGGCTGGTGCGGCGTGCGGGCGGGGAGTGGGAGATCGGCAACCACGGCGGTCGTGGCTTGCGAGTCCTGATGAGCTTTCCGTTCGCAGTAGTGCCGCGGGTGGCGGCAGCCTCGGAAAGTGTCTGGTAAGTGGTGGTCGATAAGTGGTGATCGATAAGCGGTGCGCGCAGCGTGCGCACCGCTTTTTGATGGCTTGATCCGCTCTCCCTATCCGGATGCAAGCTCCGGTTGCATGGCGCGAGACCGGTGCGTGCTCAGTCGGAGAACAGCGTATTCAGCGCGCTCGCCGCTTCGCTGTCCACCGTGTTCCATGTCACCGTCTCGGCCTCGAAAATATAGTGCGTCGTGTATTTGCCAAGACGCGCCAGTATCTCTTCCTGAATCACTTCCGGCGCGACGGCCAGTTTCAGATACCACGCGGTAGACGACAGGCGCGTCTGGAACGCGCCATATTCAGCCAGCAGATGGTCGAACGCGTCAGCATCCTGATCGCGACAGACGATGACCAGATTTCCCTTCATGCGAATCTCCCGTTAGAGCGGTAGCGGCAATCTCGATATCAGAGTCGATGATACCTGCTTCGTTGTGGCAAGCCCGCGGCGTGCTGCAGCCTGGATGACTTTGCGCGCAAGGCAGGCGTGCGGACCTGCGTAGCGCGAAGGCATGCGCAAACGCATGGGCGCAAATGCACGCAAGGCGCAACAGGGATGCAAGCGGGGAAGGCGAACCGGGCGGCGCGTGCCACCCTACCATACGTTCGCGACTGTGCGCGCGGGCGGCGCGGTGTCGTCGGGCGGCAGGGCCTCGGTGCGGTCGCGACCACCGGTTTTCGCCGCGTAGAGCGCGGTGTCGGCGCGGCTCATGATCCGCTCGGGCAGGTCGTCGGGCGAGAGTTCGGTGATGCCGATGCTCACGCTCAGGCCCACCGACGGCGGCAGCTTCGGCGAAGGCGTCGCCTTCAGGCGCAGGCGCAAGCGTTCGACCACGTCGCGTCCGCCGGCGAGATCGGTGGCCGGCAGCAGCAAGCCGAACTCTTCGCCGCCGAGGCGGCCGATCGCGTCGCCGCCGCGCAACTCCGCGCGGCAAGTGTCGACGAAGTGCTCGAGCGCGCGGTCGCCGGTGGCATGGCCGAAACGGTCGTTGATCTGCTTGAAGTGGTCGAGGTCGGCGATCGCCATGCACAGCGGCTCGTCGCACGCATGCGCGCGATCGATCTCATGACGCAGCAGGTCGAGAAAGTAGCGCCGCGACAGCGCGCCGGTCAGCGCGTCGTGGCGCGCCTCGGCCGACAGCAGCGTATTGGCTGACTGCAATTGCTCGGCAAGGTCGCGCGTCGCGCGATGGTGGCGCCGCTCGCGCACATAAGACACGGTGATCACCCACGCCAGCGCGACCGTGCCGGCCAGCGTCAGGAACACCAGCAGGTGGTCGCGCCGGTGATTGCGCAGAAGTTCGGGCCACGCCGCGAGCGGATCGACCAGATGGGCCGACAGCCCCGAGTTAAGGCCGGTGCGCGCCTGATACAGTGCCGGCACGGTCTGCTCGGTCATGCCGAACAACTGGCCGGCGATGGCTGCGGGCACCCAGGGCGCCCGCTCGCGCACCTGGGTGTCGACGCGAATCTGTATTTCCGGGAACGCTTCGCGGCGATAGATCAGCTTGCGCTCGGCGGGGCTCATCTGTGTGACGCGTGAGTTCGGCACCGCGTACCCTTCAAGCTCGCTGTCGTGCGCCATGATGATGACGCCGTTGTCGTCGGCGACGAAGGTGCCGGCGTGCGCGACCCAGTGGCGTAGCCGCGCGATCCCCACCTTGGCGACCACCACCCCGACCAGCAGGCCGTCCGCGTAAACCGGCGCAGCGATGAAGATGCCCGGTTCGCCGCTCGTGCGGCCGACGCCGTAGGCCTCCGAGAACGCGCCAAGCAGCGCGTTGGTCATATAGCCGCGCGTGCGCATGTCGGCGCCGACGCACGAGCGTTCCGCCGCGTTCGGATTGTTGCTCGAGTTGCTCGACGCCACGCAGATGCCGTTGGCGTTGACGAGCCAGATCTGGTCGAGCCCGGAGAAGCCTTGCGCGCCGTGCAGGAAGTTGTTGACCTTGGACATCCGCCCGTCATTTAGCAACGCGGCCCGCAGGGCGGGTTCCGCCGCTTCGCCGTTCGCGGCATAATTCTGCGATTGCACCAGGGCGCGCTGGACCACGTCCATTTGGGCCATGGTTGCGGGGATGGCGCGCGACATGGCAAGGTCGCTGGCAATCACTTCCGCCATGTTGTCGACGATCGACGCGGAAATTTGCCGCTGCGCGCGCAGCGCTGCGTCCAGCTCTTGCTGTACCATCCGGTCCGCGACCATGCCGGCCACGAACCAGCAAACCAGTACGATCAGCATGAAGCTGATGGGCCCGGTGACCTGGCGCAAGGTTGTCCTGTTCATCGACCCTCTGATCCGTCTGGCTGTGAGATGCAACTAGCTCATTCGTGGCAGCGCGCTGGCGCTGCGTCGACCCTCTGGAGGCGGCTCACGATCCGTCGCCGCTGTGGCCCGGGATAAACCACCAGCAAACATGCGCGTCGTTGTGTGATTTTAACCGCCATGGGGCCTGACGCCACCGTTATTGCGGTAATGCGAAGTGCATGTGCCGCACCCATCAGGTTGTTAACGGCAGTTCAGCCAGTTTCTTGACGGCCGCATGGGCCTTCCGGGCGACGCGTCACGCTCCCGGCCGCGGCGGCGGCCGTGGCCACGGCGAGCGGCGATGTGGCCGACACGCCACGCTCCAGTCGTGCGGCGCGACGCCGGTTGACCGGAGCTCGCCGTCGTGCATCGCTATCTGCGGCAAAAGGTTGTGCCTGAAACATAGGATGGTGTAGTGTCGTGCCGTCCAAAACGAGGAAAGCTCGCCAGCCTTCGGGCGGCGCCCCGCGGCGACAGGAGTCCGGCGCGACGATCGTGATCCTGGACAGCTCGTCCATGAACTACGCCCGTGGCCGGTCCACGTGTCTCCAACGCTAACGATTTACCGCGCACATGCGTTTTGCCATGCCTGATTTCCGCTTTCCGGACCGATCTTCAGACCGCCGCGTCAAAGCCGCGGCCTCCTTCGAGCGAACCGATTCCTGTGTCGAAGGGGAGGGCATCTGATGGATTTCAGTTTCAACCTGAAGCGCACCGCCAATGCATCGGCATGGCGGGTGCTGCCCAACCGCTGGGACTTCGTTGCGTTTCCGCTGATCATCTGCCTCATCGCGATGGTGGCGATCGGTTTTCACGAAACGCTCGCGCCGATGTCGACGCTCAAGACCCAGGCGATCTCGCTCGACCCGTCGAACCTGCCCGAGTACGCGATCCGCACCACGCTGCGCATGCTCGCGGCGATGGTCGCCTCGCTGACCTTCACGCTGGTGTATGGCACGCTGGCGGCCAAGAGCCGGCGCGCCGGAATCGTGCTGGTGCCGATTCTGGACATCCTGCAGTCGGTGCCGGTGCTCGGCTACATTTCGTTTACGGTCACGTTCTTCCTCGCGCTGTTTCCCGGCCGCGTGCTCGGTGCCGAACTCGCGGCGATCTTCGCGATCTTCACGAGCCAGGCGTGGAATATGACGTTCAGCTTCTATCAATCGCTGCGCACGGTGCCGCGCGATCTGGACGAAGTGTCGCGCGGTTTCCATCTGACCTCGTGGCAGCGTTTCTGGAAGCTCGAAGTGCCGTTCTCGATGCCAGGCCTCATCTGGAACATGATGATGTCGATGTCCGGCGGCTGGTTCTTCGTGGTCGCCTCCGAAGCGATCACGGTCGGCAACAACACGATCACACTGCCGGGGATCGGCGCGTTCCTCGCGCAGGCGATCGCGGAGAAGAACCTGCACGCGATCGGCTGGGTGATCCTCGCGATGACGGTGGTGATTCTCGCGTACGACCAGTTGCTGTTCCGCCCGCTCGTCGCATGGGCCGACAAGTTCCGCATGGAATTCACCAGCTCCGGCGACGCGCCGGAATCCTGGCTGCTCGACCTGATTCGCCGCACCCGTTTGATCCACCGCCTGCTGGTGCCGCTCGGCTGGATGTTCGCGAAAGCGGCCCGCGTGCGTTTCCAGTTGCCGGCTTTAAGCGCACCGCGCTTCCAGATTGCCAGCAGCGAGAAAAGCTCGAAGCTGGGCGACATCCTGTGGGCGGCGCTGGTGCTGATCGCCACCGTCTTCGTGGTGTACCGTGTATTCCTCTATGTGCGCACCGGCGTGACGCTCGAAGAAGTCGGCCATGTGCTCGTGCTCGGGCTCATCACGCTGCTGCGCGTGGTGCTGCTGATCGCGATCGCCTCGGTGATCTGGGTGCCGGTCGGCGTGCTGATCGGCCTGCGGCCGGCGCTGGCGGAAAAGGTCCAGCCGCTCGCGCAGTTCCTCGCCGCGTTCCCGGCGAACCTGCTGTTCCCGGTGTTCGTGATCGTGATCGTGCGCTTCCATCTGAACCCGGACATCTGGCTGTCGCCGCTGATCGTGCTCGGTACGCAGTGGTATATCCTTTTCAATGTGATCGCAGGCGCGAGTTCGTACCCGAACGACTACCGCGAGGCGGCCAAGAACTTCCATATCCGGGGTTGGCAGTGGTGGCGTCAGGCCATGCTGCCCGGCATTTTCCCGTACTACGTGACCGGCGCGATCACCGCGTCGGGCGGCGCGTGGAACGCGAGTATCGTGGCGGAGTTCGTCCAGTGGGGCGATACGAAACTGGCCGCGCATGGACTGGGTGCGTATATCGCGCAGACCACCGCGGCGGGCGACTACCCGAAGATCATTGTGGGCATCGCCGTGATGTCCCTGTTCGTCACCCTGTTCAACCGTCTGTTGTGGCGTCCGATGTACGCCTACGCCGAAGGCAAGCTCCGGCTCGATTGAGAAATGAAGGCATAACGCGATGCAAAATCCCAAAGCTGCTATGACCGCCGCGCCGATCCAGACCCCGCCGATGCCGCCGCGCCTCGGCGAAGAGATCCTGCGCGTCAAGGACGTGTGCCGTGGTTTCAACAAGTCGCAGGGCGAGCTGCTCGTTCTCGACGACGCGAATCTGTCGCTGCGCGAAGGTGAGATCGTCGGTTTGCTGGGCCGCTCGGGCTCGGGCAAGTCGACGCTGCTGCGTATCATCGCCGGTCTGATCGAGCCGACCGACGGCGAGGTCACGTATATGGGCAAGCCGCTCGCCGGTCCCGCCAAGGGCGTCGCGATGGTATTCCAGACCTTCGCGCTGTTTCCGTGGCTGACCGTGCTGCAGAACGTCGAAGCGGGTCTCGAAGCGCAAGGTGTCGATGCGGGCGAGCGGCGCACGCGCGCGCTCGCTGCAATCGACCTGATCGGTCTGGACGGTTTCGAAAACGCCTATCCGCGCGAGCTGTCGGGCGGCATGCGCCAGCGCGTCGGCTTTGCCCGCGCGCTGGTGGTCGACCCCACGCTGCTGCTGATGGACGAGCCGTTCTCCGCGCTCGACGTGCTGACCGCCGAAACGCTGCGTACCGACCTGCTCGATCTGTGGACGCAAGGTCGCATGCCGATCAAGGCGGTGCTGATCGTCACGCACAACATCGAGGAAGCGGTGTTCATGTGCGACCGGATTCTGGTGCTGTCGTCGAATCCGGGCCGCGTGATCGCCGAGATCAAGGTGCCGTTCAAGCATCCGCGCAACCGGCTGGACCCGGCGTTCCGGCGCCTGGTCGACGAGATCTACGCGAAGATGACCGCGCGCCAGACCGACGAAAAGACCAAGAAGGGGCTCGAGCTGCACAGCTGGCTGCCGCATGTGTCGACCAACCTGATGGCCGGTCTGATCGAGACGCTGGCTGCCGCGCCATACCACGGCCGTGCGGACATGCCGGAAATCGCCCGCTCACTGCATCTGGAGGTCGACGATCTGTTCCCGGTCGCCGAAGTGCTGCAGCATCTGGGTTTCGCCGACGTGCGCGAAGGCGATATTTTCCTCACGCCGCCGGCGCGCGTATTCGCCGAGTTCGGCACCCAGGAACGCAAGATGATGTTCGCCGAGCATCTGCTGCGGCACGTGCCGCTCGCCGCACGGATCAAGAAAGTGCTGAACGAACGGCCGGGGCATCGCGCGCCGCGCGTGCGCTTCGAGCAGGAGCTGGAGGACTTTCTGTCGGACAGCGCCGCCGAGGAAACGCTCGACGCGGTCATCAACTGGGGCCGTTATGGCGAGATCTTCTCGTACAACGACCAGACCGAAATTTTCAGCCTGGAAGACGTGGAGTCCTGAGCCGGGTTGCTCGGCAAACGTTCACGACCGGCTCAGAGTTGATTCAGGTTCACACGAAAGCGGCAGGCAAGACCCTGCCGCTTTTTTATTGCAGATTGCCCCAGCGTTCAACCGCCGGTTCGGCCGAAGCCCACTTCCAGCCCGCGTCCTGACGGCACGCGCTGGCCGCGAACCAGGCTACGGGCGCGTTGGGGCCGTCGCCGTCCTGTACCGAGAACACGAATTCCTTGCACAGCGTGAGCGCGGAGCTGAACGCGCGTGTCACGCGCACCTCGCCGTGGCCGTTCTCGACAGGCAGCGTGTGCTTGACCGCCCACGGGCGCGTCTCGCCGACCGGCATGGCGCCCGCCAACGCGGCGATCAGATCCTGCTGGTCCTTGTGCGTGCCACGCATATAGCGGGCAACGGCTTCGTCGGTCGCGGCCTGCACGGCGATGCCGACGCCGATCGCGACGGCCGGGTTGGCGGTCACGAGACCCGATGCGACGCCAGCCGCCGCGCCGCTCGCGGCGCCGATCGACGAACAGCCGCTCGATAGCAGGCTCGCGCCGACGCACAGCGCGCCGGCCGCGATGAGCCGCAGCCGGTTGCCGGTGCATGGTGTCGCCGCAGGTTCAACCGCCGCCCGCGAAGCCCTGACCCACGAAACCTGAAGCGAGAGCGCCCTCATTGCAGCGCGCCCCAGCGTTCGGTGGCGGGCTCGGCCGATGCCCATTTCCAGTTGTCGCCGTCACGGCACACCGACGCGACAAAAAACGCACTGTTGGCCGGGACGTTTTGGGTCGCCGTCTGGTCGACGGAGAAGACGATTTCCTTGCAGTCGAGAGCACCCGTGCTGATCGCGCGGCTGACGGTGACGCGGCCGTGCTCGTCGTCTTCGATCGGGAACGAGTGGGTCACGCTCCACGGCGCCACCGCGCCGACCGCGAGCGGTCCGGCCGCGCGTGCAATGCTGTCCTGTGTATTGCGGTGGACCACGCGCTCCGAATACTGCACGCCGGCGCGGGCCGCTGCGACCGCGCCAAGGCCGATACCGGTGGCGACCGCCGCATTGCTGGTGACCTTGCCCGCGACTGCGGCACCGGCGACACCGGCGCCGGCGACCGCGCCTTCGGAGTAAAGCGAGCTGCAACCACTCAATGCCGACGACACCACCAGCGCCAGCACGACGAGCGCCATTGCATGGGAGCGTCCGCATCCGGCCGTTGGTCTTGTCCTGTCGGCCCACAGCTTTTTGTTTTGCATTTCCCTTTCCCTGCTTGTGCAAGGTGCCTTTCATTCACATGCCGGCGAGGCATGCGAAAGAGCGGCACGTCTTCTACGTCTTCTATTTCGCTGCCGCATTTTGCAGGATGCCATTTGTAATGGGCAGTGGAAAAATGCAATAAATTGCAAAACTTGATGCGATGCGAAGTGGAATCTGGTGGATGAAAGCAGATTTGCCTGGCAATGCGAAGCAATATCGAGTACGTCGATTTCGCGATTGAACGCGCGACATGCGGATAGTGGAAATGTGCTCGCGAAGGGGTCGCGTGAGCACGAGCATGAGCATGAGCATCCGGCAGGGCCAATCATGCCGCGCCCGGTAGTTCGGCTTACTGTGCGGCCCGTTGCACCGCTTATTGTTCGGCGTCCTCGTCGGCGCCTTCGTCGCCGTATGCGCTCAAACGGTTGTACAGCGTTTTCAGACTGACACCGAGCGCCTTGGCCGCGCGTCGTTTGTCGCCGCCGCAATATTTGAGCGTGCCGAGAATGATCTGCTTTTGCGCATCGGCGAGCGGCGTGCCGATCCATACGGTCATCGCGTCGCCTTGCGTGACGGCTTTCTTGACCTTGGACGCGAGATGCGGATGCGGCAGTTCCACCGTCTTCTCCGCGAGAATGAACGCGCGATACACCGCGTTCTTCAACTCGCGCACATTGCCCGGCCACGACCAGGTGCGCAGCGTTTCGAGTGACCGCTTGCTGAAGCTCTTGTTCGTGCCTTCCTGCTGATTGAGCTGCGCGAGGAAGTGCTGTGCGAGCAGTTCGCGGTCGTTCTCGCGCTCGCGCAGCGGGGGCGCGCGCAACGGAAAAACCGCGAGCCGGTACATCAGGTCTTCGCGCAGACCGTTTTCCTTCACGGCCACCGCGGGGTCGCGATTGGTGGCCGCGATCACGCGCACGTTGCCGCTGATCAGCTCATTGCCGCCGACCCGATAGAAGCTGCCGGTTTCGAGCGCGCGCAGCAGTTTGACCTGGCGCACCGGCGCCATTTCGGTAATCTCGTCGAGGAACAGCGTGCCGCCGTTCGCGTATTCGAAGTAGCCGAGACGTCCTTGGACCGCGCCCGTGAAGCTGCCTTTTTCGTGGCCGAACAACTCGGCTTCGATGAGTTCGTCGGGAATCGCGCCGCAGTTCACCGCGACGAACGCGCCGTCCTTGCGGCTGCTGACCTCGTGAATCGTGCGGGCGATCAGCTCCTTGCCGGTGCCCGATTCGCCGATGATCAGCGCGGTCGCGTCGGTGCTGGCGACGCGCTCGATCTGCTCGTACAGATCCAGCATCACCGGCGACGAGCCGTACAGCAGCCCGTACGATTTCAGTCCCGCGACGCCGTCCGCGACGCGCTGCTTCGCCTGGGCCGAAGCATTGCCGCCGGCGGAGACGGTGAGCGAGTCAAGATCGTTTGGCGCCATATGCGGGGAGTCCTGTGCAATGAAGTTCGTTATTACGGCGCGCAGGCCTTGGGAACGAGATAAGCCGCTACGAGGCCGCTGCGACATCGGCCAATATCTCACAAAAGCCGATTTAACCACTTCGATGCGGTCTGCGGCAATCAAGGCCATGACCGTCGCGAAAGCGTGCCACGCTATAAACATACGGCAAATTTACCGGGCACGCGGTTTGCCTGATGACGCCAAACCCCATGCTTTTCGTGAACGCCGAACCTAGACGAGGAGTGAATGATGACTGACACGACGCAACAGCTTGCCCTCGGCGGCCAGAAGATTGTCGAGGATCTGCGGGTGCTGCTGAGGGACTCGGAGGAAATGCTGCGGCTTGCCGCCAATGTGCCCGGCGAAGGCGTCGGCGCATTGCGCAGCAAGCTCGGCACACACGTCGAAAATCTGCAATCGACGCTTGGCGATGCGCAGCGCAACGCGCAGCGGCGTTACCGCGCGGCGGCCGTCAACACCGAGCGCTACGTGCGACATAACCCATGGCGCGCGATCGGGATTGCAGCGGGTGTAGGCTTTGTGCTGGGCATTCTGACCGCGCGCTGACCGCGACGCCAGTCCGGCACCCATTCGCTTCACGACCACAAGGAGTTCAGGATGACACGACCCACAATTGGCATTTTCAGCGCGTTGATGGCGCTCGGCGGCTATCTGGCGATCCGCTACGTGCAACACAAGCGTGCGGGTCAGATTCCCATCGCGCGGGAATTGAGTCGTTGGGAAGGCGAGGGCGGCGCCGTCGCGACGCCGGCCGTTGCGTCAGGCACGCTGACGCAGAGCACGACCCCGGGCCCGCACGAGACCGACGGTTCGGCGCAAACCAACGGCGATGGCCGGGCCTGGCCGTTTCCACACAGCTGACCGCGCTGGCCGGGTCGGGCCGTGCCTCGCCGCCATGCAAGTTTGGCGGGAGGTGCCGGCCCGACAGTGTTAGTTTATGCTTGTATAGCCGTATAATAGAGAGATAGACAACAATCGACCGACAATTATCGAGAATTGTTCGGGCATTGTTGCAATGTTGTATGCAATCCCCGGCCGGCCGGCCGGCCGGGCGCGTGCGCGGGAGTCGGCGGACTGCTCACTCTTCGGCTGCGCGCCGCGGCGCCACACAGTTCCCCGCCGGCGCACTTTTCTGCATGCGCCTAGCATGTTTGCTCATCCACGCTTGCAGCTTTCGAGACGCGATGCCACATGTATTGATTGTCGATGACGACGCTGGTACCCGCGAGGCACTCTCCGCCATCATCGCGGAAGACGGGTTGACCACCGCCACCGCGGGCGATTTGCGCGAAGCGCGTATTCAACTGGTCCGGCAGGTGCCGGATGTCGTATTTACGGATCTGAAGTTGCCCGACGGCAGCGGGGTCGATCTGTTCGAAGATCTGGATCCGCGCTCGGGCGTGGAAGTGATCGTGATTACCGGTCACGCCACAGTCGAGTCGGCGGTCAGTGCGCTGAAAATGGGCGCCGCCGACTACCTGGTGAAACCGATCAACATGCAGCGCGTGAAGGCGATCCTGTCGCGCCTGCCGCGCGCCGGCGACCTCAAGGCGGAAATCGGCACGTTGCGCGGCGAATTGCGGCGCATGGGCCGGTTTGGCCTGATGCTCGGCAATTCGCCGGCGATGCAGGAAGTCTATGACCAGATCGGCCGCGTCGCGCCGACGGCGGCCTCGGTCATGCTGATGGGCGAATCGGGCACCGGCAAGGAAGTCGCCGCGCAGACCCTGCATGAACTGAGCTTGCGTCGCAAGCATGCGTTCCTCGCGGTGAACTGCGGCGCGATCTCGCGGAATCTGATCGAGTCGGAGATGTTCGGCCACGAACGTGGCTCGTTCACCGGCGCGGACCGTCAGCACAAGGGTTATTTCGAGCGCGCGAACGGCGGCACGCTGTTTCTCGACGAAATCACCGAGATGCCGATCGAATTGCAGGTGAAATTGTTGCGCGTGCTGGAAACCGGCATGTTCATGCGGGTCGGTACGACCAAGGAAATCGAAACCGACGTGCGCCTGATCGCGGCCACCAACCGCGATCCGCAGCAGGCGGTGCTGGAAGGCAAGCTGCGGCTCGATCTGTACCATCGGCTGAACGTGTTTCCGATCAGCCTGCCGCCGCTGCGCGAGCGGGGCAAAGACGTGGAACTGCTCGCGCAGGCTTTTCTCGACGAGCTCAACGAGCGCCACGGCACCAAGAAACATTTCCCCGCCGCCGTGAAGGACATGCTGCTGTCATATCCATGGCCGGGCAATGTGCGCGAGCTCAGGAACTACGTGCAGCGCGCGCACATCATGTCGGGTGCGGATTCGGACTGCACCGCGACGGTGCCGTTGCAGATCACGTTGTCGAAGCCCGCCGTCGGTACGGCGATCACGATTCCGTTCGGCACGTCTCTAGCCGAAGCGGACCGTCAACTGATCCTGGCCACGCTCGAGCAATGCGGTGGCGTGAAAACGCGCGCCGCGGAGATTCTCGGCATCAGTCTGAAGACGCTGTACAACCGTCTGGTCGAGTATGGCAACGACGCTCGCGAAGACGGCGACGCCGGCGACGAATCGCGCGCACTGGGCGGCGCCGACGCTTGACGCGCCGGCCGCGCCAGTTGCACCCGGTGCACCCGGTGCACCCTGTGCACCCGCTGCGCGCGCCAACGGGGACGGCACCATAACGGCACAGGCCTTGCTGCGCTCCAATGAAACGCAACACGAGGACAACCGACATGCCGGAATACGTCGCCACTCCCGCGCTTCCCCTTCCAAAGCGCGCTCACCGTCCCGAGCCGGTGGAACCGCCGAACCCCGCCGAGCCCGACACCAACCCGAGCCCGGACCCGCAGCCGTTCGAACCGGACGAGCCGGTGTCTCCGCCGATCGGTGATCCGCCGCCGCAACCCGCGCAGACGCCCCAGGCCGGCGAGCGCCCGGCGTATCGCGTGCAGCTGTGACGTGCTGTGTGCGCCGCACCACAGTTTGGCGCAACGAGTTTATGTACTTGTTACAAGGCCGACGTATCTTTTACCGGCAATTTACTTGCGCGACTTCTAGACTGTATTGATGCCGCCGACTCGCGGCGGGCTTCCCCTGGAGGCGTCCATCATGAGACATCCCGCATTGCGACGGTCCGCACGCCATTCGAAGCGCGATGCCCGGCCGGGCGGTAACAAGGCCGAACCGGCGGTCTCGCCGGATCCGGCCGCGCAGAATCGCATCGCTCCCGGCGCTCCGCCCGACGGCGAGCACAATCAGGGCGGGGCGCGCCAGGAAGGGCTGGAATACCAGCGCGACCTCGGCTCCGAGCAGGATGCCTGATCCCGTCGACCCCTGATTCCAGCACTTTCGACCCTGGCAAAAAATCTGGCGTTTCGTCGTACAAAGCAGAATGAATTTCTTCGTAGTGTGATGTCGCGGCGCGTTTCTTCTCGCCCGTCACATTTGCATACATTTTTATTCCCAATATCTCAAAAAACGGCACGCGACTTGCATGCACCGTTTTGGCACATATCCGTATGCAACGAAACAACTGAACCCAGGTGGAGCACCAATGAGCAGACTGATCGTGGTATCGAACCGTGTCGCACCGATCCAGGAAGGCCGTCCCGCAGCGGGTGGTCTGGCGATCGGCGTGCTGGACGCGCTGAAGGAAACCGGCGGGGTCTGGTTCGGCTGGAGTGGCGAGACGGTGAGCGAGATGTCCGCCCCGGTCATCGAGAAGCAAGGCAACGTGACGTACGCGACGGTGGGTCTCACCAAGCGCGACTATGACCAGTACTACCGCGGTTTTTCGAACGCGACGCTTTGGCCGACGTTCCACTATCGCAATGACCTGTCGCGCTACGACCGGCAGGAATACGCGGGCTATCAGCGCGTCAACGCGACGCTCGCGAAGCAGCTCCAGGAGTTACTCAAGCCCGACGACATCATCTGGGTGCACGACTATCACCTGCTGCCGTTCGCGCGCTGCCTGCGCGAACTGGGCGTGAAGAACCCGATCGGTTTTTTCCTGCACATCCCGTTTCCAGTTTCGGAAGTGTTGCGGACCATTCCGCCGCACGAAGAACTGGTCAAGGCGATGTGCTCTTATGACGTGATCGGCTTCCAGACCGAAGCGGATCGTCAGTCGTTCGTCGACTTCATCGAGCGCAGCCAGCATGGCACGTCGAGCGAGGACGGCATGCTGCACGCGTATGACCGCTTCCTCAAAGTCGGCGCGTATCCGATCGGGATCTATCCGGATGCCATCGCCAAGGCCGCCGAGCAGTTCACCGATCGCAAGCCGGTGCGCAGCCTGCGCGACGGCATGCGCGGGCGCAAGCTGATCCTCAGCGTCGACCGGCTCGACTACTCGAAGGGACTGGTGGAGCGCTTCCAGGCATTCGAGCGGCTGCTGCTGAACGCGCCCGGCTGGCATGGCCGCGTGTCGCTGGTGCAGATCGCACCGCCGACGCGTGCGGACGTGCAGACCTATCAGCGCATTCGCCAGGCGCTGGAGGGCGAAGCGGGGCGCGTCAACGGGCGTTTCGCGCAGCTCGACTGGACACCGATCCAATACCTGAACCGCAAGTACGAGCGCAATCTCCTGATGGCGCTGTTCCGTCAGTCGCAGGTCGGCTATGTGACGCCGCTGCGCGACGGCATGAATCTGGTCGCGAAGGAATACGTCGCGGCGCAGGATCCCGCCGATCCCGGCGTGCTGGTGCTATCGCAATTCGCCGGCGCCGCCGAGCAACTGCCCGGCGCGCTGGTCGTCAATCCGTTCGATCTGTCGCAGATGGCCGAAGCGCTCGAACGCGCATTGTCGATGCCGCTCGCCGAGCGTCAGGCGCGCCATGCGGACATGATGGCGCCGATGCGCGAGAACAACCTGTCGGTCTGGCGCGATACGTTCCTCGCCGATCTGCGCAATGTCGCGACGGCATCTTCAGTGACGGCCAAAGCGGTAAAGCTCGCTGACGTGACAGCATCGTCGTAACGGGATCAGCGCCTGTCAGGCTTCGAGCGGCAGGCGCGCAGGCTGTCACGTCCGGGCGGCAACCGAAAATGAATCGGAGAACGAACGAAGGGCGCACATCGCGTGATGCGCGCCCTTTGCATATGCGCGCGGTCGACCGTGTCAGGTCGGCCGCGCGGTGTCGTGGTGCATCACACGCAGCGTACTGACCACCGCGCCGACCGCCGAAAAGCCCGCGGCCAGATACAGCGCCACGGTCGGCCCGTTAGCCGGCACGATACCGAACATCAGCGCGACCAGCGCCGCGCCGAGCGTTTGTCCGGTCAGCCGCGCGGTGCCCAGCATGCCGCTCGCGCCGCCGCTGCGTGCAACCGGCGCGGAGGAGAGGATGGTGCGGTTGTTCGGCGACTGGAAGATGCCGAAACCCGCGCCGCACAGCGCCATGCGCCACGCGATCTGCAGCGGCTCCGCATGCGCGCCGAGCGCCGCGAGCAGCAATAGTCCGACCGTCATCGCGGCGAGTCCCGCGCCGCCCAGCCAGCCCGACGACACCTTGTCCGACAGCACGCCGGCGATCGGCGCCGCGATGATGATGATCGCGGGCCACGGGGTCATCAGCAGACCGGTTTCGACCTGCGACATCCCCAGGCTGTCCTGCAGCAGAAACGGCAGCGACACGAAGGCCAGCATCTGCGCACAGAACGAGCAGACCGAGGTGCCCATCGATAGCGCGAACACGGGGATTTTCAGCAGATCGATCGGCAGCAGCGGCGCGGACTGCGTCAATTGACGGCGCACGAAGAAATAGCCGATCACCACCGCGCCGATCACTTCGATGGCGACGTAGCCAAAGCGCTCGCCGTGGCCGAGGCCGTCGACGGCGAAAATCAGCAGGCCGAACACGAACGCGTTCATCACCGCGCTCAGGTAGTCATACGGCGACTCGTGGCCAGGGTTCATCGGCAGCGCCTTGAAGGCGCCGATGATCGCCGCGATGCCGATCGGCACGTTGATCGCGAACAGCCACGGCCACGTCGCGACCGCGAGCACGCCGGAGGCCACCGTGGGTCCGACCGCCGACGATACCGCGACCACCATCGCGTTGATCGCGACGCCGCGCCCGAGCTGGTTGGGCGGATAAATCATCCGCACCAGCGCGGTATTCACGCTCATGATGCCCGCCGCGCCGAAGCCCTGCACGACGCGAGCGAGCGCGAGCGTCGACAGCGAGGTGGACAGCGCGCACCCGAACGAGGACAGCGTGAACAGGATCAGGCCACTCAGATAGATGCGCCGGTAGCCGATGCGGTCGCCGAGCGACGCGAGCGGCAGCAGCGAAATCGTGATTGCCAGCTGATAGGCGTTGACGATCCAGATCGAGCCGGCCGCGCTTGCGCGCAGGTTGCGCGCGATGGTCGGCAGCGCCACGTTGGCGATCGCGCTGTCGAGCACCGCAAGCGTGAGTGCGAGTGCGATCACCAGCATCGCCCAGTAGCGTTGCGGAATCGGCAGGCCCTGGTTGGTGCGCTGCCTGAGTGGGGTATCGGGAGCGGCGTCAGCGGCGGCGGCCGGCATCTGGCCGTCCTCGCGCGAGGATTGTGCGTGCATCGATGGTTCGTTTGATAGTGGGACGGCCCGCCGCTCGGGCGGCGAGCCACGCGCGGCGCGCCGGTGTCGGAAGACCGTCTCGAGCAGCGCCGGCGGCGGCGCCGCGAAAACGCGCCGGCCGGGCGTCCGGTGCGTTATTTGAGTTCGTAGAGGCCCGTGTGGGTGGTCGAGTCGAGTTCGTTCAGGTGCGTCATGAAGCGCGCCACTGCGTTGGTGGTGTCCGGGCTGATCGGCAGATGCGGCACCTTCAGCGCGTGCAGGCGAAAGATATAGCGATGCGCGCGGTCGCCGCGCGGCGGCGCGGCGCCGCCGAAGCCGACCGTGCCATAGTCGTTGCGCACCTGCAGCGCGCCTTGCGGCAGCAGCGAGCCGTCCGCCTTGCCGGCGTTGCGCGGCAGCGAGCGGGCATCGGCCGGAATGTTCACCACGACCCAGTGCCAGAAGCCGCTGCCGGTCGGGGCGTCGGGATCGTGAACAGTGAGGGCGAAGCTCTGGGTGTCGGCAGGCGGCGCGTCCCATTGCAACGAGGGCGAGATGTTCTCGCCGTTCACGCCGAATGCCTTGTCGTGATATTCGTGGGCTTTCGGCATGAAGCCGTTGGTGGGAAAGTCGTCGGACCAGAGACGGAAATCAGCCATGATGTGCCTCTCTTGTTGATTGGTTCTGGGATGGTCGTGACGTGCGCTTGCGCGGCGAGCCATACGGCATGGCGTGGCATTGCATGGTATGGCGGCAAGCGCAAGCGCCCCGAACTAGCCAGTCGAGTGTATCACCAGCGGCTGCGGGATTCGCTTGAACCGGACAGGCTGCAAGCGGCTTTCAACCGCGTTCCTCGAAGGTCGGTGCGTCGCTCCTGAGCCAGTCGACGAGCCGCTGCAACACGCCCCCGACATCGCGATTGCCGCCCCGCAACGCGCATTCCCACACCACGGCCACGCGCCAACCGCCGGCCAGCAATGCCGCGCGCACCTTGTCGTCGTTGCTGCGATTGCGGCCGATCTTGTCGCGCCAGAACTCCGGCCGGGTTTGCGGCCATTTGAAAAGATGGCAGTCGTGACCGTGCCAGAAGCAGCCGTGCACCAGCACCACCGCGCGATAACGCGGCAACACGATGTCGGGGCGCCCGGGCAGATCGCGCACATCCAGCCGGAAGCGAAAGCCCTGCCGATGCAGCAGGCTGCGGATCAGGATTTCCGGTTTGGTATTGCGGCCACGGATGCCGGACATCATCCGGCTGCGCGTCGCGCTATCGACGATATCGACCATCGTCAGGACCTGGGCGAGCCGTCGTCGAAACGCCGGACGCGCGTCGCGGCAGGCCGTTCACGCGTACAGCGACAGGACTTGCTTCTAACCATGGCGGGGTCCCTCGGCGAGCAGGGTTTGCACATGCGGCAGCATGATGCGCGCCACTTCGCGCATCACCGGCATGACGACGCTGTTGCCGAATTGCCGGTAGGCCTGCGTGTCACTGACTGGAATCCTGAAGGTGTCGGGAAAGCCCATCAGCCGCGCGCATTCGCGCGGCGTCAGGCGGCGCGGGCGTAGCGCTTCGCCCTGATAGACCAGGATCTCGGAGCCGTCCTTGTGATAGCGCGCCGACAGTGTGCGCGTGACGCTGTCCGGATAAGCCATGCCGAAGCCGAAGCCATTGCCCGCCGCGCGGTGCTTGGCTGCGTAGTCTTGCAGGTAGGTCCAGAGTTTCGGTGTGAGCGTGTACTTCGGTTGCACGCGCCGCGTGGTGTGGTCGAAGAAGCGGTCGTGGTCCCACGGCAGCACCGGTTCGCTGCCATCGGTGCGATGCAGGATCGAGCCGAGCCGCGGGCCGTGTGCGGGCAACTGCAGATCGTCCCACGAGAACGCGGTGCTGCCGCGAAAGCCGACGATGATGATGCGCTCCCGATGCTGCGGCGTGAAATGCTGGCCGTCGATCACGCGGTAATGCACCTCGTAGCCGAGCTCCTCGCGCAGCGTTTGCAAAATCACGTCGAAGGTGCGGCCCTTGTCGTGCGACAGCAGATTCTTCACGTTCTCCAGCAGGAAAGCGGCGGGGCGCTTCGCCGCGATGATCCGCGCGACGTCGAAAAAGAGCGTGCCCTGGGTGGTGCACTCGAAACCGTGCGGCCGACCGAGCGCGTTTTTCTTGCTGACGCCGGCGATCGAAAACGGCTGGCAAGGAAAGCCGCCGAGCAGCACGTCGTGACTCGGCACGTCTTCGACGGGGAAGGAAACGATGTCGCCGATCAGCGTGTGTTCGCCGCCCGCAGGGTAGTTCTCGCGATAGGTGCGGGTCGAAAAGTCGTTCCACTCGCTGGTGAAGACGCACTCGCCGCCATGCGCTTCGAAGCCCATCCGGATTCCGCCGATGCCGGCGAAGAGATCAATGAAGCGAAACTGCGTATCACCGCCGGCGCCGTTCGTGGTCCGCGCGGGTTGCTGCAGCAGATCGCGCAAAGCCGGCTCCAGCATGGCAGGGCACGGTGTTTCGCCTTTTTCCCAGCGGCGCACCGTTTTGATGTCCTTGCCGACATGCGCGGCGATTTCGCGTTGAGTAAAGCGGGCGCGCGCCTGCCGGAGCAGGTTGAGCGGTGCGGCGAGGGTCACAGTCGTCCTTGCAGGGAATTTTTGCGGACATTATGACCTAAGGTCGTCCCGTTTTCGCGATTTTTGCCGTGAATGGGTGGAAATTTCCGACCATACGAGGCGCGTCGGCGGTGAAACGTGGCTGTCACGGTCGCACAGGTAGGCTGACGGCGTGACGCGAGACCCCGCGTCGCGACGTGTGTTGAGGCCGCGAACCAGTTCGCGGCCGCTTTTTGTCGACGGGCAGGCGGGCCGGCGCGCAATCGCCGGCGGGGGCGAGGCTAACAAGCCTCAGAGCTGGAAGTATCAGAGCTGGCGGTTCGAATCCGCGAAAGGCGGCGGGAACAGTGCGGCAGTAGCGGGAGCCAGGGTGTCCCATGCCTTCTGTGGCTCGGCTTCGTACTGGTCGAGTTGCAGCAGAAGACTGTCGACCGTGCACAGTTGCGCGTGGGACAGACTGCCGGTGTCGAGCAATTGGTGCAGACGCTTGCGCCAGTAGGCGGGGGGCAAGATGGGGCCGGCCAGGTCACCGCGTAAAGACGTCCGCATGACGCGCGCAATATGCGCGATGTCCCGATCGATCAGCGTCGCCTGCGCTGAGCCCGAATGCGTATTGGGTATTTGATCCATAGCCCCTCCATGGTTCCTTTACGGCAGGGCGGCGCAGGACTTTAGGCCTGATCTGAAATATTTTTTGGCGGCGATCACGATTGCATCGGTCTGCGCGACAGGCTCGGGTACACCCGTTGCTGTATTCGGATACTGGCGTAATGTTGCGCCGGCATTTCAGATAACGGAGCCGAACATGAACAAGGACCAAGCGAAGGGTGTGGTCGAACAGGTCAAGGGCAAGGTCAACGAAGCCGTCGGCAAGGCCACCAATAATCCGGCCAAGGAAATGAAGGGCGACCTGCAACAAGGCGCGGGCAAGGTGCAGAAGGCTTATGGCGACGCCAAGGAAGACGCGAAGGACAAGGCGAAGCGCAACGCACCGTAACCCGGTTCATGAGTGAGCCTTCACGGCTTTCTCGCGACGGAAAAGCGCGCTTCGGCGCCTTTTCCGTTTTTTTGCGTTTTCGCGTCGCGCACGTCCTGGGTGCCGCTGAGGGGCGACCCGACTGTACGCGCCTGGGAGTAACCCGCGATCGGCATCGCGGGCGTTCCGCGCGCCGTGTGCCGCCTTTAGACTTGGCGCATCCCACACGGAGGTCGCGCCAATGACACCTGAAAAAGCACTTTCGATGTTCGAGCGGCAGTACCTGGAAGGCAAAGTACCGGTCGACCTCGAACCCACCTGCGTGAGCTATGCCATCTGGCTCGCGAGCGCGTGGGATCTACTCGACATCGAGCAGAAAACGTTGCTGCTGACGGTCGGCGCGGCGTTGTGGCGCGAAGGGTATAACCTGCGCGCCGGCACGGCGACCAAGGATTTGTGGTGAGTGCGACGGGGTGCGATGGGTTGTCGCGAGGGATTGGCTGATACGGCCGCATCGTCAGGGCGGGCTGCCGGGGCCCGTTGCCAGATCGCATTCGCGCGTCAGGCCGCCGCCGAGGCGGTCTCGCACGCGTTCCGCCGACTCGGGCTATATTTGACGGTCCCGCATGCGGGTCGTCGGGTCCGGTTCGCGAACGCGGCCGGATGCACGACGCGCAAATGCGCTTCCCCATCGAACAACTCTCGCACAAGGGTGACACTGTCTCATGACCGATTTATCCGCCTTTCCGATCACGAAAAAATGGCCTGCCGAGCATCCTGAGCGGATTCAGCTGTATTCGCTGCCGACGCCGAACGGCGTGAAAATCTCGATTATGCTCGAAGAGACCGGCCTGCCGTACGAGCCGCACCTGGTGCGCTTCGACACCGACGATCAGATGACGCCGGAGTTTCGGTCGCTCAATCCGAACAACAAGATTCCGGCGATCCTCGATCCGAACGGTCCGGATGGCAAACCGCTGGCGCTGTTCGAATCGGGCGCGATCCTGATTTATCTCGCGGACAAGAGCGCTCAGTTGATTCCGCAGGATGCCGCGGGCCGCTATGAAGCGATTCAGTGGGTGATGTTCCAGATGGGCGGGATCGGCCCGATGTTCGGCCAGGTGGGTTTTTTCCACAAGTTCGCCGGCAAGGAATACGAAGACAAACGTCCGCGCGATCGCTACGTTGCGGAAGCGAAGCGGCTACTCGGTGTGTTGAACCAGCGGCTCGAAGGGCGTGACTGGATTCTCGGCGACTCGTACTCGATTGCGGATATCGCGACATTCCCCTGGGTGCGTAATCTCGCGGGCTTCTATGAAGCGGGCGACCTCGTCGGCATTCACGACTTTCCGAACGTGACGCGCGTGCTGGCGGCGTTCGTCGAGCGTCCGGCGGTGGCGAGAGGGCTGAATATTCCGAAACGGCCGTCGTGATGCGTTATCGCTGATAACGCGTTGGTTGTGGCGGCGTCGTGAAGAGGGTGGGGTGGTTGGGTGAAGCGGGACGGGTGGTGTGGCGAGTGGGTGTCGAACGGGCAGCCATCTGACAGGCGCGGGGTCGCAGCATCGCTGCCGCCCAGAGATCAAGCAATGTAGCGCGCCGGTTGTCGGGAAAAGCGTTAAGGGGGCAACAGCGCAGTGAATAGCGACTATATCGTCTTTGTGGACGAGAGTGGGGATCACAGTCTGACGTCTATCGATGCGGATTATCCACTGTTTGTATTGTGCTTCTGTGTCATCCGAAAGGCGGACTACGGGGATACGTTAGTACCGCGAATCAAGAAGCTGAAATTTGACACCTTCGGCCATGATTGTGTCGTGCTACACGAGATCGACATTCGCCGCAAACGCGGAGATTTTTCGCTGCTCAGCAAGGAGCCACGCGAGAGATTCATGGCTGACCTGACACAAATCATCATCGATACGCAGATGACCGTCATCGCCGTCGTGATCGACAAGCGAAAGTTGAAGCAACGATACAGCAACCCCTATAACCCGTACCACATCGGCATCAAGTTCGGACTTGAAAGAGTGCGTCATTTTCTTCGCGCGCACGGTCAGCACGAAAATTTGACTCACGTCGTTTGCGAAGCGCGAGGCGCAAAGGAGGACAAGGACCTCGAGCTGGAATTCAGGCGGGTGTGCGACGGGGACAATCGCAGTGGCGTTCCTTACCAGTTCGACATCGTCATCTGTGACAAGAAGGCGAACTCGGAGGGGCTGCAGATTTCGGATTTGATGGCTCGTCCCATCGGTCTTCACATACTGAGACCAGATCAGCAGAATCGTGCTTACGACGTCCTCGCGGAGAAATTTTTCTCTCCGAATTCGGTCGTCAATGGGAACGGTTTGAAGATATTTCCCTAGAAAAGCGAAAGGCCCCAAGGTAGTCCCTGGAGCCTAGCGCCGGCCGCGTAGTCGCAACCCATTTAGCACTTACAACTGTAGCTTGTAGGCTGGCCCAAGGTCAAGCTAGCTTAGCAGGGGCAGATGCTGGGAAGCTAGTTGGTCCCCCTGACAGGAATCGAACCTGTATCTAGCGCTTAGGAGGCACTTGTTCTATCCATTGAACTACAGGGAGAGGACCGAACCGGAATGATCGCTGCAATCCTGCTGCCGGACAAGGTCCGCGCGGATCGGGCGAGTCCAAATTCGCCGGCGAGCGCAAAGTATATCAAACCCGCCCGGGCGCGAGGAGGGCCGCGAAGTCCGCCACCCACGCAAACGGCCCAGCGGCATGGCCAGCTGGGCCGTGTATGGCATCAGGCTCGTTATCGACGGGCATCCCCGCCGCCTCGATCGGGCCGGCTCAGAACTCCACTACCGCGAATTCCGCCTTGCCCACATCGCACAGCGGGCAGCGCCAGTCTTCCGGAATCGCGGCGAAGCGCGTACCGGGCGCAATGCCTTCTTCGGGCAGGCCTTCTTCCTCGTTGTAGATCCAGCCGCAAATCAGACAGACCCAGCTTTTGTATTCGGTCACTTCAATTACTTCGCTCACGGCGTACTCTTCTCAGGTTCAATGCAACAGGGTCCGCTCTGTCTGCCCCTTTTTGGGGCAATGCGGCGACCCGCAATATTACCGGAATTTGTCAATCGGACCGCGCACCACCGATGCGGCGCCGCCGCAACGCGTCTGAGACAGCTCCAGGCCCACTGGACGGATCGCGTCACACACAGCGTGTATGCTTTGATCGGCAACTGCGCAATTGGACAGGCACGGCGCGCGTCTGGCTGGCCTTGCGACGATCGGTCTCAGGCAATGGCGGCACCGCCACCTCAGCGCAGCCGCCGTCGACCGCAGAATTCCCACGCATCACTTCGTTTCCTGAAAGGAGCAACCGATGTTCAAACACAAGTGGATGAACGGTGTCGCGTTGGCCGGCTTGCTGGCTGTGGCGGGTGTGGCGCAAGCCGCGAGCGTGTCCTTCGTGCAGCCGAAGGACGGCGCGACCGTCAGCAATCCCGTGCACGTCGTGTTCGCCGTGGACGGCATGAACATCGCGCCGGCCGGCACGATGACTGACGGCACGGGGCATCACCATCTGCTGATCGACGGCAAGCCGCTGCCCAAGGGCGAGGTGGTTCCCACCAACGACAAATCGTTGCACTTCGGCAAGGGCCAGACCGAAACCGATCTGACGCTGCCGCCGGGCGACCACACGCTGACGCTGCAATTCGGTGACGGCGCGCATCGGTCGTACGGTCCGGAAATGAGCAAAACCATCACGGTGCACGTGAAGTAAGCTGCCGCGCGAAAACGGGCCGGGCGGGCGCAGCGGCCGTCCTGGCGCGTGCGCGGCCCGAAGTCCGCTCGGACTCGGCACGCACGTGGATCCGCACGCGGCCTTCACCCCGCTCGCGCCGGCTCGCATCCCGTTCCGACACGAAAGCGCCACGGAGCCCACGCCCGCACGATCCACCCCGCGCCAGCCAGGCCATTCCCCCTGGCGCTTCCAGCATGCGGGCACCCGGCTGCGCGCCCGGTACAATGAGCAGTTCCGACTCATCGCTGTCTTCTCCAACATTCCATGTCGCTTTACACCATTTCCGACGCCCAACTGGCATTCGGTCACGTCGCGTTGCTCGATCACGCGGATTTCTCACTCGAAGCGGGCGAACGCGTTGGGCTGATCGGACGCAATGGCGCGGGCAAGTCCTCGCTGCTGAAGATCGTCGCCGAGCTCGCGAGGCCCGACGACGGCCTCATCACGCGTCAGCAGAATCTCACCACGGTCTACGTGCCGCAGGAACCGGAGTTCGATACCGACGACACGGTGTTCGACGCCGTTGCAGCCGGTCTCACGCACGCCCGCGCGCTGCTCGATGAATACGATGCGGTCGCCCACCAGCTCGCCGACGAACCCGAAGGCCCGCAGCACGACGCGCTGATGGCGCGCATGAACACGCTGCAATCGTCGCTGGATGCGGCCGACGCGTGGAACTGGAGCACGCGCGTGGCCACCACGCTGCAGCAGATCGGCCTGAACGGCGAGGCGCGCGTCGGCTCGCTGTCGGGCGGCATGCAAAAGCGCGTCGCGCTGGCGCGGGCGCTGGTCGTGCAGCCCGACGTGCTGCTGCTCGACGAGCCGACCAACCACCTCGACTTCGACGGTATCCGCTGGCTCGAAGAACTGCTGGTCTCGCAGCGCGCGGGCCTGCTGTTCATCACTCACGACCGCGCGTTTCTCGACCGCGTCGCGACGCGCATCGTCGAGCTGGATCGCGGGCGCCTGCTGTCGTATCCGGGCAATTTCTCGGCGTACCAGACGCGCAAGGCGCAGCAGCTGGAAATCGAGCGCGTCGAAAACGAGAAGGCCGACAAGCTGCTCGCGCAGGAAGAAGTGTGGATCCGCAAGGGCGTCGAAGCACGCCGCACGCGCAGCGTCGGCCGGATCGCGCGGCTCGTGGAGATGCGCAAGGAGCGCGCCGAGCGCCGCAACGTGCAGGGCAACGTCAAGCTCGATGTCGGCCAGGGCGAGAAGTCCGGCAAGATCGTCGCCGAACTGACTGACGTGACCAAGCGCTACGGCTCGCGCACGGTGATCGACCGTTTCACGGACACGGTGATGCGCGGCGACAAGATCGGCTTCGTCGGTCCGAACGGCGCGGGCAAGACCACCTTGCTCAAAACGATCCTCGGCGACCTGACGCCGGACGAAGGCACGGTGCGCGTCGGCACCAATCTGCAGGTCGCGTATTTCGACCAGATGCGCGCGCAGCTCGATCTGGAGAAGAGTCTCGCCGACACCATCAGCCCGGGTAGCGAATGGGTCGAAATCAACGGCCAGAAGAAGCACGTGATGAGCTATCTCGGCGACTTCCTGTTCGCGCCGGAGCGTGCGCGTTCGCCGGTCAAGTCGCTGTCGGGCGGCGAGCGCAACCGTCTGCTGCTGGCGCGTCTGTTCGCGCGGCCGGCCAACGTGCTGGTACTCGACGAACCGACCAACGACCTCGACATCCCCACGCTCGAACTGCTCGAAGAACTGCTGATCGAATACGACGGCACCGTGCTGCTGGTCAGCCACGACCGCGCGTTTCTCGACAACGTCGTGACCTCGGTGATCGCGTCGGAAGGCGGCGGCAAGTGGCGCGAGTACGTTGGCGGTTTTACGGACTGGCAGATCCAGCGCGACCGTTCCGAGCAGTTGGCGCTCGAAGCGCAGAAAGAGGCCAGCAAGGATGCAGCCAAAGACGCAGCCAGCAACGCGGCGGCCAAGGAAAGCGCGGCGGGCCGCAACACGCAGCGCGCCGTGAAGCTGTCGTTCAAGGAGCAACGCGAACTGGAGGCGTTGCCAGAGCGGATCGCCGCGCTCGAAGCCGAGCAGAAAACCATCGGCGCGCAACTCGAAGACGGTTCGGTATTCGCGAGGGACGCGCAGGAAGGCACGCGCCTGACCGAGCGCTATGCGGCAATCGACGAAGAACTGCTGATTGCGCTCGAGCGTTGGGACGAACTGGAAAACCGGCGCAAATGAGCGGCAAATAAGCAGCAAATAAGCGGTAAATAAAGCGTGACGGCGTGGCGCGGGTGTGGCGGGCAGACCCGCGCGACGACGCGATAGAGAACCATAAAAAGCGCTACAACGAGAAAAAGCGACGGCAGGCGAGCGGCCGCGGCATCCACGGCACGGCGAGCCGCATCTGCCTTCATCGCGCCCGCCGCGTCTTGTCCAGACGGCCAATCTTGCGCATCGTGAATTGCCGCCGTGGTCGAAATCAGTAAAATACCCCGCGAACAGGCTTCCCCGGCATTTGCATCGGCCCGTTCGCGCCAGCGAGCGCCGTCAAGCGCGTCAACGGGAAGCCGCGCAGCAAAACAGCTTGCCCGCACCGCGGGCACCCCACCTAACCCCGTTGTTTCGTTTCGCTTTTTTTGAAAACTCAACGCATTGTCCACGGACCTGTCCACAGGACCTGTGGACAACGATGAACCGACGCACCCGAGTCAACCATGTCTACGAAAAAGCCAAACGCCGCGTATAGCGAAGCGTCGATCAAGGTGTTGAAGGGCCTGGAGCCGGTCAAGCAACGGCCCGGGATGTACACCCGCACCGAAAATCCGCTGCACATCATTCAGGAAGTCATCGACAACGCGTCGGACGAGGCCCTCGGCGGCTACGGCCGGCAAATCACGGTCACGCTGCATGCGGACCATTCGGTCTCGGTCGAGGACGACGGCCGCGGCATTCCATTCGGCCTGCATCCGGAAGAAGGCGTGCCGGTCGTCGAGATCGTCTTCACGCGCCTGCACGCGGGCGGCAAGTTCGACAAAGCCGCCGGCGGCGCGTACACGTTCTCGGGTGGCCTGCACGGCGTCGGCGTGTCGGTCACGAACGCGCTGTCCACGCGCCTCGATGTCACCGTATGGCGCGACGGCAAGATCGCCGAACTGAGTTTCGCCAACGGCGACGTCGCGAAGCAGCTGGAAGTGCGAGCCGCCGCGAAAGGCGACAAGAAATCCGGCACGCGCGTCACCGCGTGGGCCAACCCGAAATACTTCGATTCGCCGAACCTGCCGCTCGGCGAGCTGCAACGTCTGCTGCGCTCGAAGGCGGTGCTGTTGCCGGGCGTCGAAGTCACGCTGATCAACGAAAAAACCGGCGAGCAGCAAAGCTGGAAATACGAAGACGGTCTGCGCGGCTATCTGCTCGAAGGCATGAACGGCAGCGACCTGCTGATTCCGCTGTTCGAAGGCGAGCGCTATGCGGAAAACTCGCGTGCGAGCGAAGAGACGTTTGCCGAAGGCGAGGGCGCCGCGTGGGTCGTCGCATGGAGCGAGGAAGGGCCGCTTACGCGCGAGTCGTACGTCAACCTGATTCCGACGCCCGCGGGCGGCACGCATGAATCCGGCTTGCGCGACGGGCTGTATCAGGCGGTCAAGAATTTCGTCGAGCTGCACAACCTGCAGCCGAAGGGCGTCAAACTGCTCGCTGAAGACGTGTTCGCGCGTGTGTCGTTCGTGCTGTCGGCGAAGGTTCTGGACCCGCAGTTCCAAGGCCAGATCAAGGAACGGCTCAATAGCCGCGATGCGGTCAAGCTGGTGTCGTCGTTCGCGCGGCCGGCGCTCGAGTTGTGGCTCAACCAGCACGTCGAGCACGGCAAGAAACTCGCGGACCTCGTGATCAAGCAGGCGCAGGCCCGCACGCGCGCCGGACAGAAGGTCGAGAAGCGCAAGAGTTCGGGTGTCGCTGTGCTGCCGGGCAAGCTGACCGATTGCGAATCGACGGAGATCGGCCGCAACGAGCTGTTCCTCGTCGAGGGCGACTCGGCGGGCGGCTCCGCGAAGATGGGCCGTGACAAGGAGTACCAGGCAATCCTGCCGTTGCGCGGCAAGGTGCTGAACACGTGGGAAACCGAGCGTGACCGCCTGTTCGCCAACAACGAGGTGCACGACATTTCGGTGGCGATCGGCGTCGATCCACATAGCCCGGACGACCATGTCGATCTGTCGAATCTGCGCTACGGCAAGATCTGCATTCTGTCGGACGCGGACGTCGACGGTTCGCACATCCAGGTGCTGCTGCTCACGCTGTTCTTCAAGCATTTCCCGCAGCTGATCGAACGCGGCCACGTGTGCGTCGCGCGTCCGCCGCTGTTTCGCGTCGATGCGCCCGCGCGCGGCAAGAAGCCCGCGCAGAAGCTGTACGCGCTCGACGAAGGCGAACTCGAAGCGATCCTCGACAAGCTGCGTAAGGACGGCGTGCGCGATACGCAATGGTCGATCAGCCGCTTCAAAGGGCTCGGCGAAATGAGCGCGGAACAGCTGTGGGACACCACGATGAACCCCGACACGCGGCGTCTGCAGCCGGTCGCATTGGGCGAGCTCGACTACGACTCCACGGTCGCGCGCATGACGATGCTGATGGGCAAGGGCGAAGCGGCGTCGCGGCGCAGCTGGCTGGAAGAAAAGGGCAACGAAGTGGAAGCGGATATCTGAGCGCGCATTGCGGCCCGCTTTGCAGCCCGCTTTGCAACCCGCTTGTTAGCCGGCTTCCCGGCGCTCTGCCTGCGCACGAAAACTTCAAGCCAAACACGGATACGGAATCTAGATGGACGACGATAACACTCTCGACCTTTTCACCGAGCCGCCGCCTCCTGAAGGCGACTTCCTGACGCTCGGCAACTACGCCGAGCGCGCGTACCTCGAATATGCGGTCAGCGTGGTCAAGGGCCGCGCGCTGCCCGACGTCTGCGACGGCCAGAAGCCGGTGCAGCGCCGCATCCTGTTCGCGATGAACGAGATGGGACTGGGCGACAACGCGAAGCCGGTCAAGTCGGCGCGCGTGGTCGGCGATGTGCTCGGCAAGTATCACCCGCACGGCGACCAGTCGGCGTACGACGCGCTGGTGCGTCTCGCGCAGGATTTTTCGATGCGCTATCCGCTGATCGACGGCCAGGGCAACTTCGGCTCGCGCGACGGCGACGGCGCGGCGGCCATGCGTTATACGGAAGCGCGTCTCACGCCGATCGCGAAACTGCTGCTCGATGAAATCGATCAGGGCACGGTCGATTTCATGCCCAACTACGACGGCTCGTTCGAAGAGCCGAAGGTGCTGCCGGCGCGCTTGCCGTTCGTGCTATTGAATGGCGCGTCGGGCATCGCGGTGGGTCTGGCGACGGAGATACCGTCGCACAATCTGCGTGAAGTCGCGAGTGCGGCGGTCGCGCTGATCCGCCATCCGAAGCTGGCGCATGCCGAACTGATGCAGCACATGCCGGGGCCGGATTTCCCGGGCGGCGGCCAGATCATCTCGAGCGAAGCGGAGATCTCCGCGGCGTACGAGACGGGCCGAGGCAGCCTGAAAGTGCGTGCCCGCTGGAAGATCGAAGACCTCGCACGTGGCCAGTGGCAACTGGTGATCACCGAGCTGCCGCCGAACACGGCCGCGCAGAAGGTGCTCGAGGAAATCGAAGAGCAGACCAACCCGAAGATCAAGCTCGGCAAGAAGACGCTCACGCCCGAACAGCTGCAGACCAGGCAGACCATGCTGGCGCTGCTCGACGCGGTGCGCGACGAGTCCGGCAAGGACGCGCCGGTGCGTCTCGTGTTCGAGCCGAAGTCGAGCCGTATCGACCAGACCGAGTTCGTCAATACGCTGCTCGCGCATACGAGCCTCGAATCGAACGCGTCGCTGAACATGGTGATGGTCGGCGGCGACGGCCGGCCGCGTCAGAAGGGCTTGAGCGAAATCCTGCACGAGTGGATCGCGTTCCGTTTTGCGACGGTCACGCGCCGCACGCGTCATCGTCTGGCCAAGGTCGACGACCGGATTCATATTCTCGAAGGCCGGATGATCGTCTTTTTGAATATCGACGAAGTCATCCGCATCATTCGCGAATCGGACGAACCGAAGGTCGCGTTGATGGCCGCGTTCGGCTTGTCCGAGCGCCAGGCCGACGACATTCTCGAGATCCGTTTGCGCCAGTTGGCGCGGCTCGAAAAGATCAAGATCGAGAAGGAACTGTCGGACCTGCGCGACGAGAAGGTCAGGCTCGAAGAACTGCTCGGCAACGAATCGGCCATGAAGCGCCTGCTCATCAAGGAGATCGAAGCCGACGCGAAGCAATACGGCGACGAGCGGCGCACGCTGATCCAGCAGGAAAAGCGCGCGACGTTCGAAGCGCGCGTGGTCGACGAACCGGTCACGGTGGTGGTGTCGCAGAAGGGTTGGGTGCGTGCGCTGAAGGGCCATGGCCTCGATACGGCCGGCTTCACGTTCAAGGCCGGTGACGGGCTGTACGCGGCGTTCCAGTGCCGCACGCCGGACACGCTGATCGCGTGGGGCAGCAACGGCCGGGTCTATTCGGTCGCGGTGGCGTTGCTGCCGGGCGGTCGCGGTGACGGCGTGCCGGTCACGTCGCTGATCGAACTGGAGTCGGGCAGCCATCTGATGCACTACTACGCGGCGTCCGCGGAGCAGGCGTTGCTGCTCGCGTCGAGCAACGGCTTCGGCTTTGTCGCCAAGGTGGGCGACATGGTGAGCCGGGTGAAGGCAGGCAAATCGTTCATGACGATCGATGCAGGCGCCGTACCGCTCGCGCCGATGCCGATGCTGCCGGACGCGACGCACATCGCGTGTCTGTCGTCGGGCGGGCGTCTGCTGGTGTTCGGCCTCGACGAGATGAAGACGCTCTCGGGCGGCGGCCGCGGCGTCACACTGATGGCGCTCGACGACAACGAAACGCTGTTGCAGGCACTGGCCATCAATCGGGCGGGCGTGATGCTGATCGGCACGCGTCGGGGCGGCCGCGTCGATGAGGAGCAGCTGAGCGGCGCCGCGCTCGCGCCGCATGTCGGCAAGCGCGCACGCAAGGGGCGTGCGCCGGAGAGCAAGATGAAGCTCGACGGTATGCGTCCGGTGCTGGCGACTTGACAAAGCTTGACGCCGGAATGCGGCGAGCGTCTGTTAACATGCGGGGCGCTCGCCGGGTATCTTGAAAATCGGGGGCAGTGGTGTCGCGGGATCAGGCACGCTGCAATAACAACTATAAAACGACGGCAAAGCGTCAGGCGTCTGGAACTGCGTGCACGGCACATGGTCGAATGCGCTCAATGGCCGCTGTTGGTAGATTGTCGTAAGCGGTGTGACGTCGTCGGGAGAGGAAAACAACATGAACAAGGCTATCGAACTCGCGCTCTTCCTTCATCTACTCGCGGTCGCGGTGTGGGTGGGCGGAATGGTGTTCGCACACTTCTGTCTGCGCCCGGCCATGGCCGATCTATCGCCGCAATTGCGCTTGCCGTTGTGGGAGTCGGTATTCGGCCGTTTCTTCAACTGGGTCGCCGCGGCCGTGCTGGTGATTCTCCTCACCGGTGGCTTTCTGCTGATGCAATTCGGCGGCGGTCATGCGATGTGGCCGCTGCATGCAATGGCGGGTCTCGGCATCGTGATGATGCTGATCTTTGGGCACATCCGCTTTGCCGTTTTTCCGCGCATCCGTCGCGCGGTGCAGGCGCAGAAATGGCCGGACGGCGCGCAGGCGGTCGGCACCATCCGGCGTCTCGTGCTCATCAATATCTTGCTAGGCGTCGTGACGATCGGTGTCGCGGTGTTGTCGCGCGGGTTCTGAGCCTGGGGTAGCGGTTGTGCGGGCCGCTGCCGGTCAAGGCAGCGCGCCATATGCGAGCCACAGTCCGCATACCACCGCCACGGTCCCATACACCACGTACACCGGCATCTTCAGCTTTGCGAAGCACATGCCGGCGAAGAGCGCGGTGATCAGATACACCGGTTCGAACGGCACATGCGCGGCAATGCGCAGCACGGCGACTGCGAGAAACGCGGTGGTGACCGCGCGCAGGATCCTCATTCCGTGCTCGAAGCGCGGATTCGTCTTCAACTGATGCAGATGCCGTTGCGCCAGCACGACGAGGCAGCCCGACGGCACGAACAGCGCGAGCGTTGCAATCAGCGCACCCGCCCAGCCATCCACCAGATAGCCGAAGAACGGCACCACATTCAACAGCGGTCCGGGCGACAGCGGGGATAGCGAAAACGCCAGCGTGAAGTCATTGTCCGATACGCCGATCGCTGGCGTGACGAACAGCGTCTTGAGCACCGGCAATGCCGAGAAGCCGCCGCCGAACAGCGTCATGCCGGCACCGGCCAGCCGCGGCCACAGCAGCACCAGTTCATAGCGATGCGGCAACGGCAGCGCGAACACGATCAGCAGGACACACAACGCGCCCAACAGGTGCCAGTCGCCGCGCCTGAGCGACACGACGAGGCGCGCATCGCGCACTGGACACACGAACCAGCCGACGCCGAAGGACGCGCCGAGCATCGCGACGTAGGCCGCGGGACTGCGCGCATAGAAGAGCGCCACGCAGCCCAGCAGCGCCGCCGTCCATTCGAGCTTGCCGCGCACCAGCGCGCGTGTCTGCTTGTACCAGGTGGTCGCGATCAGCGTGGCCAGCACGACGCTGAAGTGATTGAGCAAGGTTTGCGAAGCGACGGCGTGCACGAGCGGCGCGCGGTAGAAGATCGCAAACAGCGTCATCAGCATGAAGAAGGGCAGCACGCTGGCGATGCCCGCGACCCACGCGCCGGCGCGTCCACGCAGCGCGTGCCCGAGTTGCACGGCGACATTGCATCCCACCGGCCCGGGCACCATCCAGGCGAGTGCGATCAGATCGGAGAACGCCACCCGTGAAAGCCGTCCCTCGCGTTCGACGTAGTGATGCTCGAGTTGCGCCATCAGCGCGAGGCCGCCCCATGACAACGCCGACAGGGCGAACACAACCCGGAACAGCGTCCATAGCGGTTCCCGTTCTCCTCGTCTGAGCGCATCGCGGCTCGTGATCGTCTGCATGGCGCCCCGGGCGTCCCGCCCTGGGCACCCGTCCTATTCTATTGGGATCATCGTCATCGGGTAGCATGGCCGCTGGCCGGCAGCACGCGGTGACGCGGTACAGCGTGAATGCTGCCGCGGTTTCGCTGCCGTGGCGAGCCGGCCGCGCTCAGTCGCTGGTGCTGGACACGCTGCTGGTGCTGTCGGTTTCGTGCACGGCGCGGCGGTCCGTCACACCGCATACGCCGAAGCGTTCGAGCAGCGCCGGTATCGCCTCCACGGGCACTGGACGAGAGAACAGGAAACCCTGCGCCTCGATATGGCCGAGCGCGGCGAGCCATGCGATCTGCTCTTCGGTTTCGGTGCCTTCGACCACCACCGTGAGTCCGAGCGAGCGCGCCAGATTGACGATCGCGGTGACCATCACGCAGACGCTGCGGTCGCCGGGAATCGCCTGGACGAACGAGCGATCCACCTTGAGCGTGTCCACCGAGAAGCGGTTCAGATAGGACAACGACGAATAGCCGGTGCCGAAATCGTCGAGCGCGATGCGCACGCCGAGGCGCTTTAACGCGTAGATCTTCTCCGAGACCAGTTCGGGATATTCCATCATCGCCGTCTCGGTGATTTCGAGTTCGAGGCGGCGCGCCGAGATGCCGGTTTCCTCGATCGCACGCGAGATGGTTTGGTACAGGTCGCCGCGCCAGAACTGCACCGCCGAGATGTTCACCGCGAGCGACAACTTCTCGTAGCCCTGCTGTTGCCAGAGCGCCAGTTGCCGGCAGGCGGTCTCGATCACGAAGTCGCCGATGGGCACGATCAGCCCGGTCGATTCGGCGACCGGAATGAACTCGCTCGCCGGAATCAGACCGTGTTGCGGATGGTTCCAGCGCACCAGCGCCTCGAAACCGGTGATGCAGCGGCGCGTCAGATCGATCTTCGGCTGATAGGCGAGAAACAGTTGCCCTTCGGCGAGCGCCACGCGCAATTGCTGTTCCCACCTCATCAGATGGTCCGCGCGATGCGCCAGCTGCGGAGAATAGAACTGGTAGCAGTTCTTGCCCGCGTCTTTCGCGCTGTACATCGCGAGGTCGGCCTTCTTCAGCAGATCGATCTCGCTCTCGTTGGGCACCGAGTACAGCGCGATGCCAATGCTCGCATGCAGTACGAACGAACTGCCGCGCACGTCGAAGGGTCGGTCGAACGCTTCGGCAGCGGCTTCGGCCAGGGCGACGGCGCGCTTCTCGACGTCGTCGCCCTTGATCACGACCACAAACTCGTCGCCGCCGATGCGGCTCAGCGCGCCGCCGTCGCCGACCGCGGCGGCGAGCCGCGAGGCTGTCATCTGCAGCACGATGTCGCCGGCGTTGTGGCCGAGCGTATCGTTGACGGTCTTGAAGTTATCGAGGTCGATGAAAAGAATCGCGAGGCGGCCGAGGTTGGCCGCCTGCGCCACGTCATGCCGCAGCGTTTGCAGCGTCGCATAGCGGTTGCGCAAACCGGTCAGCAGATCGTATTCGACCAGATGCGTCATCTCGCGCTCGCGGCCCAGCAGCTTGCCGATCAGTCCGGTCGCGACGGCGAAGAAGCTCAGCATCGCGAGCGAAATGAAGCCCGCCATCAGCAGATAGACGTTGCGCGTGTGGTTGTAGTCGGCGAACTCTTCGGCCTGCGAAAGACCCACCAGCACGCCGAGCGGATAGCCGTCGATGTGCCGGTACGAGACGATGCGCGTGACGTTGTCGATCGAATCGACGTAGGTCCCCGACACATGCTCCGAGGTCGGATACGAGCCGCTCGCCGAGAACGCGCCATTGACGGAGTCGGCACTGCCGGTGCGCCGAGCGAGCACGGCGCCGTTGTCGGAGATCACCGCGATCACGCCTTCACGGCCGATCGCTGCATTGTTGTAGAAGTCGGTGGTGAAATAGCTGGGGTCTTCGGAGACCACCACGACGCCCGCGAACGAGCCATCCGGATGATTCAAACGGCGCGTCATCTGCAAGGTCCAGTGACGGGACACGCGGCCAAGCACGGGCTTGCTGATGTACAACTGGTCGTCGTTCTCGTGTTCATGGACCTTGAAGTGCTCGCGGTCCGACAGATCGATGTGCTTGGGATTGAGCTCGGCCGTGTTGGCGAGCAGCTTGCCGCGTTCGTCGATCAACGACACCTGCACCAGCGTCTCGCTTTGCACGACGCCTTTTTCGACCGTGCTGGCGAGATTGAAATGATTAGGTGTCTTCTCGAACTCGTATTTGACGAAGCGGGTGATCTGGTCGACCTGGTGAATGGCCTTGACCGTATGCTGTTCCAGCGCCGCCGAGAGAATTGCAGCAGAGGCCATCGCCTCGCGATTGGTGGCTTCTTTCTCCATCGACAGCCGCGCGAAGATCACGGTCCAAAGCAGGATCAGGACCAGCACGCCAAGCGCGGGAATGACGAACAGCGCTCGCCGGCGCGACACCGCCGGATCGCGGCGAGGCTTGGCTTCGCGCTCGTCGGAGAAGCGGGATTGGCTCATCGGACAGCCCATGCGTGAGTGCGGGCCGGTTGCAAATGCGAGAGCATCGACTGCGCTGATTTCATGGATGGCTGCATGGTGACCAAGGTGCCGGAACTACTGCACAGGAGGAGGTGGCTTGCCACCGTGCCTGACCGTCCACAGGTCATCGGGTATGTTTCGATATTACTTAATGCCACTGGATTAAGGAAGCTTCGCGGCATCGGGTATACGCTGGCAGGACACGCGGCCTGTATCGGCCTGAATCGCGGCCAGGTGCGCCGGCTATGGGGGCGCAGCCCGCTTATTGTTTTTGAATATTTCATCGGGCTCAGCATTCAGGTGTGCCAGGGTCTATGGCAGGCCTCTTGCGACGCAATGCGGATTAGTTTGGACAACGATGCGGCTTTTTGTGGTCTCGCGCGGCGAGATGCGGCATGCGTTGTATTTTCAGGCGACGTACCGCATCTTGCCACGCTCGAGCATGTGCATGCACGTTCGTGCGTGCAAGGAACGCGGCGTTACGGCAGCCGGAACGTGCCGTCGACGATCGTCACCGATGGCCCGCCGATCCATGTCTTGCCACGCGCATCGTCGTAGCGCACCGACACCTGGCCCGCGCGGCCAGGCACCGTGCCCTGGCGAGCTGTGTAGTGCATGCCGGGGCGTCGCTGCTGTGCGCTCAGCAAACCGGCGAGCGCAGCGTTGGCGCTGCCCGTCACCGGGTCTTCACCTACCCCGAACCCGCCGCCTGCCATCAGGCAGCGCACCTCGAAGGTCGCGGGGCCGTCGGCGTCGTGAGGTGCGTAGACCGCGAGCCCGTGAGTGTCGACCGAATGCACGAGCTCGGCGAGTGCCGCGGCGTCGGGTTCGAGCGCGAGACAATCGCGCGCCGAATCGAGGCGAACCACGAGCCACGGCGCGCCGTTGTCGACTGCGCAGGGCGTCGCGCTGAAATCGATCGCGTCGCTGCGCAAGGCCGCGGAGAGCATCGCGTATCGATCTTCCGCAAGCGGCGTAATGCGCGCGGGCGGCGCGGCGAACGCCCATGCGTCATGCATGCTGTCGGCGGTACCGGCAGTGCCAGTTAACGCCTCGAGTTCGACGAGTCCCACACCGCATTGCTGGATCAGCTTGCCGGCCTGCTTTGGTTGATATCCGCTGTCGCGCAACGCGTGCGCAGTGCCGAGCGTCGGATGACCCGCGAACGGCAACTCGCCATGCGTGGTGAAGATGCGCACGCGATAGTCGGCGGCCGGGTCGGTCGGCTTCAATAGAAAAGTCGTTTCGGACAGATTGGTCCAGTGCGCGATGGCCCGCATCTGATTCGTATCGAGCGCGTCGGCATCGAATACGACAGCAAGCGGATTGCCTTTGAACGGTACCGACGTGAACACGTCGACCTGTTTGAAGCGAACGGTGTGAGCGAGCATCGATGCGATTCAGTGAGTCAGTCGGTGAGTGGGATTCGCGGATTCTATCCGCTGACGCCGCAACGATCTAGCTCCGCCATAAATGCAAAACGCGCCGCGGGTGGCCGACACCTCGCGACGCGTTCTACACGCACTGTTGGGCGAACCGCCAGACTATGCTGACTGGGTTGCCGATGCGCTTGGGTTACTCGCTTGCTTTACTCGACTTCTGCGATCATCTCGATTTCGACGCACGCGCCGAGCGGAATCTGCGCGACGCCGAACGCCGAGCGCGCATGTTTGCCGCGCTCGCCGAACACGTCGGCGATCAGTTCGGACGCGCCGTTGGTGACCAGATGCTGTTCGGTGAAGTCGGGCGTCGAGTTGACGAGGCTCATCAGCTTGACGATGCGCGTGACGCGGTTCAGATCGCCCACATGCGCGTGCAGCGTGGCCAGCAGGTCGATGGCGATCGAGCGTGCCGCGGCCTTGCCTTCGTCGGTGCCGAGCGTGGCGCCGAGCTTGCCGGCCCACACCTTGCCGTCCTTCTTCGCGATGTGACCGGACAGGTACACCGTGTTGCCGCTTTGCGCGCTCATCACATACGCGGCTGCCGGCGCGCCGGCGACGGGCAGTTCGATGCCCAGTTCCTTGAGCTTGTCGTACACATTGATTTGAGCCATGTCGTGTCCTTGAGTGAGGGGGTGGAATTCGGTGGCGCGAGTCGCGTGAGGATCGTGCGACAGGTCGCTCAGACCTTCGCGCGGATCAGCGTGGCGAGGCGTGCGACGCCTTCGTCGATTCTAGCCGGCGGCACCGTGACGAACGACAGACGCAACGTGTTGTGCTGTGCCTCGTTCGCGAAGAACGGACCGCCCGGCACGAACGCGACGTTCTGCGCGACCGCTTCTTCGAGCAGTTTCATGCTGTCGATCTGCGCCGGCAGATTCACCCAGATGAACATGCCGCCTTCCGGACGGTTCCAGCTCACGCCTTCGGGCATATAGCGCGTGAGCGCGTCCAGCATCGCCTCGCATTGATTGCGATACAACTCGCGGATGGTCGGCACGTGCGTGTCGAGGAAGCCGTCCTTGATCACTTCGTGCACGATGCGCTGCGTGAAGCTGGGCGTGTGCAGATCGGTGGCCTGCTTGGCCTGCACGAGTTTGAAGATCAACTCTTCGGGCGCGATGATGAAACCGACCCGCAGGCCCGGCGCGAGCACCTTCGAGAACGACCCGAGGTAGACGATGTGATCCGGCGCCATCGACAGCATGGTGGGCAGCGGTTCGCCCGCGTAGTCGAGCGCACCGTACGGGTCGTCTTCGATCACCGGGAACGGCGCGTTCCTCGCGAACTCGGCAAGCGCGCGACGGCGTTCGACCGGCAGCCGGCGGCCGGTCGGATTCTGGAAGTTCGGTTGCGCGTACAGCAGGCGCGCGCCCTTGGTCAGATCCGGCGTGAGTTCCGCGGGGATCAGGCCTTGCTCGTCGGTCGGTACCTGCACGTAGTGCGGTTCGTACATCGAGAACGATTGCAGCGCGCCGAGGTAGGTGGGCGTTTCGACCAGCACGGGACTACCCGGGCACACCAGCACTTTGCCGAGCAGGTCGAGCGCCTGTTGCGAGCCGGTGGTGATCAGCACCTGGGTGGGACGAATCTGCGCGCCGTTCACCGAGTAGCGCTGCGCGATCCATTCACGCAGCGGCGCATAGCCTTCGGTCGCGCTGTACTGCAGCGCCGCGGCGGGCGTGTCGCGCAGAATGCGGTCGGACGCTTCGCGCATACGTTCGGCCGGGAAGGTGGCCGGCGAGGGCAGGCCGCCAGCGAACGAAATGACTTCGGGCCGTTCCGTGACCTTCAGGATCTCGCGGATCGCGGAGCTGGTGAGCTTGCGCGCGCGTTCGGACAATTGCCACGTCGGGGCTTTGAGGTCGCTTTGGTCCATGGTCTCCTCTGGTATCTCTAGAACCGGTCAAAGCTTCAATTATCGCGCGAGTCGACGACCCGCGCGCGCTGCTTATTTCAGGGTCCGTAGACCGCCAGGGGTTTCAAATTGGGCGACGAGCGCCGCGGCGCCGTCGGTGGACTGCAAGTCGAGCAGATGCGCCGCACCGAGCCACCGCAGTTGCGCGCTTACCAGTTCGGCTTGCGGATGCACGGCTTTCAAGGCTTTCAGCGTGATCTCCGTGGCCGGCAATGCGCTCGACGGATGCCGCGCCGAGTCCCACTGAATCAACGATGGCAGCACGCCGTCGCCGGCGCCTTGCCAGGCCGGGAACGACCCGTCGTCGGGCACCGACAGACTCCACGTGAAATCGCCGCGCGTCATCGGCACGATCGGCGCAATGCGCTGTGGATACTGCGTTTGCCACATCGACAGCCGCTTGGGCCGCTCGACCCGGGCGACCCAGTGCGACAGGTACGGGCCGCGCTCGAGCCGCGCGTGCGTCGCCGGGTCGTCGAGCGCGAACAGGCGGGCGCGCGGCGCGCCGCCGTCGGCCACGGACGCGGCGTGCGGGTCGATCGCGATCACCTCGAGATACACGCCGCCCCACAGGTTCAGCAGGCGATTGTGAGTGCGCATCAGCGGATGCGCGCCGCCGCCGGCCGGGGCGATGCCCAGCGTGTCGGCGACGTACTGGGTGCCCTCGTCGAGGGTGCGGGCGGAAATCACGAGGTGATCGAGACGGAGCGGATGGGCTGTCATGACGAATCGAAGCGAATCGAGGCGGATCGAGAAAAACGGTTTTCTGCGCGGTCTTCTGCGCGCTTTGTGCGCTAAGCCGGCGCGCATGGTCTGACGGTGGCGCGGCCGGGGCCGTAAGCATAACCGTTTGCCGGGTCGGCGGGCGATGCGGATGGTTGTGACCGGTGTCGCCGGATCGCCCACGCACCGCGGACCCCGTGTCCGAACCGCGTTTGCGCTGCGTCGCCGCCCTTTGCCGTACTCGAATGTAGCGGCGGCGACCGGCACAGTAACGGTACAATCGCCTCGATACTGTTCGGTACAGTTGGAGCCCGCCATGTCCGTCCCGCTTGCCCAGATTCCCGCCCCGCACGATACGTCAGCGCTGACGCTGGTCGAACAGCTGGTGCAGTGGGCGCGCCGCCGCATCGAGGAGCGCGTGTTCCGCCCCGGCATGCGGATGCCGTCGATCCGCAAGCTCGCGCTCGATAAGGGCGTGTCGCGCTTCACCGTGGTCGAGGCGTACGAGCGGCTGGTGGCGCAAGGGTATCTGGAGTCGCGGCGCGGCTCCGGCTTCTACGTGCGCGAGAGGATCTCCGGCGCGGCGGTCATGGAGATGCGCCCGCACCCCGAAGGGGCGCCCGCGCCGACCACGATCGACGTGGTCTGGCTGTTGCGCAACATGCTGTACACCGGCGCGCGCCCTGAGCGCAGTCCGGGCCTTGGCTATCTGCCCGCGCGCTGGCTCGACGGCGACCTGATCACCAATGCGTTGCGCACGCTCGGCCGGCAAAGCGGCGCGCAGATGCTCGGCATCGGCACGCCGCAGGGTTTTTTGCCGCTGCGCCAGCAGTTGCAGACGCGGCTGGAGGAACTGGAAATCGGCGCGTCGCCCGATCAGATCGTGATGGTGTCGGGCATCACCCAGGCGATCGACCTGATTTCGCGCATCTACGTGAAGGCGGGCGACGCGGTGATCGTCGGCGATCCGGCCTGGTTCCAGATGTTCGGACGCTTTGCATCGCAAGGCGCGCGGCTGGTCGGCATGCCGTACACGCCGGACGGCCCGGACCTCGACGCGCTCGAATCGCTGGTGCAAACGTGGCGCCCGAAGATGCTGGTGATCAACTCGGTGCTGCAGAACCCGACCGGCACGTCGCTGACGGCGGCCCAGGCGTTTCGCATCCTGCGCCTTGCCGAAGCGTATGACTTCATCGTCGTCGAAGACGATATTTACGGCGATCTGTGCCCGCCGAGCTATCCGGGCACGCGGCTCGCGAGCCTCGACCAGTTGAAGCGCGTGATCTACCTCGGCAGTTTCTCGAAGACGCTCGCGCCGAATTTGCGCGTGGGCTTTATCGCGTGCGCGCCGGAGGTGGCCACGGCGGTCAGCAACCAGAAGATGCTGGTCGGCATGACGAGCCCGGAGCTCAACGAGCGCGTGCTTTACAAGATTCTGACCGAAGGCCACTACCGACGGCACGTCGAGCGCTTGCGCGTGCGGCTCGACGGTGTGCGCGAAAAATCCGTGCGGATGCTGGAGAAGACCGGCATGAAGCTGTTCCTGACGCCTACGGCCGGCATGTTTCTGTGGGCCGACACGGGCGTCGACGCTGGCGCGCTGGCGGCCGCCGGCCACGAAGCCGGCTTCCTGCTGACGCCCGGCGGCCTGTTTTCACCGCAGCAGTCGCCGACCACGTGGATGCGTTTCAATATCGCCAACTGCGGCGATCCTGAGCTGGCGACGTTTCTGTGCCGTTACCTCGACGGCGTTGCACGCCGGGCCTCTTGAAACCGCGCCGGATCGCCCCCAGTTAGGCGGACGATCCGGCGGCCCGACGTTGTTCGGCATTTTTCCGGGTGCCAGGCCGCGCCGCACGGCACGACCTGGCACCCGCGTGGCACCCGCGTGGCACCGGCGCCCAGTGTTACCCCTGGCTTGAACCCGATTCGCAACAGAGAGGAAGTCCGACCATGGCACAAGAAACCATGAGCTTTCAGGCAGAAGTGAAACAGCTTCTGCAACTGATGATCCATTCGCTGTACAGCAACAAGGAAATCTTTCTGCGCGAGCTGATTTCCAACGCATCCGACGCGGCCGACAAGCTGCGCTTCGAAGCGATCGCAAACAGCGCGCTGTACGAGAACGATCCGAACCTGCGGATTCGCGTGTCGTACGACAAGGCCGCGCGCACCGTCACGCTCGACGACAACGGCATCGGCATGAGCCGTGACGAGATCATTTCGCACCTCGGCACGATCGCGCGCTCGGGCACCAAGGAATTCTTCGGCAAGCTCTCCGGCGACCAGCAGAAAGATGCGGCGCTGATCGGCCAGTTCGGCGTGGGCTTCTATTCAGGCTTCATCGTCGCCGACAAGATCACGGTCGAATCGCGCCGCGCCGGTTTGCCGGCCTCGGAAGGCGTGCGCTGGGTCAGCGCAGGCGAGGGCGATTTCGTGGTCGAGACAATCGAGCGCGCCGCCCGCGGCACGACGATCACGCTGCATCTGCGTGCCGACGAGGACGAGCTGCTGTCGTCGTATCGCCTGAAGTCGATCATCCACAAGTATTCCGACCACGTCGCGCTGCCGATCCTGATGCAGAAGGAAGAGTGGGACGCGGAAAAGAGCGAGATGGTCACGAAGGACGAGGACGAGACCGTCAACCAGGCAAGCGCGCTGTGGACCCGCGCAAAGAACGACATCACCGAAGACCAGTACAAGCAGTTTTACCAGCACATCTCGCACGACCATCAGGACCCGCTCACGTGGACTCACAACCGCGTCGAAGGCCGCAGCGAATACACGCAACTGCTATACGTGCCGTCGCACGCGCCGTTCGACCTGTGGAACCGCGAGCAGCGCGGTGGCCTGAAGCTGTACGTGAAGCGCGTGTTCATCATGGACGACGCCGAGCAGCTGCTGCCGGCGTATCTGCGGTTCGTGAAGGGCGTGGTCGATTCGAGCGACCTGCCGCTGAACGTGTCGCGCGAAATCCTGCAGGAGAGCCGTGATGTGAAGGCGATCCGCGAAGGCGTGACCAAGCGCTCGCTGTCGATGCTCGAAGAGCTGGCCAATTCGGATAACGACGCGGACAAGGAAAAGTACGCCGGTTTCTGGAAGGAATTCGGCCAGGTGTTGAAGGAAGGCATCGGCGAAGATTTCGCCAATCGCGAGCGGATCGCGAAACTGGTGCGCTTCGCGTCGACGCACACGGAGACGCCCGAGCAGACCGTGTCGCTGGCCGATTACGTCGCGCGCATGAAGCCTGAGCAAACGAAGATTTACTACGTGACCGCCGACACCTGGCAGGCCGCGACCCACAGCCCGCATCTCGAAGTATTCCGCAAGAAGGGCGTGGAAGTGCTGCTGCTGACCGATCGCGTCGATGAATGGATGCTGTCGTTCCTGAACGAATTCGACGGCAAGCCGTTGCAAAGCGTGGCGCGCGGCGATCTCGATCTGGGCGCGCTGAACGACGAGGAAAAACAGGCGCAGGAGAAGGTCGGCGAAGAATTCAAGCCGCTCGTCGAGAAGATGAAGGAAGTGCTGAAGGACAAGGCGAAAGACGTGCGCCTGACGTTCCGTCTGACCGATTCACCGTCGTGCCTCGTTGCGGACGATGGTGAAATGAGTGGCTATCTGCAACGCATGCTGAAGGCCGCAGGCCAGCAGGCGCCGTCGTTCCACCCGATTCTCGAGGTGAATCCGGAGCACGCGCTGGTAAAGGGATTGCATGCGGACAGCGCGAACTTCGACGACTGGTGCCATCTGTTGTTCGATCAGGCCTTGCTTGCCGAAGGTGGCGCGCTGGAAGATCCGGCGAGCTTCGTGATGCGTACCAATGCGTTGCTGCTGGCGCGTGCGAATTGAGCATGAGCCGACCGCGTTGTCGTACTGATGCCCTTGGTTGAAAAATGCGCTGCTTCGGCAGTGCATTTTTTTCCCGTTTCAGTTGCCGATGCGCTGAGTCTCATGTTGAAGGACACGTTTGGGCGGTGCGCTGGTGACGATCGACAGCGCCCCGCGGCCTTCATTCTGACGCAGCCGGAGCTAGCCGGCGACGCTCACTTCCTGCCCATCATCGTGTCCATCGACTCGCCGCGAACGATAATCTCTGTGCGACGGTTCAGTGCGCGTCCTTCGGGCGTGTCGTTGCTCGCCACCGGGTTGTTATATGCGTTGCCCTTCGTGCGGATGCGATCCTGCGCCACGCCACGCGCGACCAGCGCGTAACCCACCGAGGTTGCGCGCGCTTCGGACAGGTGCTGGTTGTATTCGAGCGTGCCGATATTGTCGGTGTAGCCCTCGACGACGATCGGCTTGTTGCTGCGCTTGAGCAAGACCGCGGAACGATCGACCACGGCGCTCGAATCGGCGCGCACGTTGGATTGATTGAAATCGAACAACGCGGTTTCGGGCAGCTTGACCGCAACGCCGTCCGGGACTTGGGCCACCTCGATGCCGAGCTTGCTGTTCAACGCGGTTTCCGTATCGCGATTCAGCGGGGCTGCGCAGCCAGCCACCAGCAACACCGACAGCACGCATGCCGTCGCGCCCAGAAATTTTTTCATGTTCCGCCTCTCCTTGATGGTCTGATTGGATGGCGCGTCGCATCGAACGTGGGACGCACCGCTGGCCTGGTTCAAACATGAAGGTTTTATCGCGCGTCGCAGGGGTGGGGAATCAGCTTTATCCGAAAACGCCAGGCGGTTTGACGCGACTCGAGATCCGTGTCGCTGTCGCTGTCGTAGTGGTCGCAGCCGTTGGCACCGACTCGCCGCGAAATGGACGAAGCGCACGAAGCGCATGATGTGCGCGCGGAAAATCGCCTGACGGCCGCGCCGTTATAATCCGACACCATGCCTATCCGTTTCGATGCCGCCGACGCCCACTGGCGCGTCGCGTCCTTACCCGGCTTCAGCGCCGCCCAGAAAGACTGGTTGACCCGTGGTGGTTCACTGACCGCGCATCTGCGCGCGCTCGGCACGGTTGCGGTGCGCGTGACGCGCGAAGGCGTCGCGCTGCCATGGGCCGACGAGACCGCCGCGCTCGGCCTTGCACCGCGTGCGCCGGTGTGGGTTCGGGAAGTGGTGTTGTCGGTGGACGACGTGCCGTTCGTCGCCGCGCATAGCGTGACGCCGCGCGCCGCGAGCGTCGGCGTGTGGCAGGCCACGCGGCGTCTGCGCACACGGCCGCTCGCCGAGCTGTTGTATAGCGATAGCAGCGTGGCGCGCTCGTCGCTGGTGAGCCGCAGGGTGAGCGCGCGTCATCCGTTGTACCGGTTGGCGGCGCGTGAAATCGACCGCCTGCCGCCGCATGCGTTGGTCGCGCGCCGTTCCGTGTTCGAGCGTCACGGCGCGCCGCTCATGGTGACCGAATGCATGCTGCCGGCGCTGTGGGCGCATCTGGCGCATCTGGCGTCCATGGGCGAAGCGAGTACGGCGGGCGCCGCGTGTGCTGCGCACGCAGCGGGCCAGCGGCTCGCGCATCCTCTGCCCGCCGCGCAGCCACGCATGCGTGAGCACGGCCGTGCGCTCGAGCATACCGCGTCACGCGCGCATCCCGCGTTGCGTGCGTCCGACCCACGGAACCGCTGATGCTGCGCGGCTTTCCCCCCGTCGCCGCCGCGGATACGCACACGCTGATTCTGGGCAGCTTTCCCGGCGAAGCGTCGCTCGCCGCGACCCAGTATTATGCGCATCCGCGCAACCAGTTCTGGCGCCTGCTCGGCACCGTGCTCGACGAATCGCTCGTCGAACTCGCGTACGAGGAGCGCCTGCGGCGCGTGCTCGCGCACGGCATCGGCGTGTGGGACGTGCTCGCCGCGTGCGAGCGCGAAGGCAGTCTCGATGCCGCGATCCGCAACGCGAGTCCCAACGACTTCGCCGCGCTGCGCGCGCACGCGCCGAAGCTCGCGAAAGTCTGCTTCAACGGCAAGACGGCGGGCCGCTTCGCACCGATCATCGGCGCGGCGGGCTACGCTACGCTCGTATTGCCTTCGTCGAGTCCGGCGAATGCTATGCTCTCGTTCGACCAAAAATTGCGTCTCTGGCGCGACATCCTTACATGACGAAATTGATCAAGCGCGCTTCGGCCGAGGCGCGTGCTTTCCGCAACCGGGACGCTGACAGCGCCGGTGGCAAACGAAACAACCTGAACAACGCGCGCAAAGCAGTGCGCCACAATGGGCGCGCATCGCACGACGACGATCTGCACGACGCGCCGCAAATCGAAGCACCGCGCAAGCCGCGCTTCGCGCCGGTGACGTTCTCGGAAGAGGGCGGGGTGCGCTTCCTGCATTTCGGCACGGAATGGGTGCAAGGCGCGATGCGTCTGCGCAAGCCCGATCACATCGAACTCGAATACGCGCAGCAGATGATGGCCTGGCTGCTGTTCATCGAAACGCCCAAGCGCATCGTCCAGCTCGGTCTGGGCGCGGCGTCGCTGACCAAGTTCGCGCATCGTTTCCTGAAGCGCGCGAAGGTCGAGGCGGTCGAGGTGAACCCGGCGGTCGTGGTGGCCGCGCGCACCATGTTCGACCTGCCACACGACGACGCCCGTCTGACGGTGCACGAAACCGACGCATGGGACTTCGTCAACGATCGCGCCAATCACGGCACGATCGGTGCGCTGCAGATCGACGTCTACGACGCGACCGCACGCGGCCCGGTGCTCGACAGCGTCGGCTTCTATCGCGCGGTGCGCGCGTGCCTGACCGACGCGGGCGTGGCGACGGTGAATCTGTTCGGCGATCATCCGAGCTTCGTGCGCAACATGAAGCGCCTGAACGAAGCGTTCGACGGCCGCGTGATCGCGCTGCCGGAAGTGCACGACGGCAATCGCATCGCGATCGCGTTCTCGGGCCCATCGCTCGATGTGCCGTTCAGCGCGCTGCAAACGCGTGCGAAGCTGATCGAAGCGCAACTCGGCTTGCCGGCGCGCAAGTGGATCAAGGGTCTGCAGGAATCGACCGGGCAGACGGGCGTGTCGTTCTCGATCTGAGCGCCCAGGCTTAAGCAGCGGGCCGGTCGGCTGACCGGCTCGCGAAGGCGCCCAAGCGCGGCCGATGGCCGATCAGCGTCGTCATCACCGCAGCACCCCGGCTGAACCACCTCTGCACCGTCTACAGGCCACGCGTCGCCAGCCGATCCATCGCGCATCGGCTCATGATTGCGGCCTTTCACTGCATTGTCCCGCCTCGTCCCGCCTCGGGTCGTCCCTGCTTGACCGTGGATTCGCGGCTCCTATATTCTGTCGAGGCTCTCGGGGTGCCCGTGGCCACCCGCCGTGGGTTCCACCTCCCGCCAGACACGGGCAAACAATTCAAAAACAGGAAAGAGGAGACGTCATGGCTCACGACGCCGACGCGAACAAAGCCAGCAAGCACTGGCTCTGGTTGCTGCTGGTGCCCTGGATCGCAATGGTCTGGGTGCCTTCATACAACAGGATCGAACCTCAGCTGTTCGGTTTCCCGTTCTTCTACTGGTATCAGCTTTTGTGGGTGCTGATCAGCGCGGTCATCACGGCGCTGGTGTACTTCAAGACCAAGTCGCGCTACACGGGCCGTTCGCAAGGGGGCGCGCAACAATGAACGCCATCGCAACTTTCGTCTTCGTCCTGTTTTTCATCGGCGTCACGATTCTCGGCTTCATCGCGGCCCACTGGCGGCGCGGCGACCTCGCCCACCTGGAAGAGTGGGGCCTCGGCGGCCGGCGCTTCGGCACCATCGTCACGTGGTTCCTGCTGGGCGGCGACCTGTACACCGCGTACACCTTCATCGCCGTGCCGGCGCTGGTGTTCGGAGCGGGCGCCACGGGTTTCTTCGCGCTGCCGTACACGATCCTGATCTATCCGTTCGCGTTCGTCGTGTTCCCGAAGCTGTGGAGCATCGCCAAGCGTCACGGCTACGTGACGTCGGCGGACTTCGTGTCGGCCCGCTATGGCAGCCGCATGCTCGCGCTGGCCGTCGCCGCGACCGGCATCGTCGCGACCATGCCGTACATCGCGCTGCAACTGGTCGGTATCGAAGTGGTGATCGGTGCGCTCGGTTTCGACACCCAGGGCTTCGTCGGCGATCTGCCGCTGATCATCGCGTTCGCCATCCTCGCGGCGTACACGTACACGTCGGGCCTGCGTGCGCCGGCAATGATCGCGGTGGTCAAGGACATCCTGATCTACATCACGATCTTCGCCGCGATCATCGTGATTCCGCCGCAACTGGGCGGCTTCGGCCATATCTTCGCCGCTGTGCCGCCGGAAAAGTTGCTGCTGAAGTCGCCGGACGTCTCGAGCCTGAACGGTTACAGCGCCTACGCGACTCTTGCGGTGGGTTCGGCGCTCGCGCTATTCCTGTACCCGCATTCGGTCACCGCGGTGCTGTCGTCGAAATCGGGTAACACGATTCGTCGCAACATGGCCTTGCTGCCGGCCTATTCGCTGGTGCTCGGTCTGCTCGCGCTACTCGGCTTCATGGCGCTGGCCGCCGGCGTGAAGGACATGCCGGAATTCGTGCCGTACTTCAAGGCGTTCGGCCCGAACTTCGCGGTGCCCGCGCTGTTTCTGCACTTTTTCCCGTCGTGGTTCGTCGGCGTGGCGTTCGCGGCAATCGGCATCGGCGCACTGGTGCCGGCGGCGATCATGTCGATCGCGGCAGCGAACCTGTACACGCGTAACGTGCACAAGGAGTTCATCAACCGCAACATGACGCATGAGCAGGAGACCAACGTCGCGAAGCTGGTCTCGCTGATCGTCAAGGTCGGCGCGGTCGCGTTCATTATCGGCCTGCCGCTCACGTACGCGATCCAGCTGCAACTGCTCGGCGGCATCTGGATCATTCAGACGCTGCCGGCCATCGTGCTGGGTCTGTACACGCGCATGCTCGACTACCGCGGCCTGCTGCTCGGCTGGGCGGCCGGCATCGCCACCGGCACGTGGATGGCGATTTCGCTGAAGCTGGCCAGCTCGATCTTCACGATCCACCTGTTCGGCATCGGGATTCCGGGCTATGCGGCGGTGTGGTCGCTGATTGTCAACCTGGTGGTCGCGGTGGTGGTGAGCCTGCTGGTGCGCGCGACCGGCATGCAGCGCGCCGAAGACCGCACCAGTCCGGAAGACTATCTGGACGTGGTCGAAAGCTGATCGACCGGCTTCGGGTCGGTCGGCTCGACCGGTTTGAAAAACGCGGCGCCCGCAGACGAAAGTTTGCGGGCGTTTGTCTTTGGCGGCCACTCCAGGGCAGGATAGCGGGACCGTCCTCCACCGCCTTCCATCGCGCCGCCATGGCTTCTGCCGATTCCCGTACTGTGATTCCACGTCGCTCGGCGCTCAGCCGGATGATGCGCGCGGTGACGTCGCCTTACTACCGCTACCGGCACGCGAGGGTGCTGCACAGCCTGCGCGTCGGCCTCGCGATGCTGGTGTCGATTCTGGCGACCACCGGCATCGACATTCCACACGGCATCTGGTCTTCGGTGACGCTGCTGGTGGTGATCGGCGGCTTGCAGCATCACGGCAATATCCGCAAGAAGGCCGCCGAGCGCGCGGCCGGGACGCTGCTCGGCGCGTCGATCGGGCTGCTGCTGATCCTGCAGCAGAACCTGGTCGGCTCGCTGCCGCTCACGTACGTGCTGATGGCGGTCGTCGCGTCGATCTGCGCGTGGTTCGCGATCGGCTCGTCCGGTTATGTCGGACTGCTGACGGCCATCACGATGTGCATCGTCGCGGGCCACGGCGACAATCTGATCGACGTCGGCCTATGGCGCACGCTGAATGTGCTGATCGGCATCGTGATTGCGCTGGCGTTTTCGTTCGCGTTGCCGCTGCACGCGACGTATTCATGGCGCTATGGGCTCGCGGCCAATCTGCGCGAATGCGCATCGATCTATGCACGCCTGCTCGATGGCGAGACGATCAGCGAAGAGGAGCAGGTAAAGCGCTTTCTGCAAATCAACCGGCAGCTGGTGCAGCTGCGCTCGCTGATGCCGTCGGTCGCGAAGGAAATCGACGTGCCGCAAGCAAAGCTGGAAGAGATCCAGCGGCTGCATCGCTCGGTGCTCAGTTCGCTGGAGTTGCTCGCGACCGGTCCGCTGCTGCACGCCGACGCGATGGCCCGCGCCGCGTATGCGGCACGCTGCGGCGTCGAGGTCCATGCGGTGCGCGCGCTCCTGCTGGCGATTGCGCGCGCACTGCGCTTTGGCCGCGCGACGCACTTCAGCATTCCGGTCGCGTCACCGCTCGCACAAACGCACGGCGACGCGGCGCTCGCGCTGCCGCCCGATCTGCAGGGGCCGTACTGGCTCGGGCAGCGGCTCGCGGAACAGGTGGACCGGCTACGCGCGCTGTTGCTGGAGACCGAGCCGAACTGGAATATCGAGCGGCGGGCGCGGCATGCGCTGAAGGGGTAGGCGGGGCGGCCCGCCGCGCGTCACTCTTCTGACGGCAGCGTCACCATCCACGTCAGGCCAAAACGGTCCACCACCATCCCGAAGCCCTTGCTCCAGAACGTGGCCTGGAACGGCATCACCACCTGGCCGCCGTCGGCGAGCGCGCTGAAGTATTTTTCGGCGGACGCGGCGTCGTCGGCCGTCAGCGACAGGCTGAAGCCGTTCATCGGCGGGGCCGCCGGATCGCAACGGCCATCGGAGGCCATCCAGTCGGACGAACCCAGCCGCACGCTGGCGTGCATGATTTTTTCTTCGAGACCCGGGCGAGGCGGGTTTTGCGGGTCCGGCGGCGCCTCCTTGTAGCGCATCTTGAAGATCACCTGGGCGCCGAGCTTCGCGCTGTAATAATCGAGCGCCTCTTCGCAACGGCCATTGAAAAATACATAAGGCTGAACTTGCATGATCGTCTCCCACAATAGGATCGGCAGCGCCGTCAACTCGCGGTCCCATGGTGACCGGGAAGGGCGTGGAGTCGATTGTAGTCGCACGTCGCGACGACGATTGTGACGTTATTGCGTAGCAGGCGACGGCGGCGCGGGCGGCCGTGACCGTACGTTCTCAACTCCGCAAACGGCAGGCGGCCCTGAACCGTCAGGTCCAGGGCCGCCCGTTCAGCCGCCTGTTTCCCGTCGCTCGCGCCGGCCGCCTGCTTCAGGCGGCGCCGGCAGCGCCGCTTAACGCAGCGTTTCGATCAGTTTTTCCAGCTTGATCGCGTCCGCGGCGAACGTGCGAATGCCCTCGGCGAGCTTTTCGCTCGCCATCGCCTCGTCGTTGACGAGGAAACGGAACGACTTCTCGTCGACCGGAATGCGCTCGATGTTCTCGTGGCCGGCCATCTCCGGCGACAGCTTGCGCTCGACCTTGTCGGTGCTGTCCTGCAGCTTCTGCAGCAGATCCGGGCTGATGGTCAGCAGATCGCAGCCGGCCAGTTCCAGAATCTGGCCGGGCGTGCGGAAGCTCGCGCCCATCACCTCGGTCTTGTAGCCGAACTTCTTGTAGTACGCGTAAATGCGGCGTACCGATTTGACGCCCGGATCGTTGGCACCGCCGTCCTTTGCCTCGTCCCACGCGCTGCCGGCGTTTTTCTTGTACCAGTCGTAGATGCGGCCGACGAACGGCGAGATCAGCTGCGCCCCCGCTTCCGCGCACGCCGCGGCCTGCGCGAGCGAGAACAGCAGCGTCATGTTGCAGCGGATGCCTTCCTTCTGCAGCACTTCCGCCGCGCGGACGCCTTCCCAGGTCGAAGCCAGCTTGATCAGCACGCGTTCGCGGTCGATGCCGTGCTCCTTGTACAGCGCGATCAGTTCGCGGCCCTTGGCGATCGAACCTGCGACGTCGAACGACAGGCGCGCGTCGACTTCGGTCGACACGCGGCCCGGGATGATCTTGAGGATTTCCGTGCCGAAGGCGATCAGCAACTGGTCGATGATCGCGCCGACGGGCTTCGACGCGTGCGCTTTCACGGTCTTTTCGAGCAGCGGCCGGTAGTCGTCTTTCTGCACGGCTTTCAGAAGCAGCGACGGGTTGGTCGTCGCGTCCCGCGGCTTGTACTGGGCGAGTTGCTGGAAGTCGCCGGTATCGGCCACGACCGTGGTGTATTGCTTGAGTTGATCGAGTGCGGTTGTCATGTTCGAGCCTTCAGGGCGCGTGCGCGCCGTAGTTCAGGAGAAATGAGGTCGCCGCCGCGCTGACCGGATGCATCAGTGCCGGCGGCCGCGGGTCACGCTGCAGCGCCGCCCGTGATGTTGCCGGGAAATGTTGCCGGGAAGCGCTGCCGGATGTTTCTATTCTATGGCTGCCGGATCTCTCTATTCTATGGCGGATCGCGTGATCCAGTGGTGACACCGGGTGGCCGTGATCCATTCGCACGGATTGCGAACAGCGATGGTCGACCCGGCGATCACGCGCGAAGCCCTCACGCGCGCCGCGTGTTCAGCACCAGCTGCGTCAACACGCCCGCCACCAGCCCCCAGAACGCCGAGCCGATGGACAGCAGCGTGAGGCCGGAGGCCGTCACCATGAACGTCACCAGCGCGGCTTCGCGCTGCTTGACGTCCTGCATCGCATTAGCGAGGCCGCTCATGATCGAGCCGTACAGCGCCAGCGCCGCGACGGAGACCACCAGCGCCTTCGGTAAAGCCGAGAACAACGCGGCGATGGTCGCGCCGAAAATGCCGGCGACCAGATAGAAAATGCCACCCCAGACCGCGGCCGTGTAACGCTTACCGCGGTCTTCGTGCGCCTCGGGGCCAGTGCAGATCGCCGCAGTGATCGCCGCAAGATTGATGCCGTGCGAGCCGAACGGCGCGAGCAGCAGCGACGCGATGCCGGTCGTCGAAATCAGCGGCGCGGATGGCGTGGTGTAGCCGTCCGCGCGCAGCACGGCGATGCCCGGCACGTTCTGCGACGCCATCGCGACGACGAATAGCGGAATGCCGATGCTCACGCTGGCCGCCACCGAGAATGCCGGCATCGTGAACACCGGATGCGCCAGCGCGACATGAAAGCGGCTGAAATCGAGCAAGCCGAGCACACCGGCCGCAGCGGTGCCGACTACCAGCGTCGTCGGAATCGCGTAACGCGGCGCGAGGCGTTTGACGATCAGGTAGGTGAAAAACATCGTCAGCACCAGCGCGGTCTGGAACTGCGCGGCGCGGAAAATCTCGACGCCGATCTCGAACAGGATGCCCGCCAGCAAGGCCGACGCGATGCCGGCGGGGATCTTCCTCATCAACGTGTCGAACCAGCCGGTCAGGCCGACCACCGTCAGCAACGCCGCGCAGACGATGAACGCGCCGATCGCCTGCGCATACGCGACATGCGGCAGCGACGACACCAGCAGCGCGGCGCCGGGCGTCGACCACGCGATCACGATCGGCGCGCGAAAGCGCAGCGACAGGCCGATCGAGCACACGGCCATGCCGATCGACAGCGCCCAGATCCACGATGAAATCTGCGCATCGGTCAGATGCGCGGCCTGTCCCGCCTGGAACATCAGCACGAGTGAACTGGTATAGCCGGTCATCATCGCGACGAAGCCGGCGACGAGGGTAGACAGCGACGTATCGGCGAGCAGACTGAAACGCCCGCGAGGCGCGGCGCAAGGGGACAATTCGGGCGATGAAGAAGAACTCATGCAAATGCTTTTTATCGTTGAAGGTGAAGCGTAACGGCAGTGTAGCGGTGGCGTGATGGTGGCGTGACGGACGTAGCGGCGCTATTTGCTCAGCATGCGCATCGCGCTCTCCAGCCCAGCGAGCGTGAGCGGATACATCCGATGGCCAAGCACTTCGCGAATCGCGCTGACCGATTGCCGGTACGCCCACAAGCCTTCCGGTTCGGGATTGAGCCACGCGTAGTGCGGGAAGTGGTCCGCGAGACGGCGCAGCCACACCGCGCCCGCTTCAGCGTTGTTGTATTCCACCGAGCCGCCCGGCTGCAGCACTTCGTAAGGGCTCATGGTCGCGTCGCCGACGAAGATCAGCTTGTAGTCGGGCGTGAACTTGTGCAGGACGTCCCACGTCGGCGTGCGCTCGGCATGGCGGCGGCGATTGTTCTTCCACAGAAAGTCGTACACGCAGTTGTGGAAGTAGTAGAACTCGAGATGCTTGAACTCGGCCTTCGCGGCGGAGAACAGCTCCTCGGTGCGCTTGATGTGATCGTCCATCGAGCCGCCGACGTCGAGCAGCATCAGCACCTTCACCTTGTTGTGCCGCTCGGGCACCATCTTCAGGTCGAGCCAGCCGGCGTTCGCTGCGGTGCTGCGGATCGTGTCGGGCAGATCGAGTTCTTCGGCGGCGCCTTCGCGGGCGAAGCGGCGCAGGCGGCGCAGCGCGACCTTGATGTTGCGCGTGCCGATTTCCACCTGGTCGTCGTAGTCGCGATAGGCGCGTGCATCCCACACCTTGACGGCGGTGCGGTTGCCCGCCGCGTCACCGCCGATGCGTACGCCTTCGGGGTTATAGCCGCCGTTGCCGAACGGCGACGTGCCGCCCGTGCCGATCCATTTGCTGCCGCCCTCGTGGCGCTCTTTCTGTTCGTCGAACAGTTCCTTGAGCCGCTCCATCAGTTTGTCGAGGCCGCCCAGCGCTTCGATCTGGGCTTTTTCTTCCGGCGACAGCTCGCGCTGCAGCTTCTTTTTCAGCCAGTCGAGCGGGACGTCGAACGCCAGTTCCGACGCTTGCGCGGCGCCGTTGAAGTACGCGCCGAACGCCTGGTCGAACTTGTCGAAATACTGCTCGTCCTTGATCAGCGTGATGCGCGCGAGGTAGTAGAACTCGTCGAGCGACGGCGCGATCACGTTGGCTTTGAGCGCTTCGAGCAGCGTCAGGTATTCCTTTACCGACACCGGCAGCTTGGCGGCGCGCAGCGAGTAGAAGAAGTCGATCAGCATGCTGGGTCAGCGGTCCATCACCGGTTGTTTCGGTTCATAAAAATCAACCGCTCGAACAGGCCGACGTCCTGCTCGTTTTTCAGCAGCGCGCCGTGCAGCGGCGGAATGATCTGCTTCTGGTCGGGCGAGCGCAGCGCCTCTGGCGGAATGTCTTCGGCGAGCAGCAGCTTGAGCCAGTCGAGCAGCTCCGACGTGGACGGTTTCTTCTTCAATCCCGCGACGTTGCGCAGCTCGAAAAAACTCTGCATGGCCGCGGCGAGCAGGTCTTTCTTGATGCGAGGATAGTGGACCTCGACGATCTCCTGCATGGTGGCGGGGTCGGGGAACTTGATGTAGTGGAAAAAGCAGCGACGCAGGAACGCGTCGGGCAGTTCCTTCTCGTTGTTCGACGTGATGATCACGAGCGGGCGCTGTTTCGCGCGGATCAGCTCGTGCGTCTCGTACACGTAGAACTCCATGCGGTCGAGTTCGCGCAGCAGGTCGTTCGGGAATTCGATGTCGGCCTTGTCGATTTCGTCGATCAGCAGCACCGTTTGCTGGTCCGACTCGAACGCCTGCCACAGCACACCCTTGACGATGTAGTTGCGGATCTCCTTGACGCGCTCGTCGCCGAGTTGCGAATCGCGCAGGCGCGACACCGCATCGTATTCGTACAGACCCTGCTGGGCCTTGGTGGTGGACTTGATATGCCACTGCAGAAGCGGCATGCCGAGCGCGGCGGCGACCTCTTCGGCGAGCATGGTCTTGCCCGTGCCCGGTTCGCCCTTGATCAGCAACGGGCGCTTTAGCGTCATCGCGGCGTTGACCGCGAGCTTGAGGTCGTCGGTGGCGACGTACTGCGATGAGCCTTCGAAACGCATGGTCAGGTGCTCTTTTGCGAAAAAAAACCAGTATAAGTCAGAAGCCCTGTTGGCCTGAAACCGGCTCCAGTAAGGTGTCAGCCACAGTGCCGCCCGAAGGGGCCGTGCGGAGCGGCGGCGGTGGCAGGCACGGTGGTTGGTCCGGTGGCCCGTCCGGTGGCGGGTGGCCGGCCCATGCGTGGCGTGCATGCGGTGGGCGCACGCCGGGTTTGCCGGGCGGGGCGGATCAGGCGGGCCGTTACGCGCCGGCGCCCGCGTCGCCTGGCGCACCGCGCAAGGACCAAACCGGCGCCGGCCTTGGCCGCGCAGCGAGCCGCTACGCCGCTGGCCCCACGCGGTGGACGTTCGGCGCGGCGTCGCGGTACAATTGGTCCGATTTTTTTGGCCTGCGTGGCTACCCTACAAGAAGAACGGCGCGGGCCGTTGCCTTTTTGGGCGCCCGTTTCCCCTCAAGCCAGGTTACATGCTATGAACAAATTCGTCGGCAAACATGTCGTGATCGCAGCGCTGTCGGTGCTCGCGGGCTATACGGCCAGTGCGCAGGCAGCGGATGTCGTCGGCAACGCGAAGGCGGGCCAGGACAAGGTCGCGATGTGTATTGGCTGCCACGGCATCCCTGAATACCGCACGGCATATCCTGAGGTCTACCGCGTGCCGATGCTCGGCGGCCAGAATCAGGCGTATCTCGAAAATGCGTTGCATGGCTACAAGAAGGGCGACCGCCATTTCGACACGATGCACGCCATCGCCACCTCGCTGTCGGATCAGGACATCGCCGACATCGCTGCCTACTACGCAGCGCAAAATCCCTCTTCGAAAAGCAATCCCGACAAGTGATCGGCGCCGGTCGCCCGGCTATTTATATTCGCGGGTTAGGAGAATTCATGATTAAGCCCCAACAGGCACTCCACACGGTGTTCAAGGCTGCATGCGCGGCGGCGGCAGTGATCGGTCTGGCTGCAGCGAACGTCGCGCATGCCGCCGACGCCGGCAACGGCAAGGTGCTGGCCGAAAGCCACAATTGCGCGGCTTGCCACGGCGTCAACCTGAACAAGCCGGTGAGTCCGGAGTATCCGAAGCTCGCAGGCCAGCACGCCGACTACATCTACTGGGCGCTGCGCCAATATCAGATGGGCACCGGCAACCCACACCTCGGTCGCAACAACGCGATCATGCAGGCGCAGGTGCAAAGCCTGTCGCAAGCCGACATGAAAGACCTCGCCGCTTATGTCGAATCGCTGAGCGGCGATCTGGTGCAGAAGAAGTAAGCACGGCTAGCGCGTTGCGTGATACGCGCCGCTCGCAGTTCAAACGACACCCCGCTTTGGCGGGGTGTTTTGTTTTGCAAGCCGCGAGCCAGCAGCCTGCTGCCGGGCAGCACGCCCGGCATCACGTTCAGTGTTGCGCGCGTGCGCCGGCCTTGCCAAGCCAGCTCTCAGTCGCGCGTCGCGCGTCGCTCGATCCGTTGCAAATAGGCGTCCGTGTCAGGTGGCGTGCCGGTGCGCTGCGCTTCCCAGATGGTTTCGCCAAGGCAGTCCATGATCGCGTGCTGCGCGTCGTGGGTCGAGCCGAGGCGGGCGGCGAGCCGCTCGTGCGCGGCGCGAATGCCGGGCGGCTGGTCGATCGACAACTGTTCGGAGATCGCCAGATGCATCGACAGATGCAGGAACGGATTGGTCTGCCCGCGCTCGGGCGAGTAGTCCTGCGCCTGTGCTGCCTCGCTATCGGTCAGGTCGGCGTGGTATTCGGGGTGCTCGATGATCCAGTCGGCGGCCATCGCCTCCAGCGGCGTCAGAATCTCGCCTTGACGCTGCTTGCGCCAGGTGTCGGTGAAAAAGAGGCGTACTTCGTCGCGGCTGGGGTTGAACATCGTGGGACCGGTGCGTTTGAGTAGGGCCTGCGCGGCGGCGCGCGCAGGCCTGCATTTTACGCCGGGGCAGCGCGGCCTGCTGGCGGCGCGCCGGGCTTAGAGATCGGGCGGCGGCGTCTTCGGCCGGAACTCGCAAAGCGGCTCGATCACGCAGTGCCAGCACTCGGGCCGGCGCGCCTTGCAGACGTAACGGCCGTGCAGGATCAGCCAGTGGTGAGCATCATGTTTGAACTCGGCGGGCGTGAATTTCTCCAGCGCCGCTTCGACCTCGCGGACGTCCTTGCCAGGCGCGAGTCCGGTGCGATTGGCAACCCGAAAGATGTGCGTGTCCACCGCGATGGTCGGATGACCGAACGCCGTGTTCAGGATCACGTTGGCGGTTTTGCGGCCGACGCCCGGCAGGCTCTCGAGCGCTTCGCGGTCCTCGGGCACCTCGCCGCCATACTGGTCGAGCAGAATGCGGCAGGTCGCAATGACGTTCTTCGCCTTGTTGCGGTAGAGGCCGATCGTCTTGATGTAGCTCGCCACGCCCGCTTCGCCGAGGTCGAACACCTGCTGCGGCGTGTTCGCGACCGGAAACATCTTGCGCATCGCCTTGTTGACCGAGACGTCCGTGGCCTGCGCCGACAACAGCACGGCAATCAGCAATTCGAACGGCGACGTGTACTCGAGCTCGGTGGTCGGATGCGGGTTCAGACTCTGAAGCGTTTCGTAGATGGCGCGGCGTTTGTTCGCGTTCATGCGGAGCGTGCGGGTGCGGTTAGCGCGGATTGGACGGCGTGTCGGTGTCGTCGTCGGTGAGTCCGAGACGGCGGCGGCGTGCTTCGGCGGCGTCGATCTGCGCCTGCACATCAGCGCTGACGTGTTCGGTGTTCAACGGCCCCTGGCCTTTGGCGGCCAGCTCTTCCTTCTTTTTGCGAGCGCGTTCGAGCGCGGCCTGGATGATCGCGCGTTTCTTCGCCTCGGCGTCGTCCGGTTTCTTCGCTTCGGCGTCGTCCGTGGCGGGTGCGGTGCCCGAAGCCGTGGCCGCCCTGTCCTGCGTGGAGCGAATCGCCTCGGTCGGCGCGGCGGGGGCGCCACCGCCCGCTCGTCGCGCCGCAGCACGTGCTTCGGCGGCTTCGCGTTCGCGCGTCAGACGCGCTTCGCGCCGGTCATGGCGCGTGCGCGCGGCGTCGGCCTGGCTTTGGCTCCATGCGTCCCAGCCGGTGGCGTCGCCCGTGACCGGCGGCATCGCGATGCAATCGACCGGGCACGGCGGCACGCACAGGTCACAGCCGGTGCACAGTTCGGTGAGCACGGTGTGCATCTGTTTCGGTGCGCCAACTATCGCGTCGACCGGACACGCCTGCATGCACAACGTGCAGCCGATGCAAACCTGCTCGTCAATAACCGCCACCGGACGTGGCCGTTCGACGCCATTGGCGGAATTGAGCGGAATCACCGGCTTGCCGAGCAGCGCGGCGAGCCGCGCGATGCCTTCGGCGCCGCCTGGAGGACACTGGTTGTAATTGGCCTCACCGTTTGCGACGGCCTCGGCATAAGGACGGCACGCCGGATAACCGCATTTCGTGCATTGTGTCTGGGGCAGCAGATCTTCGATGCGATCCGCGAGTGTTTTAATGGCTATCACGATGACGACGTGGGGGCTTGCCTTGCGTCCGCAAAACCTGAACTAAATAGCACATTATCGCCGATTTCCCCGATTGCCATTCGTAATCCATGTGCCATAATCGAAGCGCTTTTTCGAAAGACCGCAGAAAAGGGTGTCCCCCAACCATGGCGCGCCCGTTCAACGCTGTCGGTGCAAGGCCCGAGGAGAGGCCGGCGGCGCGATCCGGATAACGCGGCTCACGAAGACGATGCCACCATGAATCAGCCGAAAATCAAAAGAGATCCTGAAGGCACGAGGCGCCGCATTCTGCTCGCGGCGGCTGAAGAGTTTGCAAATGGTGGGCTATTCGGCGCGCGCGTCGACCAGATCGCCCGCCGCGCGGAAACAAATGAACGCATGCTCTATTACTACTTCGGTAGCAAGGAGCAGCTTTTCACGGCGGTACTGGAACATGCGTTCAGTGTGCTCAATGAAGCGGAGCGCACGCTCGAACTGAATGGCGTTGCGCCGGTCGAGGCGGTTACGCGTCTCGCGCATTTTGTTTGGGACTACTACCGCGATCATCCCGAGCTATTGCGTCTCGTCAACAACGAGAATCTGCATGAAGCGCGCTACATGCAGAAGTCGACGCGTATCCGCGAAATGATCTCGCCGATTGTCGCCACGCTCGGCGGCATTCTCGAACGCGGCCAACGTGCGGGCTTGTTTCGCGCCAACGTCGACCCGCTGCGTTTCTACGTGACGCTGTCGGGTATGGGCTACTACATCGTGTCGAATCGTTACACCCTCGAAGCAACGCTCGGCCGTGATTTCAGTAGCGCCAGCGAACGTAGTGAACTCATCCAGATGAACACCGAGTTGCTGCTCGCATATCTGTTGCGCAAGTAGGCAGGCGGCGCGCTTCAGAGGCGCCGCCAGAACTGGCGTGCTCGAGTTGCGCCATCAAAGACAACGGCCTCCAGAAAGACCGCCACCAAAGACCGCGGCCTCTTCGGAGGCCGCTACCAAAGACAACGGCCTCCGAAGAGGCCGTTGTTGCCAACCGTTGCACAGGCGTTGCTCAGACTTCGGCTTTTTCCTTCGCGACCTTCGGCGCCTTGTTGTGCTCGAGGATGAAGTCGCGCAACTGCGGATAGATGATGGTGCGCCAGCGGCGTCCCGAGAAAATACCGTAGTGGCCGCATTTTTCCGCGGTGAAGTGGCGCTTGTCCTTGTCCGGAATGCCGGTGCACAACTCGTGCGCGGCATACGTCTGACCGTCGCCGGAGATGTCGTCCAGCTCGCCTTCGATCGTGAAGAGCGCAGTCTTCGTGATGTCCTGCGGCCTGACCCGCTCGCCGTCGACGTCCCACGTGCCTTCGGCAAGACGGAACTCCTGGAACACCACGCGGATCGTGTCGAGATAGTAGCCCGCGTCCATGTCCAGCACCGCGTTGTATTCGTCGTAGAAGCGGCGATGCGCTTCCGCGTCGTCTTCGTCGCCGCGCAGCAGGCTCTGGTAGAAGTCCCAGTGCGAGGCCGCGTGGCGCTCAGGGTTCATCGCGACAAAACCGGTGTGCTGCAGAAAGCCCGGATAAACCTTGCGGCCCACGCCCGGATAGTTCGGCGGTACCGTGAAGATCACGTTGTTGTCGAACCACTCGTAGGAGTGCTGCGTGGCGAGCGAGTTGACCGAGGTCGGGCTCTTGCGTGCGTCGATCGGGCCACCCATCATCGTCATCGTGCGCGGCGTGTCTTCACCGCGGCTCGCGAGCAGCGAAATCGCGGCGAGCACCGGCACCGTAGGCTGGCACACCGAGATCACATGCAGATTCTTCGCGCCGATGTGACGGATGAATTCCTGGATATAAGCAACGTAGTCGTCCAGTTGGAAGTTGCCCGCTTCGAGCGGCACCATGCGAGCGTCGATCCAGTCGGTCAGGTAAACCTTGTGGTCCTGCAACAGTGTGCGCACGGTGTCGCGCAGCAGCGTGGCGTGGTGTCCCGACAACGGTGCGCACACCAGCACGACCGGTTCGTCTTTCAATTGGGTAACAGCATCGCTGTCGTCGGCGAAACGCTTGAAGCGCATCAGACGGCAAAACGGCTTCTCGATAATGATCTGTTCGATGATCGGAATGTTATGACCATCTTTGACAATCTGATGCAGGTTGAACTCGGGCTTTTCGTAATCCTTGCCGAGCCGGTACAGCAGCTCGTAACCGGCCGACAGACGCGTCGCGCCCGGCACATAGGCGAATGGACTGGCGGGATTCGCGAACGATTTGGACGCGGCCTGGGCCCAGGCGGTAAGTGGGCTCAGCATCGCCCGCTGGAATTCGTGCAGTTGATAGAGCATGGGTGCTCCGTATTAAGCGGTTCGCATAAGGCTTCGCAAACACGCGTAAGGCGTTGCGGCGGGCCATTTTGGTTGTAGGCACATTGATTGTTGGCCGACAGACAAATCGATCATATCGAACAAACTACGTTTGTGCAATGCAACAATTTTGACGCAAATCGCGCCTGAACTGTCACGGACTCATGCTAACGGCGATGTTGCCGCGCCGCTATCAGGAGTTGCATTACCCTGAAGCTGCGCCGACCCGGTGCCGTTATGCGGTGGGTGACCGGTCGCCTGCGCCATTTCCTGTTCGTGCTTCATCAAATTCAGACCGGTATGGACCAGCGCCACGTGCGAAAACGCCTGCGGGAAGTTGCCCACGAGGCGCTTTTCAGTCGGGTCGTATTCTTCGGCGAGCAGCCCGACGTCGTTGCACAACGCGAGCAACCGTTCGTACATCGCGATGGCTTCCTCCATGCGGCCTTGCAGCGCGAGGTTGTCCACCATCCAGAACGAACATGCGAGAAACGTGCCTTCGCCGGGCGGCAGGCCGTCGTCGTATTCGGTGGTGCGATAGCGCATCACGAAGCCGTCGCGCAGCAGGTCTTTTTCGATCGCGTCGACGGTGCTTTTGACGCGCGGATCGCGCGGCGGCAGAAAGCCGAGCAGCGGCAGCAGCAGTACGCTCGCGTCGAGCTGGTCGCTGCCGTAGTACTGGGAGAAAGCGTTGAGCGCGGGATTCCATGCTTTCTCGCAGACTTGCGCGTGAATTTCCGCGCGGGTGGCGCGCCATTCGTCGAGCGGGCCGTCGAGCTTGAACATCTCCGCTGATTTGATCGCGCGATCGAACGCGACCCATGCCATCACCTTCGAGAACGTGAAATGCTGGCGGCCGCCGCGCGTTTCCCAGATGCCCTGGTCGGGTTCCTGCCAGATCGTCCCGAGGTGGCCGAGCAGCGCGCACTGCACGTTCCACGCGGTATCGTCAGCGTGCAGGCCGCCGACGCGCGCCAGATGCAGCGCGTTCATCACTTCGCCATAGACATCGAGCTGGAGCTGGTCGACCGCGTTGTTGCCGACGCGCACCGGCTTCGCGCCTTGATAACCCGGCAGCCAGTCGATTTCGAATTCGGGCAGGCGTCGCTCGCCTGCGAGTCCGTACATGATCTGCAACTGCTGCGGCGCGCCGGCCATCACGCGGCCGAGCCAGCTGCGCCACGCGCGTGCTTCGTCGTAGTAGCCGCCGCGCATCATCGCGAGCAGGGTGATGGTGGCGTCGCGCAGCCAGCAGTAGCGGTAGTCCCAGTTGCGCGTGCCGCCGAGCTGTTCCGGTAAAGACGTAGTGGGCGCGGCGACGATGCCGCCGGTCGGCTCAAAGGCGAGCGCCCGCAGCGTGATCAGCGAGCGGCGGATCGGCTCGGCCCAGCGCCCTTCGACCGTGCCGCGCGCCGACCATTCGAGCCAGTGAGTCTCGGTGCGCGCGAGGGCAGTGTGCGGATCGCGGCCGGGCGGAATGCGCAGATGCGAGGGCGCATAGGCGAGCGAAAACGGCACCCGCTCGCCTTCGCTGACGGTGAATTCGGCGACCGTCTTCATATCTTCGCCGCGCAACTCGACCGGCGTGCGCAGCACGGCGTTGTCAGGCCCGACGATCGCCTTGACACCGCTGTCGTGCTTCAGCCGGGTGACCCAGGGAATCGAGAAGCCATAGTCGAAGCGCAGCACCAGTTCCATCTTCATGCGCACGCTGCCGCGTTTGCCGACCACGATGCGCACCATCTCCGACCAGCCGTTGCCGGGCGGCATGAAGTCGACCAGCGTGACGGCGCCCTCGGGCGTTTCGAAATCGGTTTCGAGAATCAGCGTTTCGCCGCGATACCGGCGCGTGATGGTCGGCGCGGTGTCGCAGAGCGGGGCGATCTGCCAGCGGCCGTTGTCGGGCGTGCCAAGCAGCGCGGCGAAACAGGCGCCGGAGTCGAAGCGCGGCCAGCAAAGCCAGTCGACCGAACCTTCACGGGAGATGAGCGCGGCAGTGTGGCCGTCGCCGATGAGCGCATAGTCTTCGATGAGTGCAGGCATGGGCAGGCGAGTCGGTTATGACGCGCGGCGAGGGCCGCTGCGCCGGATGTCATGATGATGAGCGGAGCCGCAACATACGCTTTGGTTCACTACACAATGAGGCAAAACGTGGCTTGGTAAATTGTCAAACCCGTGCCTACAATCAGACTTCGAACCGATGCCCGGAGCCTTCCGGATCGTCAGTCGGTCTTCCCCATGGTGCTTGCAGACGCCATTTTCGAGGACTAAAGCTATGCTGAACCCGTCGAAATCCGATTGCATCACGATTCTTTCCGCCGCCAGCCAACTCGCTGGCGATTCCATGTTACCGCTCGATCATGGCCGTCTCGGCCTGAGCCGCAACGGCATGCTGACTGCCGCGGCCTTTCTGGTAGAACGGGCCTGCTTCCGCCGTTACCATGAAGGTGGCGGTCATTATGCCGTCGGCGCATTGTCGTTGCAGGGGCGTTTGCGGCTCGACCAACTCTCGAACGGTTGACCCGCGGCGCCAAGGCCGCACCAGCCGCGACCCCGAAGGGCGAGCGGCTGCACCGATGCGTCGATCGCCACGCTCGCGGCGAGCCTGCACCCGCATGCTCGCCGCGCGCCATGCGGCTTCGTTCCCGCTAGCCATCGCTTCGCTGCCACCCGCGCGGCTACCGCCGCTGGGTGCGCTTCGTCACGTCCGCGGCGGCGTGGATGCGAGACGATGCTGGACCTGGCTGGGCGTAGCCGGACGAAGCCGGACAAAGCCCGGCCGCCCCGCGCCCGGCCGCGCACCCGCTCCAGGCCGCCGACCGCCGCCACTCAGTGCGCTGACCCCACGCCGAAGATCCCGATGATGCCGATGATGATCAGATAGAGCGCGACGATGTAGTTCAACAGCCGCGGCATCACGAGAATCAGAATGCCGGCGATCAATGCAACGAGCGGACCCAGGCTGAGTGTGACGTTCATGAAGACTCCGTAGTGTGAGACGCGTAAGACGCGACAGGAAAAACGCCCCGCGACGCGGGCCGATGGCTGCAGCACGCGTGCGTGGTGCCGACAGCCGCATGGGCTGCATGATCCGACGTAACGCTTTTATACTTGCCTCGATAAGAACAACGCTCGACCCACCGCGCGGCAGACCAGCGACTCCATCACAACCGCTTCGACCCAATAACCGATGTGCTGGAGGTCATATGCTTCGCTGTCGCCGGACCGTCGTGCGTGCCGTTCCGGGTTGTCCTTCGCCTTCTACCGATTCCGCTTCATTGCGCGCGGGGCGGCCTGCTCCTCTGTGCGCCGCCCGCTCGATAATAAAAGGTTTCGTGCTCATGGTCTCGATTGTTGCAGCGCATGCGTATGCGCAAGATTCTGGCCCGGTCCCCGCAGACGGCGTCTACAACATGCTGGTCGGCACCTACACCGGCGGCAAGAGCGAGGGACTGTACGTCTATCGCTTCGACACGAAGACCGGCGCGGCGACTCCCGTGTCGGTCGCGCAGACGGTCAATCCGTCTTTCCTCGTGGTCAGCCGCGACCGCCGCTTCGTCTACGCCGTCAACGAATTGCCCGGCGACAACGGGCCGGCCACGCAGCGCGGCGGCATCAGCGCGTTTCGCTTCGACGCCGCGCGTGGACAGCTGACGTTCCTCAACAAGGTTTCGGCCGATGGCAATGATCCCTGCTATCTGAGCCTGTCGCCCGATGAGAAACATCTGCTGAGCGCGAACTATTCGGTGGCGCCAGATCCGGGCGGCAGCTTCGCGGTGTTTCCGCTGCAGGCCGACGGTCAGCTCGGCGCGTCGGTGCTCACCGTGCATCGCGAGGGCGGTGGTCCGGTGAAGGGGCGCCAGGACAGCTCGCACATTCACTCCACCGTGTTCTCGCCGGACGGCCGCTATCTGTTCGCGCAGGACCTGGGCGCCGACAAGCTGTACGCGTACCGCTACACACCCGGCGACAACCGCGGTCCGGTCACGCCGACCGATTCGGGCGATTCGGGCTACAGCCAGCAGAAAGCGGGCACGGGACCACGCCATCTGATCTTCGGCGCGGATGGCAAGCATGCCTATCTGACGAGCGAACTGGCCGCCACGGTCAGCACGTTCGACTACCACGACGGCCAGCTCAAGCTGGTGCAAACGCTGTCAATGACGCAGCCTGGTTTCAAGGGGGCGGTCGCCGCCGCGGCGATCCATCTGTCGCCTGACGGACGCTTCGTGTACGCGTCCAATCGCGGCGACGCGAACGAGATCGTGATTTTCTCGGTCGATCCCGCCAATGGGCGGCTGAAGAAGATCGGGCATCAATCGAGTCTCGGCAAGTCGCCGCGCGAATTCGCGATCGACCCGAGCGGCAACTGGTTGATCGTCGGCAATCAGAACAGCGATACCGTGTACGTGTTCAAGCGCGATCAGCAGAGCGGGCTGCTCGATCCGACGCCGAGGCAACAGTTCGAGCTCGGCTCGCCGGCGGATTTCAAGCTGGTGTCGCCGTCGTGAGCGATGAGCCGGCACGTGAGTGGCACGCGCCGGCCGGATCAAAAAACGGCTTGCGCCGGCCGTTATTCCGCCGGCCCTGGCGCGAGCACTTCGCGGCTGCCGTTGATGCTCATCGCCGACACGAGTCCCGCCGTTTCCATCTGCTCGACGAGGCGCGCCGCGCGGTTATAGCCGATGCGCAACTGCCGCTGCACCGACGAGATCGACGCGCGCCGCGTGCGCACCACGAAGGCGACGGCTTCGTCGTAGAGCGGATCGGCTTCCGCATCCGGCGCTTCGCCGAACAGGTCCTGCGCCGCGCCGCCGTCGGTGGCCGGGCCGTCCAGAATGCCTTCCTCGTATTGCGGCTCGCCGAACTGCTTCAGATACTCGACGATCGCATGCACTTCCTCGTCGGCGACGAACGCGCCGTGCACCCGCTGCGGGTAGCCCGTGCCCGGCGGCAGGAACAGCATGTCGCCCTGGCCGAGCAGCGACTCGGCGCCCATCTGATCGAGGATCGTGCGCGAATCGATCTTCGACGACACCTGGAACGCGACGCGGGTCGGAATGTTCGCCTTGATGAGGCCGGTGATCACATCAACGGACGGCCGCTGCGTCGCGAGGATCAGATGGATGCCCGCGGCGCGCGCCTTCTGCGCGAGCCGCGCGATCAGCTCTTCGATCTTCTTGCCCGCGACCATCATCAGGTCGGCCAGCTCGTCGATCACGACCACGATCAGCGGCAGCGGCGCGAGCGGCTCGGGCGCTTCGGGCGTCAGCGAGAACGGGTTGCCGAGCTTCTTGCCCTTCGCTTCGGTGTCGCGGATTTTCTGGTTGAAGCCGGCGAGGTTGCGCACGCCGACCGCCGACATCAGGCGGTAGCGCTTTTCCATTTCGCCGACACACCAGTTCAGCGCGTTGGCCGCGAGCTTCATGTCGGTGACGACCGGCGCGAGCAGATGCGGAATCCCTTCGTACACCGAAAGCTCGAGCATCTTCGGGTCGATCATGATGAGGCGCACTTCTTCGGGCGTTGCCTTGAAGAGCAGTGAGCAGATCATCGCGTTGATCGCGACCGACTTGCCCGACCCGGTCGTGCCCGCGACCAGCATGTGCGGCGCCTTCGCCAGATCGGCGACCACCGGGTGGCCGGTGATGTCCTTGCCCATCGCCAGCGTCAGTTGCGAAGACGAGTTCTGGTAGACGCTCGCTTCGAGGATTTCGGACAAGCGGATCGTCTGCCGCCTGGCGTTCGGCAATTCGAGGCCCATGCAGGTCTTGCCGGGAATCGTTTCAACTACGCGGATCGACGTGAGACCGAGGCCGCGCGACAGGTCCTTCATCAGCCCGACGATCTGACTGCCGCGCACGCCGAGGGCAGGCTCGACTTCGAAGCGCGTGATGACCGGACCAGCCGACGCGCCGACCACGGTGACGGGCACCTTGAATTCCTGCAGACGCTGCTCGATCAGCAGGCCGGTTTCGATGAGCTTTTCCTCGGAGACCGGTTCGACGTCCGTGTCCGCACGCGCGAGCAGATCAAGCGTCGGCAATTCGACCATCGACGCTGCGGGCGCATGGAATTCGAAGCCATTGGCCGGGGCGTGGCCGCGCAGCGGAGGACGTTGGACGGCGGGCTGCGCAAGCGGCTCGTCGGCGGGCTGGGTGGGCTGGGTGGGCGATGCGACGCTGGCGGGGAGGGCTGGTGTGGCCGGTGAGGTCGGCACGGGCGATGTGGCCGGTGTCACGAGTGTTGTTGATGCGATGGACGCCTCGCTGGCGTATTCGTCGGCGGGCTGACTGGCGATTGCATTGGCGGGTGCTTCGACGCCGATGCCTTGTTCGACGCGGGCGACCGGTGACGACGGCGCGGCCTGAACCGCGAAACCCGGGAGGTGAGCTACGTTCGATGCGTTCGATGCGTTTGATGCGTTTGATGCGTTTGATGCGTTTGATACGTCCGATACGCTCGATGCGTCCGATACGCTCGATGCATTTGATGCATTTGATGCATTTGATGCATTTGATGCATTTGATGCATTTGATGCGTCTGATGCTCGCGGCGCGATGCTTTGCGGCGTCGCGGCGGCGCCGAGTTTGGCTTCCCAAGGCACGAGCGGCTTGTCGATGACGACTTCTGCTATTGGTGGGGTAGGCCGCAGCGTCGGAGCGGTGAAGACCGGTGGCTCAATGACCGCCGCGACTTCTTCGCGGTGCGCAGGCGCGGCCGCATTCGCGGGCACAACGAGCGTCGTCGCGTTGACATGTGAAGACTTCTCCACCGGCTCATGGACAGGTCGCGCGAACTCGGCGCTCGAGTGCGCAAGGCTGTCGATCTGGGCCGCCGATTGTGCCGGGCTATCCTCGAATTCTTGCTCGTCCGCTTGGTCGTGCGCTTGGTCGTCCGCTTGCTCGTGCGCTTGGTCGTCCGCTTGCTCGTCCGGTTGGTCGTCGGTTGATTGCAATTGGGCCGCGAAGACCTGGAACGTCGTGGGAGTGGCGATCGGCGCTATGCGATGCGGTGCAGACGCGGCAGGTGCCGGCGCAGCGGCAGCCGATGAAGGCTCAGCAGGCGCGGATGCGACGGATGCAGTGTCAGCCAGTGCAGAACCTGCATCCACCGATCCGTCACGCACAAATGCAGCGGGTACAACCGCAGCGGGTACGGCCGTAACAGCTATCGCTGCAGCCTCACCCTCAGCCAGAGTTGCCATTGCCGGTGCCATCGACGCAGGCGCAGGCGTCAACGGCGCATGAATGATCGGCGGTTCGATCGGCCATTGCACGACGGGCTCGCTGCCGGCATCAACCGGCGGCGCGTCGAGTACGTCAACGTCGCCGACCCGCGTCGGTTCCATCGGCACAGTGTCGACCGCCGGCTGCGCAAACGACTCCGCCGACGGACTCTCGACGACCTCCCGCAATGGCTCATGTGCGCCCGCCAACGCAGCCGCCTCGACCTCGCCGACCTGCCGCGCATCGACGCCAGATTGCTCGAACCCGACCGATGGCGCGGCATGCGTCGCTGCCGCGACTTTCGCGCCGTCCGTGCCGGTGCTGCGCGCGAGGCTCACACCGGCCAGATCGGTCCAGCGCGCGGCGTTTTCCGCGATGCTGCGAAGCGTTTCCTGGACGCTGGCGGGCGGCGCGACTTTCGGCACGGCCGGCATCGGCCGCGTGTAGGCTGGTGCCGGGCGACGCGCGTCTGACCACGGCGTCTCGCCGTTCCCGAGCGGAGCGGCCGGGGGCAGGGGGCGGGGCGCCGCGACCTGGTTGACGGGAGCCGCAGCGCCTGCTGGTTGCTGCATCGTCGGCGCACGGCTCGCGCGTGCCACGGCAGCAGCGGTCACCCCCGCCGCCGTCACCGCCATACCCGCGCCGGCACCCGGCGATCCCGCGGGCCGTTGCTCGCCGGCCGACCGGCGGCCGACCCGCGACGCGGCATCGCGAGCCACAGCACCCACTGCAGCCGGTGCGCGAGTGCTTGCCGCGGAGCCCACTGCGGAACCCGCCGCGGAACCCACTGCGGAGCCCGCCGCGGAACCCACTGCGGAGCCCGCCGCGGAACCCGCCGCGGAACCCACCGCGGAACCCGCCGCGGAACCCACCGCAGAGCTCGCCTGCGATCCTACCGCAGAGCCCCCCGCCGATGTCCCCGTGCGCGGTGCCGTCCCACGCAACCACCCAGCCGGCGCAACCGGCTCGGTCGGTGTGAAGGCCGACCGGTCCGCATTCAGCCCGTGGGTTTGCATCGACGCCTGGCGCGGTGGTATCGCTGCGCCCGTACGCAGCACTGGCTCGATCTGCGCCGGCTGGCGGCGCGGTGTTGCCGCGCCGGTGCGCCAGCTCGAGCGCGCGCCGTGCGCTGCCGCGTCCTTGGCCGCCGCCACGCCAGCCGCGCCAGCAGCAGCCGCGCCGCGCCCATTCGCCGGCGGCCGCCAAACCGTCGGACGCGCATAGCGGCCATTGCTTTTGGGCGCCATCGTGTTGGTGGTCGACGCAATGCGCGGCGGCAAGCTGTCATCGACGCTGCGATGGCGGCGCGCTTGCTCGTCGCGTTTGGCCAAACCGCGCGACAGCCCGAGACCGAACGCACCGTCCGCCCACGCGACGAACTCGCGCCAGCGGAAGTCGAGCAGCCAAGGCAGGCTGATCGCGAGCAGCGCGAGCGCCGCGAGTGGCGTGCCGATATGGCCGAACAGATGACCGAAGCCAGCGGCCAGTGCATGGCCCAGACCATTGACCCCCACCACGCCGGGCAGCGACGCCTCCAGCGTGCAGCTCGCCACCATGACGCAGACGAAGCCCAGCCAAAGGCGGATCGTGCCAGGCCCGCGCAAGCCTGCGCCGCCCGGCAGCACCGACTTCACGAGGCGCCACAACAGAGGAATGAACCAGATGGCTGACCCGCCGAACCAGCCGAAGACTACCGTGTGCATACTAGACATCAACGAATGATGGACGCGCGACAACGCAATCCGTCGAGTTTAAACCGGCGAAGCCCGGGGCTTCGAAGGCTGACGCAAGTATGCTTGCGTCAGATGGAAAAGCAGACCGGCGCGCGGCCCGCGATGAGTAAAAGACAGTGGCTGCCGTGACGGTCCGCGCACCGCGAGCCGACTGGTGCGACCTCGCCGACCGGTCGCATCGTTGCGAGCATGGCCGCGCCGGCATCGACGATGCGCCGGCCGGTTCGCCATCCGGCACATCACCTGGCACATCACCCACGCGCGTCAGCACCACGCTGATTCGGCAACCCGCCGATCGGTTCGCGGGCCGCTCACTTCGTGCTGCGCTCGAAGGTGAGCGTGTCGCCGTTATCGAGCAGCAGTTGCATCTGTTGCGGTGCGCGCATCTGCACGCCGGTGCGGTCGATGCGCGTCAGCGCGTCGAGAAACGCGCCTTCGATCTTGCCGCCCGGCGACGCGCACGCCATGCGCGTGCCGGCCAGCGGCCCGAAGCTCAGCTTGCCCTCCTTCAGCGCGTACGAACCCATGAAGCGGTTGCAGCCGGAAAAGCCGCTGGCGTGGCGCTGGCCGGTTTGCGTGGAAAGGGTGAGCGTGATCGGCTCGCCCTGGTCCGCGGAAGGTATCGCACGCGCGGTGCCGTCGGCCAGTTTCCACGAGCTCAGCACCCAACTGGTGTCGTCGAGCAGCTGCGCGGCGGCGGGGTTGAACGGATCGGGCGGCGCGGCTTGCGCGTCCGGATGTTTCGGCATCGCACAGGCGCTCAGCAGCGCGGCGACGCTCCACGCGACGATGGCTGCGCGAGCGCGTGGGGTGAAACGCGCAACACGTCGCGCGGAGGAGCTTTGGAGCATGGCGTCGTTCCTCTTCAAACTGGCGAAGGCGTAAGGGTAACGCACTAAGCTTGCCGCACGCGAGCGCAACGGCGCGCGGATGCTTCGGTGAGTCGCGGCGGCACGCATGTGCGCTGCCGTTGCCCCCGCTTGCGTCCTTCATGCCCTTCACGCCCCTCGCGCACGAACCGGGAGATCGAAATGTGGCCGCCGCGAGCAACGCGCGGCGAAGGGCCCGCATGTTAACATCGTGGCCTGACCAATCCCACCCTCATCCCCGACTTTTATCTGGAGACCTCATGCAGATCGGCCAACGGATCGGCACGCCGCTTTCTGAATCAGCTACGCGCGTCATGCTGCTCGGCGCCGGCGAACTCGGCAAGGAAGTGATCATCGCGCTGCAACGTCTGGGCGTCGAAGTGATCGCCGTCGACCGTTATCCGAACGCACCGGGCCACCAGGTCGCGCATCGCGCGCACGTGATCGACATGACCGACCGCGCCGCGCTGCGCGCGCTGGTCGAACAGGAGCGCCCGCATCTGATCGTCCCCGAGATCGAGGCGATCGCCACCGACGCGCTTGCGGCGATCGAAACCGACGCTCTCGCCGAAGTGATCCCGACCGCGCGCGCCACGCAGCTGACGATGAATCGTGAGGGCATCCGCCGTCTCGCCGCGGAAGAGCTCGGCTTGCCGACCTCGCCGTACGCGTTCGCCGATTCGCTCGACGAGCTGCGCGCCGGCATCGCCAAGGTCGGCTATCCGTGCGTGGTGAAGCCGGTGATGTCGTCGTCGGGCAAGGGGCAGTCGGTGCTCAGGAGCGAGGCCGACGCCGAACCGGCGTGGCAGTACGCGCTGGCGGGCGGGCGTGTGAATCACGGCCGTGTGATCGTCGAAGGCTTTATCGACTTCGAATACGAGATCACGCAGTTGACGGTGCGCGCCATCGACCCGGCAAGCGGCGCGGTCAGCACGTACTTCTGCGACCCGATCGGCCACCTGCAGGTGGCGGGCGACTATGTCGAATCGTGGCAGCCGCAGCCGATGAGCCCGCTCGCGCTGGAGCGCTCGCGCGACGTGGCACACCAGGTGACGGCGGCGCTCGGCGGCCGCGGCCTGTTCGGCGTGGAGCTTTTCGTGCGCGGCGATGACGTGTGGTTCTCGGAAGTGAGCCCACGTCCGCACGACACGGGGCTCGTCACGCTGTGCTCGCAACGCTTCTCGGAATTCGAATTGCATGCGCGTGCGATCCTCGGCTTGCCGGTGGATACGTCGCTGCGGGCGCCGGGCGCGTCGGCGGTGATCTACGGCGGCCGGGACGAGGCCGGCATTGCGTTCGAAGGCGTCGCGGCGGCGTTGGCGGTGCCCAATGCGGATCTGCGCCTGTTCGGCAAGCCGGAGAGTTTCGTCAAGCGCCGCATGGGTGTGGCGCTGGCTACCGGTGCGAACCTCGACGAAGCGCGCTCGCGCGCAAAGCAGGCAGCGGCGGCGGTGCGGCCGGTGTCGGGCAGATAGAGGCAAGGCAAAGGGCCAGGCACGGGCCAGGTAAAAGGTCAGGCACAGGCCAGGCACAGGCCAGGCACAGGCCACGGAAAAGCCGAGTAAAAGCCGAGTAAAAGCCGGGGTAAAGACGAAGCAGGCAACGGCGAGCGCCCGGACTCGCCGCCGCGGGCCGACCCACGACCCACCACCCGCGTGCTCGCCAGGCTGGCCGCCCGCGCAATCTGAATGATGGAAGCTCGTCGAGCTCATCGGAATAGAGGTAAGTATGGCGCTTGAAGCGCGCCGGACCACGCGGCCCGGCATGATTGGCCGTCTCGGCGCACTCGGCGTGCTGTTCGCGCTGTGTGCCGTGATGTCGGGATGCGGCCTCGCGGCCGCGCCGTGCCGGGTTGCTTCGGCTGGTCTGAAGATCGTGCCGGTGGTCGGGCACGTCGCCGCCGCGCCAACCGATGCGTGCGCCGCGGCAATCGATCCCTGATCGGCCGATCAGCGTGCCACGCGGCCGCGCCGTTTCACGTAGCGGTTGCATCGCGTCACGCAACATGAAGCGCCATACCGGCTGAGCCGGCCATGTTTCTCTGTCCGTGTCTGATACGCAACCACGATCGAGGCATCCAATGAAGACATGGCTCGTTGCAACCATCACTGTGACGTTTCTCGCGGCGGCTGGCGGCAGTGCATCGGCCGCGCCATTGGAAATCTCGCAGATAGATACCAAAAATCGCCAGACGCACAAATACACGTGCGCGACCGGCAAGATCCTCCAGGTCACCTACTGGAACGCCGCGAACGGCCAAAGTTTCGCGCTGGTGCCGGTGAAGGGCAAACAACTGCTGTTCGTCAATACGATCGCGGCGTCCGGTGTCAAATATCAGGCCGGCAACTACACGTGGTGGACCAAGGGTCCGCGCGCCAACCTGTACGACGCGACGAAAGGCGAAAACGCGCCACCGATACTGTCCGACTGCATCGCTGTCATTCGCTAGTCCACTGAACCAGATGAATTGCACTCGCCTATAGCGCAGCTGTCTTGCAGATTCAATGTGCAAATTCAGTGGTTCGATGGACCAGGCTCGCGGCGGCAGCCTGTGCTGTGGTGCCTCCGCTTGCCGCATTCGCCGGGTTCGTCCCGTCGCTCTTCGTTCCTAAGGACATCGGACACGTCCAGCCCGCGAGGCTTTTTCGGCACCCCTCAACCGCGTGGCATTGCCTTCGTGCGCGCACCGTTTCCGTTCGAGTAGTAAGCTGTCCGGCATGGCACTCGCCATACCGTCATGCCATGCGGCGCGCGGCCCGCGCGGCGCGTCGTCGTCTTTGCTCGTCCGTTTCCGGACTCTCACGGTTGGGCTCATGGCCCGTGTCCGTATCATCAAGCGAGACCCTCAATGAAAGCATCGGACCTGTTCGTCAAGTCGCTGGAAGCCGAAGGTGTCGAGTACGTGTTCGGCATCCCCGGTGAAGAAAATCTCGATCTGCTCGAATCGCTGCGCCGCTCGAAAATTCGTCTGATCCTCACGCGGCACGAGCAGGCGGCCGGCTTCATGGCCGCCACATATGGGCGTCTCACTGGCCGCACCGGCGTATGTCTGGCCACGCTCGGCCCCGGCGCAACCAACTTCGTGACCGCCGCGGCATATGCGCAGCTAGGCGGCATGCCGATGCTGATGGTCACCGGGCAAAAGCCGATCAAATCGAGCAAGCAGGGCCATTTCCAGATCGTCGACGTGGTGCGGATGATGGAGCCGCTCACCAAGTACACGCGGCAAATCGTGTCGATCGCCAATATTCCGGCGGCGGTGCGCGAGGCGGTCCGGCAGGCCGAAGAGGAGCGGCCCGGCGCCACGCACCTCGAATTGCCCGAGGACGTCGCGCATGAAGAGGGCGACGGCAAGCCGATTCCGAAGAGCTACAGCCGCCGTCCGGTCGCCGAGGAAAAAGCGGTGGCGCGCGCAGTAGAGGCGATCACCGGCGCCAGGCATCCGTTGCTGATGATCGGCGCGGGCGGCAATCGCAAGACCACCACCAAAATGCTGCGCGAGTTCGTCGACCAGATCGGCATTCCGTTCTTCACGACCCAGATGGGCAAGGGCGTGATCGACGAATCGCATCCGATGTGGCTCGGCAACGCGACGCTGTCCGACGGCGACTTCGTGCACCGCGCGATCGACCATGCGGACTGCATCATCAATGTCGGTCACGACGTGATCGAGAAACCGCCGTTCTTCATGCGCAGCGGCGACGCGAGCGAGAAGACGGTGATTCACGTCAATTTTCTCGGCGCGGAAGTCGACACGGTGTATTTCCCGCAGATCGAAGTGGTCGGCGATATCGCCAACGCGGTGTGGCAGTTGAAGGAACGTCTCAAGGCGCGCCAGGAGCATTGGGACTTCACCCGCTTCAAGGAGATCAAGGAGCATTTCGAGGCGCATCTGGTCAAGGGCCAGCACGACGACCGCTTTCCGATGTACCCGGTGCGGATCGTCAACGACGTCTACGAGACCACGCCGGCGGACGGCATCGTGTGTCTGGACAACGGCATGTACAAGATCTGGTTCGCCCGCTATTACCGCGCGCATGAACCGAATTCGCTGCTGCTCGACAACGCGCTGGCGTCGATGGGCGCGGGCCTGCCTTCGGCGATCGCCACCAGGATCGTGCACCCGGACCGCAAGGTGATCGCCGTGTGCGGCGACGGCGGCTTCATGATGAATTCGCAGGAGCTGGAAACGGCGGTGCGGCTGAAGCTGGACTTGGTGATCCTGATTTTGCGCGACGACGCGTTCGGCATGATCCGCTGGAAACAGGAGAACATGAACTTCCCGGACTACGGCATGACGCTCGCCAATCCGGATTTCGTCGCCTACGCTCAGAGCTACGGCGCGAAGGGGCATCGGATCGAATCGGCGGCGGAGTTCGCGCCGTTGCTGCGTGAATGTTTCGTGACACCCGGCGTGCACGTGATCGACGTGCCGATCGACTATTCGGACAACGAGCGCGTGCTGAATCGCGAGATCAAGCGGCTGTCGGCGCAACTGTGAGCGCCGTCTGAAGCGTATGCGGGCGGCGTTCGGGAATGAACGCGCACACGCCGGCGGGGTATGGCCGGGATATGGCCGGGATATGGCCGGGATATGGCCGGGATTTGGCCGGTTTATGGCTCTTGCTGGTTGCGCTGTCATGCCACGCTGCAACTGTCAGGCATCGGATCAAGGAGAACGCGTCATGTTGAACGAGACTTACCCGTACTACCTCGCGAACGAAGCGGTGGCCGCCAATACCGATCTCGAAGTGACCGACAAATTCAGCGGCGCGGTGGCGACCCGCGTGGCGATGGCCGACGCACCCACGATCGACAAGGCGATCGGTTACGCGGTCGACGCCATGCCCGCGTTGCGCGAGTTCCCGCCGTTCAAGCGCCAGGCCGTGCTCGAGCACTGCGTGAAGCGTTTTCGCGAGCGTTACGACGAACTGGCGCTCGCGCTGTGTATCGAAGCCGGCAAGCCGATCAACGATTCGAAAGGTGAAGTCACGCGCCTGATCGACACGTTCAAGGTGGCCGCCGAAGAGAGCGTGCGCATCGACGGCGAGATCGTCAATCTGGAAATTTCGCCGCGTGCGAGGGGCTATCACGCCTATGTGAAGCGCGTGCCGATCGGGCCATGCTCGTTCATCTCGCCGTTCAATTTCCCGCTGAACCTGACCGCGCACAAAGTTGCGCCCGCCATCGCCGCGGGCGTGCCGTTCGTGCTGAAGCCGGCGAGCCGCACGCCGGTCGGCGCGCTGATCATGGGCGAAATCCTCGCGGAAACCGATTTGCCGAAAGGCGCGTTCTCGATTCTTCCCGCCCATCGCGACGGCGCCGATCTGTTCACCACCGACGAACGCTTCAAGCTGCTGTCGTTCACCGGCTCGCCGGCGGTGGGCTGGGAGCTGAAGAGGAAGGCCGGCAAGAAGAAAGTGATTCTGGAGCTGGGCGGCAACGCGGCCGCAATCGTCGACGGCGATCAGGGCGACAAGCTCGACTATGTGGTCGAGCGGCTCGCGTTCGGCGCGTTCTATCAGTCGGGGCAGAGTTGCATCGGCGTGCAGCGGATTCTGGTGCATGCGCAGGTCTATGATGCGTTGCGCGAGAAGCTGATCGCGAAAACGAAGTCGCTCGTGATGGGCGATCCGAAAGACGAAAAGACCTTTGTCGGGCCGATGATCTCCGAGTCGGAATCCAAACGGCTCGCCGGCTGGATGGAGAGCGCGGTGCAGGCGGGCGCGAAAATCGTTGCGGGCGGCAAGGTCGACGGTGCGATGTTCGAGGCCACGCTGCTCGAAGGCGTGCAGCGCGACACCGATCTGTACCGCAAGGAAGCGTTCGGGCCGGTCGCGATCCTTGAGCGTTTCGACGATTTCGAGGCCGCGCTCGAGGCGGTCAACGACAGCGACTTCGGTCTGCAGGCGGGCGTGTTCACCGATTCGCTCGCCCATGCGCATCGCGCTTGGGATGCGCTCGAAGTGGGCGGCGTGGTGATCAACGACGTGCCGTCGTTCCGGGTCGACAACATGCCGTATGGTGGCGTGAAAGACTCGGGACTGGGGCGCGAAGGCGTGCGCTACGCGATCGAGGATATGACCGAGTTGCGCTTGATGGTGATGCGCGAGACGTGGTGACGCGGCGCGGCCGGCGGCGGCCTTGTGCCGCCGTAAGCAGAAAGGCGCCGCACGCGCCATGAGTGTTTTCGCTGAAGTGCTACAATACCGCCCTTTCCGGCGGGTGTTTCCGTCGGCCGGAGCCGGCCGCAGTTTTTCCAGTCGTACCGACGGGTCCTGTGCGCAACGCCGTGGCTCCGCCTTCATCCTGATGCTCTCTGCGGTTGCGACCGCTGCCGCGCGCACCGCGCCAAGCGCATTTTTAGCGAAAGCCACCATGTCCGACACAGCCGTCATGCCCAGCACTGCGACTTTTGATCAATTCGGCCTCGCGCCCGACATCCTGAAAGCCGTCAAGGAATCGGGCTACACCACGCCCACGCCGATCCAGGCGCAGGCGATTCCCGTCGTGCTGGCCGGCCGTGACGTGATGGGCGCTGCGCAGACCGGCACCGGCAAGACCGCGAGCTTTTCGCTGCCGATCATCCAGCGGCTGCTGCCGCAGGCCAGCACGAGCGCCTCGCCCGCCCGCCATCCGGTGCGCGCGCTGATCCTCACGCCGACCCGCGAACTGGCTGACCAGGTCGCCGCCAACGTGCAGTCGTATGCGAAGCACACGGCGCTGCGCAGCGCCGTGGTGTTCGGCGGCGTGGACATGAATCCGCAGTCCGAGCAACTGCGCCGCGGCGTCGAAATCCTGATCGCCACGCCGGGCCGTCTGCTCGATCATGTGCAACAGAAAACCGCCAACCTCGGCCAGGTGCAGATGCTCGTGCTCGATGAAGCCGACCGGATGCTCGACATGGGCTTCCTGCCGGATCTGCAGCGCATCCTGAACCTGCTGCCGAAAGAACGTCAGACGCTGCTGTTCTCGGCCACCTTCTCGGGCGAAATCAAGAAGCTCGCGGCGACGTATCTGCGCAACCCGCAGACCATCGAAGTCGCGCGCAGCAATTCGACCGCGACCAACGTGACGCAGATCGTCTATGAAGTCGCTGAAGGCGACAAGACCGGCGCGGTCGTGCAACTGATCCGCGAGCGCAGCCTCAAGCAGGTGATCGTGTTCTGCAACAGCAAGATCGGCGCGAGCCGCCTTGCGCGCAGCCTCGAACGCGATGGCGTGGTGGCGACCGCGATTCACGGCGACCGCACGCAGAACGAGCGGATGCAGGCGCTCGACGCGTTCAAGCGCGGCGAGATCGAAGCGCTGGTGGCGACCGATGTCGCCGCCCGCGGTCTCGACATCGTCGAGCTGCCCGCGGTGATCAACTTCGACCTGCCGTTCAACGCGGAAGACTACGTGCATCGGATTGGCCGTACCGGCCGCGCGGGCGCATCGGGCGATGCGTTGTCACTGTGCAGCCCGAACGAGCGCAAGCAACTGGCCGATATCGAGAAGCTGATCAAGCGTCCGCTGGATGTGGAACGCATGAGCGTCGATGCGCCGGTGCGGCATCGACATGAAGAGCGCGCGCCGCGCCGTGAGCGTAGCGACGGGCGTGACGAGCGGGGCGCTCGCCGGCGCTCGGGCGCGTCGTCGGGTTCGTTCGATCGGCCGCATCATCATCGCGCGCAGCCGGTGGATGACTTCTTCCTGAAGCCGTATGAGCCTTCGCCGGCGTCCATGCGCAAGGTCGAGGAGAACGCGGCTGCCGCGCCTGCGCCGCAGAAGCCGGGTTCCCGGCAGCCGTTGGCGGCGTTGCTCGGCGGCTTCGGAATGCCGAGGAAGTCGACCTCATCGTCGTGATGTCAGTCGGCGGCGAGATTTTGAAACATGCGGCGTCCTGAACGCTTTGCAGGTTCTCGAAGGCTTCGCAGCCTCAATGGCTGAGCTCGCTGTCACACCCTCGCACCCATCCGCCTTGCCCACGCCGCGGTGGCGGCGCCATAGAAGCCGTCTAGTGTCGTAGGCGTGCTGCCGCCCAGGTCCAGTCCCAGATGCCGCGCCGCGGCGCTCAACGCTTCCAGTGGCCGATCGCTGTCGAGCGCGGTGGCGCCGTTCTGCTTGCTCAGCTTTTCGCCCCGTTCGTTCGTTACGACGGGCACATGTAAATAGCAAGGCGTCGGCACGCCAAGACAGCGTTGCAGATAAATCTGCCGCGCCGTCGAGTCCATCAGGTCCGCACCACGCACAATGTGCGTGATGCCCGCGTCCGCATCGTCAACCACTACCGCCAGTTGATATGCCCATTGGTTATCCGCGCGCCGCAGCACGAAATCGCCGACCTCGGTGGCGAGATTCTGCGTCTGTTCGCGCTGCCAGCGATCCTCGAAGGTGATCACGGCGGCAGCGCCGTCGGGCACGCGCAGGCGCCATGCGCGCGCCGGTTTGCCGTGCAGGCCCGAGCGGCACGTGCCGGGATAGGCGAGGGTGGTGTTGCGCGCATGCGCATGCAGCAGCGAATCGGCGATTTCCTTGCGCGTGCAGCCGCATGGATAGAGGAGGCCGGTAGACTTCAATTGCTCCAGCGCCTGCTCGTAGCGCGCGGTGCGCCGGCTTTGCCAGACCGGTGCTTCGTCGGCGTGCATGCCGAAGCGTTCGAGGGTGGCGAGGATATCTTCGGCCGCGCCCGGCACGGTGCGCGGTCCGTCGATGTCTTCGATGCGCACGAGCCACGCGCCACGATGCGCGCGGGCGTCGAGCCAGCTTGCCAGCGCACTGGTCAGCGAGCCAAAGTGCAGCGGCCCGGTCGGCGACGGCGCAAAGCGTCCGCGATACGTCATGATTGGGTGGGCGAGGTTGCTTCGCTCAGGCGCCTGCCGTGCGACGCCATTACGCGGCGTGCGCAGCCTTGCTGTCCGGATGGCAGGCGGGGCATGTTTTACCCGCCACGTACAGCGGCGATTGTTGCTCTTCGGGCGTGACCACTGCGCGGCAGCCAAAGCATTGTGCGGTCGCGGTGGGCTCCAGATTTGGATTTAGCGCGGTGCGGTAGTCGAACACGAAGCAGTCGCCGTGGTAATGCGCGCCGCCCACTTCCTCGAAGTATTTCAGGATGCCACCTTCGAGCTGATACACGTTCTCGATGCCGACGTCCTTCATGTGAATCGCGGCCTTCTCGCAGCGAATCCCGCCGGTGCAGAACGATACGACGGTCTTGCCTTCGAGATCGGCGCGGTTGTTCTCGATCACGCCAGGAAACTCGCTGAACTTCGTAATGCGGTAGTCGAGCGCGTTGTCGAACGTGCCGACATCGACTTCGAACGCGTTGCGCGTGTCGAGCATCACGACCGGGCGGCCCTCGTCGTCGTGGCCGCGGTCGAGCCAGCCCTTCAGCGTCGGGGCGTCGACGAACGGCGCGCGGCCGAGTTCCGGACGGATGGCCGGCTTCTTCATCGTGATGATTTCACGCTTGAGCTTGACCAGCATGCGCGTGAATGGCTGCTTGTCCGACAGGCTCTCCTTGAATTGCAGATTCGCGAACTTGCCCTCGAAGAGGGCATCGTGACGGATGTAGTCGATGAACGCGTTGGTGTTTTCGCACGTGCCGGCGACGAACAGGTTGATGCCTTCCGGCGCCAGCAGCACGGTGCCGCGCAGGCCGAGCGCGTTGCAGCGCTCGAGGACGAGCGGGCGCCATGCGGCAGTGTCTTCGATAGTCGCGAAATGATAGGCGGCGAGATTGACGATACTCATGTGTGTCCAGCGGTAAAAAATGGCCGGCGCGGGCCGGCGTGCCGAGAGGCGGGGCGCGATGCGCCGCCGCGTCGAGGCCGTGGGTCGCGGCCACGTCGAATAGGGCGAATCCGCTATTATCCCTCAACCCGGGGCTGTCCCCGACTCGGCCGAATGGCCAACGGCTTGCGCTAGCTCAAATCGTGCGCTGACTTGCTGTGTGATCACCGCGCAGTTGCCGGGAATTTGCCATGCACTCGCCACGTGGTTGCCATGCACTCGCCACGTGATTACCGCATGCTTGCCACGTGGTCCTCGCGCAATTGCCGAACCATGGCCCTGCGTGCGCGCTTGCCTCAACCGTGCGCCGACCTGGTTACGCCCGCACGCGGCGGTGCCGCATGGGTGTCTTAGTTGCCACGTGGTCCTCGCGCAATTGCCGAACCATGGCCCTGTGTGCGCGCTTGCCGCAACCGTGCGCCGGCCTGGTTACACCCGCACGCGGCAGTGCCGCATGGGCATCTTAGGCCGAATGGCTAACGGGCGGTTTTGGCCTGAACACCGCGGATGGGTGGAGTTACAATGTCGCCCATGTCAGATCCCCGCTTCGTTCATCTCCGCGTTCACTCCGAATTTTCGATTGCCGACGGCATCGTGCGTCTTGACGACATTGTCAAGGCCGCGGCCAAAGACGGTCAGGGCGCGCTCGCCCTCACCGATCTCGGCAACGCGTTCGGCCTCGTCCGTTTCTACAAGGAAGCCCGTGGCAAAGGAGTCAAGCCCATTGCCGGCTGCGATGTCTGGATCACCAATCCGGACGACCGCGACAAGCCCTCGCGCTTGCTGCTGCTGGTCAAGGACCGGCGCGGCTATTTGAACCTGTGCGAACTGCTCAGCAAGGCGTCGCTCACGAACCAGTATCGCGGCCGTGCGGAACTCGAAGCGAGCTGGCTCGAATCGGGTCTCGGCGAAGGGCTGCTCGCGTTGTCGGGGGCGCAGCAGGGCGACGTCGGTCTCGCGCTCGCGGCCGGCAACGAGGAAGCAGCGAAGCGCAATGCGTTGCGCTGGGCGAAGGTATTCCCGGGTGGCTTTTACATCGAGCTGCAACGTTGCGGCCTGCCGGGCGGCGAGCAGTACGTGCAGCAGGCGGTGGCGCTCGCGGCGGCGCTGAAATTGCCGGTGGTCGCCACGCATCCGATGCAGTTCATGACGCCGGACGACTTCACCGCGCACGAAGCGCGCGTGTGTATCTCGGAAGGCGACATTCTCGCCAATCCGCGCCGCTCGAAGCGCTTTACGTCCGAGCAGTATTTCCGCACCCAGCAGGACATGGCCGCGCTGTTCGCCGACATTCCTTCGGCGCTCGCCAACTCGGTCGAGATCGCGAAGCGCTGCAACCTCACGCTCGAACTCGGCAAGCCGAAGCTGCCGCTGTTCCCGACGCCCGACGGCATGTCGCTCGACGACTACCTCGTGCAGCTGTCGAAAGAGGGCCTCGAAAAGCGTCTGGAGCAGCTATACCCGGACGAAGCCGAGCGCGCCGCGCAGCGCGAAACCTACTATCAGCGCCTCGAATTCGAGTGCGGCACGATCATCAAGATGGGCTTTCCGGGCTACTTCCTGATCGTGGCGGACTTCATCAACTGGGCAAAGAACAACGGCGTGCCGGTCGGGCCGGGGCGGGGCTCGGGGGCAGGTTCGCTGGTCGCGTACGCGCTGGGTGTGACCGACCTCGATCCGCTGCGCTACAACCTGCTGTTCGAACGTTTTCTGAATCCGGAACGGGTGTCGATGCCCGACTTCGACATCGACTTCTGCCAGCACGGCCGCGATCGCGTGATCCAGTACGTGAAGGACAAATACGGCGCCGACGCCGTGTCGCAGATCGCCACCTTCGGCACGATGGCGGCGAAGGCGGCGGTGCGTGACATCGGCCGGGTGCTCGATCTCGGCTATATGTTCACGGACGGTGTGGCCAAGCTGATTCCGTTCAAGCCGGGCAAGCACGTCACCATCGCCGACGCGATGAAGGAAGAGCCGCTCTTGCAGGAGCGTTTCGACAACGAAGACGAGGTGCATCAGCTGCTCGAACTCGCGCAGCGCGTGGAGGGCCTCACGCGTAACGTCGGCATGCACGCGGGCGGTGTGCTGATCGCGCCCGGCAAGCTGACCGACTTCTGTCCGCTGTACACGCAGGGCGATGAAAGCGGCGTCGTCAGCCAGTACGACAAGGACGACGTCGAAGCCGTCGGCCTCGTGAAGTTCGACTTTCTGGGTCTGACCACGCTGACGATTCTCGACTGGGCCGAGCGCTATATCCGCCGGCTCGATCCGTCGAAGCAGGACTGGTCGCTCGGCCAGGTGCCGCTCGACGACCCGGCGTCGTTCTCGATCCTGAAGAAAGCGAATACCGTCGCGGTGTTCCAGCTGGAAAGCCGCGGCATGCAGGGCATGCTGAAAGACGCGCAGCCCGACCGCTTCGAGGACATCATCGCGCTGGTCGCATTGTACCGTCCGGGCCCGATGGACCTGATCCCAAGCTTCTGCGCGCGTAAGCACGGCCGCGAAGTGGTCGAGTATCCGGACCCGCGCGTCGAACCTGTCCTGCAAGAGACCTACGGCATCATGGTCTATCAGGAGCAGGTGATGCAGATGGCGCAGATCATCGGCGGCTATTCGCTGGGCGGCGCCGACCTGCTGCGCCGTGCAATGGGTAAGAAGAAGGCCGAGGAAATGGCCGAGCATCGCGAGCTGTTCCGTCAGGGCGCCGCGAAGAACGGCTTGACCGGCGAGAAGGCCGACGAAATCTTCGACCTGATGGAGAAGTTCGCGGGCTACGGCTTCAACAAGTCGCATGCGGCCGCGTATGCGCTGCTTGCGTACTACACCGCGTGGCTCAAGGCGCACCATCCGGCTGAATTCATGGCGGCAAATATGTCGCTCGCGATGGACGACACGGACAAGGTCAAGATCCTGTTCGAAGACTGTCTCGCGAACAAGATGGCCGTGTTGCCGCCGGACGTGAACCTGTCCGCGTATCGCTTCGAGCCGGTCGCCGAAGCCGACGGCAAGCGTTCGAAAACGATCCGCTACGGACTTGGCGCGATCAAGGGCAGCGGTCAGAATGCGATCGAAGAAATCCTGCGCGCACGCGAAGAAGGTCCGTTCGTCGACATCTTCGATTTCTGCAATCGCGTGGACCGCCGCATCGTCAATCGTCGCACGGTTGAGGCATTGATCCGCGCCGGCGCGTTCGACACGCTGCATGCGAATCGCGCGCAACTGATCGCGTCAGTGTCGCTCGCGATGGAGGCGGCCGAACAGGCGAGCGCCAATGCGCTGCAGGCAGGTCTGTTCGACATGGGCGACGCGCCGTCGCAAGGGCATGAACTGATCGACGAGCCGGAATGGCCTGAGAAGAAGAAGCTGCAGGAAGAGAAGGCCGCGCTCGGCTTCTATCTGTCGGGGCATCTGTTCGACGCGTACAAGGATGAAGTGCGCCGCTTTGTGCGCCAGAAGATCGGCGATCTGAAGGAAGGGCGCGACAAGCTGGTCGCCGGTGTGATCGCGTCGCTGCGCACGCAGATGACCCAGCGCGGCAAGATGCTGATCGCGCTGCTCGACGACGGCACGGGCCAATGCGAAGTGACCGTGTTCAACGAGACCTTCGAGGCGCACAAGCAATTCTTCAAGGAAGACGAACTGCTGGTGGTGCAAGGCCAGGCACGCAACGACGCGTTCACGGGCGGCATTCGCTTCACCGTCGACACGGTCATGGATCTGGGCCGTGCGCGCTGCCGCTACGCGGAAGCCGTGAAAGTGCAGATGAACGGCAGCGCGGACGCGCTGGCGTTGCGTCGTGTGCTGGAGGCGCATAGCGCGGCGAGAGACGAGCCGCAGGCGGCTGCGGTGCCGGCTGCCTCATCGCGCGGCGGCGGGCGCAATGGTGGTGGCGGTGGTGGTGGCTATGGCGGTGGCGACAATGGCCGCCAGCGCCCGGCGGTGCAGATTCCGAACGGGCTGGCGGTGCAGGTGGTCTATCGCAGCGCAAATGCGCAAGGCGAGATGCGTCTGGGCGACGCGTGGCGCGTGAAGCCGACCGACGAACTGCTCGCCGCGCTGCGCGGCGAGTTCGCGGGAAGCGCGATCGAGATCGTCTACTGATCGCGGATGTGCGGATCGCCCATGCGCGCCAGCTTCAGGAACCGGTAGTACACCGTTTCCGCATTGAACACCGCGATCATGAAGCCGGCGCGGCCGTCCAGAAAACCGCGCCGTAGCAGGTAGGTCCGCACGAACGCCCAGGCGCCGCGCCCGAGCGCCTTGCCAAAGCTGCCGCCCTGGCCCGCCGCGTGGCGTTGCTGGGCACCGGCCGTCGAATACGCATCGAGCTTGCGCAACACGCCCTCGAAGTCCTCGTACGAGTAGTGCATCAGTTTGCCCGTCAGGCGCTGCGCGGGCGTGTCGAACACGAGGCGTTCGTGGACGAGATCGTCGGAGAAACGTGCGGCGCCGCGTTTGAACAGGCGCGGAATCCAGTCCGGATACCAGCCGCTGTGATGAATCCAGTGACCGCAAAAACTCGATAGCCGGTCCACCGCATACACGTGCGCGGTGGGCGCGGCTAGCGCCGCGCGGATCGCCGACGCCAGCTCCGGCGAGACGATCTCGTCGGCGTCGATCGACAGAATCCAGCTCGTGTCGAGCGCGTCCGCCGCGCGGTTCTTTTGCGGGCCGAAGCCGGGCCAGTCGGTTTGTTCGATCACGCGCGCCCCGTGCGCGCGGGCGATGTCGGCGGTGCCATCGGTGCTGCCGCCGTCGATCACCACGATCTGATCGGCAAAGGCCACGGCTTGCAGGCATTGGGCCAGTCGCGCCGCCGCGTTCCGGGTGATGATGGCGACGCCAAGGGTGTTTTCTTGCATACCTGAGTTGCGTGGAGGGCCAAATGTCGGAGCGAGCCGAGAGAGCCGAGAGCGCCGGGCAAGCCGGGCGAGCCGGTGGCGTGAGCGACTCTTGCGAGCAAGTCTCGCGAGCGAGTTCCGAGGCGAGTTGTGGAGCGAGTTGTGAAGCGAGTTGTGAAGTATACACAGCCCATCCGACCCCACACCAAGCCGTCACGCAAACAGCCTTGCTCGCCGCACGTCATGCACATCACGCGCATCACGCGCATCACAAATCATCGCAGCCAGCCATACGTGACCACGCTGCTCGTCACTTGCCGTTGCCCAGCCGCCACCTTCGGCACGATCCCGCACGAGCCTGCCCGCGCGCATCGCACGATCGAACCTGGTTACTGCGCGCCGACCGTCATCTCCAACCGATTACAATGCTCTCTTTTGAGGTTCCACGCGGCGTCCCTTCCATGCGTCGCGTGCTTGCCGTCCCGCATTTCCAGAGGATTCCTTGAGCGCGAAGCCAACGTTAAGCAAACCCATCGGTTCAGGTGAGGCGTCGTCGCCAGCCGTGGTCTTCCGGCGCCTTTGGCCATTTGTCAAGCCGCTGCTGTGGGTGGTGGTCGGCGCGATCATCGCGATGGCCGTGAGCGCCAGCACCGACGCAGCCATCCCCGCGTTGCTCAAACCGCTGCTCGACAAGGGCTTCGGCGCGCATGCCAGCGACAACGCCAAGTGGTTCGTGCCGGTCGCGGTGATCAGCCTCGCGCTGATTCGCGGCTTGTCGCAGTATGCGTCCGGCTATCTGCTCGCGTACGTGTCGAACAAGATCCTGCTCGAGCTGCGGCTGAAGATGTTCAACCGCATGATCCACACGAGCGTCGCGTTCTTCCAGCGCGAAACCGCGAGCACGGTGATCAATGCGATCGTCTTCGAGGTGAACCAGATTCTCAACGTGTTGCTGAGCGTGATGGTGACGCTGGTGCGCGATTCGCTGACGGTGATCTTCCTGCTCGGCTACCTGTTCTATCTGAACTGGCGTCTGACGCTGATCGTCGCGGTGCTGCTGCCCGGCATCGGCTGGCTGGTCGGCAAGATCAACCGGCGGTTGCGGCGCCTGAACCGCGAGCATCAACTGCTGACCAACGAACTGTCGTACATCGTCGAAGAAACGGTGGGCGGCTACAAGGTCGTCAAGGTGCATAACGGCGAGCAGTACGAAATCGACCGCTTCACCGCGATGAGCAAGCGCCTGCGCGGCTACGCGATGCGCATGACCGTCTCCGGCGGCCTCGCGCAGCCGCTGACGCAGTTCCTCGCGTCGATCGCGCTCGCCGTCGTGATCACGATCGCGGTGGTGCAGTCGTCGTCGGATCAGACCACGGTCGGCGGCTTCGTCGCGTTCGTCACGTCGATGCTGCTGATCATCTCGCCGCTCAAGCATCTGATGGACGTGAATCAGCCGCTGCAACGCGGCATGACCGCAGCCGAACTGATCTTCGGCCTGATCGACGAGCCGTCCGAGCCGGAAGGCGGTGGCAAGCCGCTCGTGCGCGCGCGTGGCGAAGTGGAATTCCGCGACGTTTCGTTCACCTATGGCACGAGTGCCACGCACAATCGCCACACGCTCGATCAGGTGTCGTTCAAGGTCGCGCCGGGTGAGATGGTCGCGCTGGCGGGACCGTCGGGCAGCGGCAAGACCACGCTGGTGAATCTGCTGCCACGCTTTTTCGATCCGACCGGCGGCGCGATTCTGGTCGACGGCGTCGCGCTGCCGGAATACGGCCTGCACGCGCTGCGCAGCCAGATCGCGATGGTGAGCCAGGACGTGGTGCTGTTCAACGACACCGTGGCCAACAACGTCGCGTACGGCCAGACGGCCGACCCGGTGCGGGTCAGGTCGGCGTTGCGTGCAGCCAATCTGTGGGACACCGTCGAAGCGATGCCGAACGGCATCGACACGCTGGTCGGCGACAACGGCATGATGCTGTCGGGCGGTCAGCGGCAGCGTCTGGCGATTGCACGCGCGATCTACAAGGACGCGCCGATCCTGATTCTCGACGAAGCCACCTCGGCGCTCGATTCCGAATCCGAGCGCCACGTGCAGGCCGCGCTGGAAACCTTGATGAAGGGCCGCACGACGCTGGTGATCGCGCACCGCCTGTCGACGATCGAACGCGCCGACCGGATTCTGGTGATGGAAGCAGGGCGTATCGTCGAGCGCGGCAGCCATCGCGAACTGCTGAAGCAGGACGGCCTGTATGCGCACCTGCACCGCATCCAGTTCCAGCAAGACGCGGCCTGATCTGGCCCGTTTGCCCGACTCCCGGCCACTGGGCGAACGTCGTTTCACTCGTTTCCTGATAGCCCTCGACTGATCGGGGGCTATTTCCCACATTCTGGCATGGTCGATTCACGGCGCTGTCGCCGCTGCCGTTGCGCGCTTGCCGACCCACCGTCGCCTCCGCTGCCGCCCCCGCCAGAGCGCGGTTTGCACATCATTTGGCGCCTGCGCGCCTGATTCCCTTACCGCCGCTTGCCAACTCCCCATCTGGTCCGGATTTTCGGACAGTGTTGTGTTTTAGAGTCATTTTGTTGCGCTTTTGTCGCACTAAACGCATGCTGGCGGGCTGCCACAATCCCGCGCCGCGGAGATCCGAGCTTTCATGTTTGATTACGACCCCAGCAAGCCGCTGGTTTCAATTGCGCTTGCGACGTACAACGGCCGCACCTATCTGCCCGAGCTCCTGGCCTCGCTGGCAGCGCAAAGCTGGCCGAATCTCGAGGTGGTGGTTTCCGACGACGCGTCCACCGACGGTACGCCCGAACTGCTTGCGTCCTACGCCGGGCGCGTGCCGGTGCGGCTGGTGGGCGATGGCGAACGGCTCGGCATCGTCGGCAACTTCGAGCGCGCATTGGCGGCCTGCCGCGGCGACTACATCGCGCTGGCGGATCAGGACGACGTGTGGGCGCCCGAGAAGGTCACCGACCTGATGCGCGATCTGCAACGCGTTGAAAGCGAGCGGGGCAAGCCCACGCCGGCGCTGGCTTTTTGCGACGTCGAACTGGTGGACGCCACGCTGTGCCGGCTGTCGAAATCGTTGTTCGACATCACAGCGAAGTCGCGCCGCGCCGAGCGTCTGCGCGATTTTCTGCTGAGCAACCACGTGCCTGGCTGCGCAATGCTGGTCAACCGCGCCGCGCTCGAACGCGCGCTGCCGTTTCCCGCCGGCATCGTGATGCACGACTGGTGGCTGGCGATGGTGGTCGCGTCATTTGGCGAGATTCGTCACGTGGCGGCGCCGCACCTCAAATATCGTCAGCACGACAGCAACGCGGTTGGCGCGAGCGCGACCAATGAACGGCCCACGGCCGAGGCGCGCGGCGAACGCGGCGAGCTCAGCGTGGAGGCGGCGCAGCGGCGCGGCGCCAGCAGACGGCGGCAGATTGAAGGGATTGCGGATCAGATTCGCCTGTTCGCGTGGCGTTTCGGGGCTGAGCTGCCGGTCGCCGCACGCGACGACATGCACGCGTTTTCACGCGGCATCGAAAGCTGGCGCGGTGCGTTCGAGTTCGTGATGATCAGCTACACCGGCGAGACCTTCGTGCGCGCGGTGAAGATGATGCGGCGCTTGCGCAGGAGCGTGCTGAGCTTCGGCGTCGAGGCGCAGCGGCCGAGCTTCTGGCGACGTCTGCGCCCGCGGCGCGGCGCGCCGCGTCGCGCGCTTTGATGTGCGCCGCGATGCACGCCGTAGCGTACGCCGCGAAGCACGCCACAACGCACGCCACAACGCACACCGCGACGCGCGTCGTCGTCAGCGGCGCTCTTTGCGCACGACGCGCTTGAGCCAGATGCCCGGCGCGTAGACCGCCGGACAGCTCGCGTACAGAAACATGCGGATGCGTAGCCCGAGCTTCACGCCGGCGCCGCGTATCAGCAAGCCGGCACGCTCGCCGAGACTGCCGGCCTCGAACATCGCGTGGATGAACTGTTCACGCGCGAGCTTGGGCGCCATCGCCGCACGCATGCGCTCGCCCACGCCGCCGATCTCGGCGTCGCGCTGCAACTGCGCGAGCTCCGCCAATCCATACCGATTGCTTTGGCGCATCCGCGCCACCAGTTCGTCCACCGAGCCATAGCGGCGTTTGCGCGACAGGCCGCCGCGCCGGTAACGCACCAGCGGCTCGCGCAGGCTGACGGCACCGCCTCCGAGGATCGCGCGCAGCACCATCACCTGGTCTTCGGCCGCTGCGCCCGGCAGCATCGGTCCGAAGCGCTCGAACAGCCGCCGCGACCATGTGTGCGCCGCGCCAATCAGCCATGGGCGCCCAGCCAGCCAGTCGTCGAAACTGCGATAGGTATCGAGCTCGGTCGGGCTCACCCGCTCGTGAACCTGGCCCGTTTCGTCCATGTCGGCGAGGTCGGTGGCGATCAGGTCAGGGCGGCGTCCGTGCGCGAGCCAGAAGTCGACCACCCGCTCGCAACGGGTCGGCGCCGACATGTCGTCACCCGCCGCGACGAACAGCAGCTCGCCGTGCGCCAACTGCGCGAGTTGCGACAGATGCGCGCTGATGCCCTGATTGGTCGTATTGCGCCGCGTGATCACCCGATGCGGACCGCTGTAGCCCGCCAGCGCCGCTTCGATCGCGGCGAAGGTGGCGTCGCTGGAAGCGTCGTCCGAGACGATGATTTCGAGCGGTTGATAGGTTTGCGCGAGCGCGCTTTTTACGGCGTCGCCGATCTGCCCGGCCTGGTTGTAGGCGATCACGAGCATCGAGACCAGCGGGCGTTCGGCGGCCGGCGCTGCGGACGAAGGGTTGGGCGACAGGCTATCGGTCATAGGGTCGGGGCGGTTGCGATTGGGCTAGATTTTAATCGGTGGCGCATGCGCTGCGTGATGAGTGCGGGGTGCGGAGTGCGGGGTGCGCCGGGAGGCATCCTTTACAATTGCCGCTGCTCCGAACAACCAGCACACGCGGCGCCGCGCCGCGCTGTGCGCCTCATCGAGAACCGCGCCTTGTCCGACCCGAACCGCCGCCCGCTCACCGACCTCGCGCTGACCGCCCAGGCGCTGAAGAATAGCGGGGGCGCCGAACGCTACACGCGTGACGTGATCGCCGGCTTGCATCGGCTGGGGTTGCGTCCCACGCTGTTCGCGCGTGAAATCGATCGCGCGCTGCCCGAGGCGGCATGGATCGACGCGCAGCCGCTGAACGTGCGCTGGGCGCCGCGCAAGCTGCGCAACCTCGCGTTCGACTGGCGTCTGAAGCAGAGGCTCAAACGCCATCGTCCCGCCTGTGTGTTTTCGATCAACCACTCCAGCCATGCCGACGTCGCGTTGTGCGGCGGCACTCATCCGGGCTCGCTGGAAGCCGCCGGCCGCGCCGCGCGACGCAGCGACGCGTGGCAGATCGAGCTGGAGCGGCGCGTCTACACGCATGCGCGTTCGATCATTGCGCATTCGCAATTGATGAGTCGCGAGTTGCAGCGCTTTTACGGAGTGCCGGCCGAGCGCATCGACGTGCTTTATCCGCCGGTCGACACGGCGCGCTTCCAGCCGCTGACCGACACGGCGCGTGCGGCGGTGCGCCGCCACTTCAATCTGCCGGAAGACCGCGTGATCTTCGTGTTCTCGTCGACCAGTCACGAACGCAAAGGCTATCCGCTGCTGGAAGAGCTTTTTGCGCAGACCACGCTGCCGGTTTGCCTCGTGGTGGCCGGCCGGCCCGTGCCGAAGACCAGCGACACGATCCGCTATGTCGGCTACTGCAAGGAGATCGAGAAGCTGTTCGCGGCGGCCGATTTCACCGTGGTCGCGTCGGCGTACGAGCCGTTTGGCCTCGTCGGCGTCGAGTCGGTGATGTGCGGCACGCCGCTCGTGATCGCCGACAACGTCGGCTCGGCGGAGACCGTCACCGGCGCGGCGAAGATCGAGTTTTCGCGGCAGTCGGCGGGCAGTTTCGAGCGGGCGATCGAGCAGGCGGTGGAGCGGGTGCGCGGCGGCGGCGCGCGGCTCGCCACGCCGCTCGACCATCTGGTGTATGACCCGAGCGTCGATGCGCATGTCGCCGCGCTCTATGCGCTGTTCACGCGATGAAGCGACGCGCGCCGCGCACGTCAACGTGACGACGCGACGGCGCGGTCGATGTCGGCGGCCTGGCAGACCTTTGGAAGGTTGCGAAACTCACGGACTCACGGACTCACGGACTCACGGACTCACGGACTCACGGCCGCGGACGATGCCGGTTTGAATCCCGTGAGTGTGGTCGGCTCGGCTCGAACAATCCAGCGCGAAATTGATTCAGGGTTTCACACCTGTGGCGCGCTGTTCGGCGGGCGATGCGGGTGCTTGCGCGGTCGTCAGCAGTTCGCGCTTGCGCGCATCGATGACTGCGAGCAGCGTGGCGACCAGCAACGCGAGCAGCGCCGTGACCATGATCGGCACGAGGACATCGATGGTCAGTCCGAAAATCACGGTGCTGGTGGCGACCGCGAGGCCCGAGTAGGAGGCCGCGCGAATCGCCGCATCGGTCGAGCGCCGGTTCTGCCAGAAATAGACCGACATCCCGAAGTAGAACAACATCAGGCAGGCCACACCAATCGCGCCCATCTCGGCGAGCGTCGAGAAAAAGTCGCTGTGAGCGCGCTCGTTGACGATCTCGGCCTTCACTTCACCGTGCTTGGCCATCACACCCAACTCGTTCACCAGATGGCCCTTGCCGATGCCGAATACCGGGTGGTGCTCGAAGATCAGCCGCGACGCGTTCCACAACTGCAGGCGCAGACCCACCGACGTATAGTCCTCGCCCTTGTGCAGCATCGAGACATCGGTCGACACTTCGGTGACGCGCTTATGAATGCGCTCGGTCGAGAACAACGCGCCGGCCGCGATCGCGATCGCCAGCGTCGCCACCAGCAAGCGCTTCTTGCCCACGAACCACCGATACTGCATGCCGAGCAGCACGACGAACACCGGCACGGCCAGCCAGCCGCCGCGCGTGCCTGACAGATACGATGCGTAGCCGCCCGCCACCAGCGCCAGCAGGCGTGGCAGCAATACGCGCCAGTCGCGCGGATTGTCCCAGCCAAGCGTGAAGACCGACAGGAAACCGAGCAACAGCACGGTATCGCCAAACGGAATCGCGTTCGTATACGAGTTATTCAGGCGATTCGCGTCGGTCCAGCCGCCCGGGGGTTGATCGACGATCGCCCAGATGCCGACCGCCAGCGCGCCGGCCGCACAACCCCAGCCGATCATGCGCAGATTGCGCGACGGCAATTGCCGCAGCAGCAGGAAGATCGGCAGCGCGAGCACGAAGCGCGACAGCGCGTCGAACTGGCGAGGCAGCCAGTAGCCGAGCACCAGTTGCTGGACGCCGATTGCGACGACCAGCGCCAGCATGCCGGCGGTAAACCAGCGATAGGTGGCGAGCGCCGAGAAATAGCCCGGTGTGCGCCGGTTGACCACGGCGGCGCCGAGCGCCAGGGCGAGCAATGCGAAGAAGCAGTAGCCGGTGCCGCCGCGCCACATCAGATTGACCGCGGGCGCGAGAAACAGCAGGACCGTGCTGAGCCAGACCAGACTGGAAGCAAAAATCATAGGGCAACTATTTGTATGAACACTACCGTTCCGGTGGGAGCGTTGCGAGGGGGCCGGACCATTGGCATATCTTTTCAAGACGGTAGAGCGACCGCGATTATACCCGCCCCCCTGCTTGCAAAATGCTTGCTGTTATGCGCTGCAAGTTGCCCACCGGCCGCTGGCAGCGCATCCGGACCGTGCGCCGCGTAGCCGCGCTATTTGCCGCCCGGGCGGGCAGCGGCGGTACAATCCCCGCCAAACTCATGGCCGGCCTGCAACGCGCGCCGCGCTTGCACCCAGCTCAACGGACCGAATCGATGTTCTCAATCATCATCCCGACCTGGAACAACCTGCCTTACCTGCGCCTCGTGATCGACAGCCTGCGGCGTCATTCGACGCATGCGCATCAGATCATCGTGCATGTCAACGACGGCTCGGATGGCACGCTCGCCTGGGTGCGCGACGAGGGCATCGAGCACACCGCGTCGCCCGGCAACATCGGTATCTGCCACGCGGTCAATATCGCGGCGGCGCGCGCCACGCGCGACTACATCGTCTACATGAACGACGACATGTACTGCTGCCCCGGCTGGGACGACGCACTCGTCAAACGCCTCGCGCAGATGCCCGCCGACAACCTGTTCATGCTGTCCGGCACGATGATCGAGCCGGTCGACTCCGGCAATCCCTGCGTGGTCGTGCAAAACTTCGGCCGCGACGTGGAGAGTTTCCGCGCCGACGACCTGGTCGCCGCCGCACGCGGACTCGTGCGCGCCGACTGGCGCGGCGCGACATGGCCGCCTACGCTCGTGCATCGCGACTGGTGGCATAAGGTGGGTGGCTATAGCAGCGAACTGAGTCCGGGTATGAGCAGCGACAACGACTTCTCGATGAAACTCTGGGACGCCGGTTGCCGCGTCTTTCTCGGCGTCGGCGACAGCCTGGTCTATCACTTCCAGCAGAAGAGCACGGGCAAGATCGTAAAGAACGACGGGCGGCGCCAGTTCCTCAACAAGTGGGGCATGACGCAAGCCACCTTCGATCGCTACTATCTGCGCCGCGGCACCGCGGTCGAAGGCGGGCCTGCGGTCGGCGATCCTGAGCAGACCGGCCGTCTGCGGCGCGCGCTGCTAAAGTCGCGCATCAAGCGCGCGTTTGGCTGACGGCAGGAGCCGTACCGCTTACGCATGCACAAGCGGGCGCGCAGGTTCGGGCGCGCGTGCCCGATCGCCCGCGCTCACACACCGCCGGGGCACGTGGCCACACCCGCTGGCACCAATAGCGCTGAAAGCGTCGACAGCGCCTGCAACACGCACGACTCAAACGCCGCCAGTCACGAGCGGCAGCACCGTCAGATCCGGATGCGTGCCGTCGACGATGCTGCGTCCCACGTGCACCGCTTCGTAGAGCGCTTCGTCGCGGCCGGCGAAGCTCTCTTCGCCGTCGGCATGAAACGGCACCGCGTGGCCGGGGATGGTGGGATCGGCGCCCGGATGGCAGACGTAGCCGACATATGTGTAGCGGCTGGCTGTCGTAGCTGATGTGACTGATGGGTTGGCTTCGTTGGGCGGATCTTTTGGCATGGGCGCCACGTGAATTTCGAAGCCCTCGTATTCCACCATTTGCCAGGTTGCGGTTTCATCGGTCATGGCCGCCTCCGTCTTGATCGCTCCTTCAAAAAGTCTAGGTGATTTGCAGGTAAAGCGCGCCTGCGCACGGCTACGGCAAAACCATGACGGCTCGAGAGCGAATTCTCTGGCCAATTGCCGGGTTCGATAATCGGTCTGTCGGCCAAAAAAATTTCAAGTGTCTATTTGCAAATGGCGCCGCGCGTTGATGGCTCCGTGCGAACGCGCCCGCGTGGTCGTCATATAGAATGACGCGCTTTGCCCCGAATACGACCTCGCCCATGTGGTTCAAAAACCTTCAGTTGCACCGTCTTCCCGCTCCTTGGTCCGTCACCCCCGAACAGATGCAGAAGTGGCTCGCGCCGCACGCGTTTGCACCCGGCAATAGCGTCGAGATGCAAAGTCATGGCTGGGCGTCGCCGCGCGACAACGATTCGCTGGTGTACGCGCTCAATGGCCAGATGCTGCTGCTGTTTCGCACCGAAAAGAAACTGCTGCCCGCGTCGGTCGTCACCCAGGTGACGCGGGAGCGCGCCCTCGAACTCGAGGAACAGCAGGGCTTCAAACCCGGCCGCAAGCAGATGCGCGAACTCAAGGAGCAGGTCACCGACGAACTGCTGCCCCGCGCGTTCAGCATTCGCCGCGATACCCGCGTATGGATCGATTGCCGCAACGGCTGGCTCGTGATCGACGCGGCGTCGCAAGCGGTCGCCGACGAAGTGCGTGGCCTGCTGGTGAAATCGATCGATCAGTTGCCGCTCGGCACGGTGCGCGTCACGCAAGCGCCGGTCACGGCGATGACCGGCTGGTTGCTGTCAGGCGAAGGTCCAGCGGGCTTCTCGCTCGATCAGGACACCGAGCTGCGCTCGCCCGCCGAAGGCAACGCGACTGTGCGCTATGTGGGACATACTTTGGACACCGAAGATATGCGCCGGCACATCGAAGCGGGCAAGCAGTGCATGCGCCTTGCGATGACGTGGAACGATCGCGTGTCGTTCGTTCTGACGCCTTCGCTGACGATCAAGCGGATTGCACCGCTCGACGTATTGAAGGAAGCGAGCGACCCGACCGCGCAGAACGACGACGAACGTTTCGACTCCGACGTCACGTTGATGACCGCCGAACTGGACCGCATGCTGACCGATCTGCTCGACGCGTTGGGCGGTGAGCAGGGCGATGCGCTGCCGCAAGCCGCGGCGGCCTGATTCGTTGCTGCTCGCTGGTGCTCGTTGCAGAGCGGCGCGTCGACGATGTTGCGCGCCGGCACTCGCGAGGCCGGGGACGGGCTGGCCGGCTCCGGTGCAACGAGATTCGCGGTTCTTCTTCGTGGTTCCTCATGTGCCGGCCGCCGCGCGGCGCGTCGAACGAAGGAGCGATCGACGCATCAGCGACGGACGCGTTCCGCTCGGCTGGTGCGCCATCGATGCGTGCTCCCGCGCGGCCTGCACAACTTCGGCGTTGTCATGAAAACGGCAATCGCATCAACAGCTTGTCGACAATGCCGAAGAGTTATGCACAGATTTGTGCCCAGTTTCTGTTGATAACTTCGGTTGATAACTTCGGTTGATGCAGCGAACGCAGCGTCACTCCCCGAGCGCCAGCGCGCGCCTGCGCCGCCGCAGCGCCGAGCCGATCGACACCATCGCGCCGATGCCACCCATCGCAACCGCGAGCGTCACGATCAACGGGCCGGTTTGCGTGCGCGCCGAGAACAGGCTGACCAGCAAACCGGCGAGCGGCTGCGTCATGTTGTTCAGCAGGATCACCACACCGGTCGTCTTGCCATAGTCCTGCGGCGGAATGATCTGCTGACGCACGCTGCGGATGTAGACGTTGAACATCTTGTCGAAGCCGACGATCAGCAGGAAGCCAAGCGCGTAGCCCCAAGGGGCCGCGCTCGCGCCGGCGATCACGCCGCCCGCGCAGATCGCCACGAACGCCACCCGGCCGAGCAGCCGCGTTGGCCACGTCGCTCGCGCGATCGTCAACAGGATCAGCACCGTGGCGACTGCGCCGGCCGTTTGCAGTCCAGCATAGTAGTGGTTCGATTGCGCGTGATAGCCGGTCACCATCGCGGCGGATGTGGCGAGCGTCACGCCGATCACCAGGTTTTCCGCAGCGGCGAGCAGCACGACTTTCTTCAGGCCCGGCAGCACCAGCACATGCCGTAGTGCAATGCGCAACGGCAGGCTCCAGTGGCCCGCCGGAGCAGGCGGTGGATTGGTCGCGCTGAAGCCGCTCGCGCGCTGCCACAGCAGCAGCGCGCCGTCGGCAGCGAGAAACAGCACGCCGGTCGCGCCCACCACCCACTCCCAGCGCCATAGGCCGAGCAGCAGCGCGGCGAGCATCGGACCGAGCACGAAACCCAACTGGTCGGCCAGTTGCGAATAAGCGAGCACGCGCTGAAACTGTTGCGTGCTGAAGATCTGCGGCAGCAAGACTTCGCGGGCGACCAGCCCCTGGCTCGTCAGCACGCCGCATGCCGCCGAAAGCGCGATCAGCCAACCAATCCCGCCAAACAGCGCGTACGCCAGCACACCGCCGAAACACGCGAGCGCCCGCACGGCCTGACTGGTCCGCATCAGCCTGAGCGGCGCGAAGCGGTCGCACAACGCGCCGAAGAACGGGAACACGAGGTAGCGCGGCAGCGTTTCGATGAAGAACGCCAGACCCGACCACGAGACCTGGCGGGTGGTCTGGAACACGACGAGTGGAACGAGAAACAGCAGGATCTGATCGGCGAGACGCGCGATGAACAGCGAGTAGAAGAAGGCCTGATGGTTGACGCGCACCGTGGATGTCCCGTCGTTTATGGGTCGAGACCGATCCTATCAACGATGGCGCGCGTGGCCTCGTTGTTGCGTCGTCGCGAGGCCACGCGGTACGGTGGCGTGCAACCGCGTGCAACCGCGTGCAACCGCGTGCAGCAGTGTGCAGCAGTGTGCAGCAGTGTGCGGTAGGGTGCAGTAGTGGGCAGTAGTCGGCTAATCGCCGCGATATGCCTGTTCGAGCTGCGCGATATCAAGCTTGACCATTTTCATCATCGCCGCCATCACGCGATTCGCCTTCGTCCGGTCGGAATCTTGCAGCATCCGCATGAGCGCGTCGGGCACGATCTGCCACGACACGCCGAAGCGGTCCTGCAGCCAGCCGCATTGCGACGGCGCGCCGCCATCGATGAGCTTCGACCAGTAGCTGTCGATCTCCTCCTGCGAGCCGCAGTGCACGAACAGCGAGATCGCCGGCGTGAACGGAAACTGCGACCCGCCGTTCAGGGCCATGAATTGCTGGCCTTCGATTTCGAACGTGACGGCCAGCACGCCGCCTTCCGGGCCGGGGCAGGCCTCCGTGTAGTGCAGCGTGGTGGCGATGCGGGAGTCGCCAAACACGGAGGTATAAAAGCGGGCCGCTTCTTCCGCTTTGCCGTCGAACCACAGGCACGGCGCAATCTTTTGCATGACGTTTCTCCTGTCCGGCGGACGGGGCGCGCGTTATTTCATCGCGGCCATGGCTTGCTGGATTTCTTCTGTGCTGAGATCGCGCGTGTGCGTGGCGAGCGACCAGCTATGACCGAACGGGTCCTTCAACTGACCATAGCGATCGCCCCAGAACATGTCGGTGACAGGCATCACCACGGTTGCGCCGGCATCGACAGCCTGTTTGAAACTGGCATCGACGTCCTGCACGTAGAGATGAATCGTGACCGGCGTGCCGTTCAGCGTGAGCGGGCCGAATGTCCGGTGATCGGGCCATTCGTCGGTCAGCATCAGCATCGAGTCGCCGATCTTCAGGCTGGCGTGCATCACCTTGCCGCCCGGGCCGTTCAGGCGGTACTGTTCGACGGCATTGAAGGCCTTCGTGTAGAACGCAATGGCGTCCGCGGCGTTGGCGCAGACCAGATAGGGCGTGAGCGAGTGCATCCCGTCGGGGATGGGTTTGACTGCGGCGCTGGTCATAACGGTGACTCCTTGAGGGAACGGTACGTGAGTTGAAAGACCGGCTGCGGGCGCCAGGCCTTCAACGTTACGACGAGTCCGGCACTGCTGAATCGACACGTCGGGAAAAATATTATTGGGCACGGGCGTGCGTGCGGCAACCGGCTTGCCAGGCGTTCTGCCAAGCGGCCTGCCAACCGGCCCGCCAGGCGGCATGCCAAACGGCCGGCTTGCTTCAGGCAGGCGGGCCGCTTCAGCCGGCCGGATTGTCCTCGTCCGGTGGCGTGACGGATGGTGGCGCGGCGTTGCCGCCCGGCGCGCCGAGGATGCTGATCTGGAACGTCGGCGTGCCGGCCAGCGATTGCAGCGTGGCGTCCTCGGGAATGTGCTCGAAGAGGGGCAGTATCACCGAGCCGCCGATCACCGCGCGCCGGCTGTTGTCAGCCGGGCGCAAGCCCCACACGTCCTGGTAGACGACCGGCACCGTGACGCCGTCGCGGGTCGTGTTGCCGATATACAGCATCACGTGGCCGCCAATGTAGATCAGCGTGCGCAACGCTTCGCCGTGCTGGGCGAGATAGTCGAGCCGCTGCGCGGGCGTCGACGCGGACAGGTCGATCATGCGGCCGGCGCTCATCTGCGTCGACGAATGGCGCGGCAGCCATACACCGAACGCCGCGAAAATGCTCTGCAGTTCCGACGAACAGTCGTTGTAGAGGCCGGTATTGCCCCATCCATACGGCCGGCCGATCAGAGTTTTCATCAGCATCGCCAGATGGCGCGGTGTGGCGGCGAGCGGCATTGGCGCGATCTGCGCATCGCTGAGCGTGGCGCGGCGGATCAACGCCCGGCCGTCGGCATCGCGGGCCGGCACGAGGATTGCGCGCGTCGCGGCGCTGCCTGCGCTGTCGGCGGTACCAGCGACAGCGACAACGGCGGCGCTGCTGGGCTCGCTCGCGGCCCCGTGAGCGGCGGCCTGCCGCGCGGCGTCGGCCGACCCCGCGGGCAGCGACGGCGCTGTCGGGAGCAATGGCAGCAGCGTGCCAGCCGGCGCGTCGAAGCGGAACACGCCGCCGCTGTCGCGTACCGGCGCCGACGCCACCGTCACCGCGCCGAGCGATTTGCCGGTCGCCGCGCGCCATGTGTCGACGAAGCGTTCGTCGGCCCGCGCGACGCCGTCGCTGCGCACCCAGCCCTGAACGTCGGGCGTCTGCACGTAGTGCCATGCACCGTCGATGCTGCTGCCAAGCACATACAGCGGCGTGCCCGGACGCGCGGCCGAGATCTGCAGGTTGTCGAACGGGTAGCCTTCACCGGCCAGACGGTGGTTGTAGAACGATGGGTCCATGGTCGGCAGCTCGCGCACCATCAGGTTGGCGGTGGCGATCGCGCGGCGTTGGGGCTGATAGACCGGCGCCTGCGTGAACTGCCCGACGTTCATGTTCTCGGCGATCGCGTCGATCCATGCCTTGTCGTGAGGCCGGAAGTCTTGCCCGTAGCCGAGCGCCGCGCCGCTCTTGCCAGTGTTGTCGAACCTGTCGATGCGGCGCTCTTGCAGCGCGGCAATGTCCGCGCCTTGCTCGCGATAGACGCGCGTCGTCACGTACGCGGCATTCCAGGGCGACGGCGCATGCGTGCCGGTGCCGAAGTAGCGCGCGTACAGCGCCCGGAAATGCGCCTGCTGATCCGCGGGGCTCAGGAACGGCTGGTCGTAACCGGGGCTGTCCGGCGCGAGCCAGTGGTCGACGTTCTGGTCGTAACCGGCGATCGGAAACAGCGTGATGGTGTCGACCGGCGCGTGCGCGTACGCATCGTGCGTCGGTGATGGAGTACTGCACGCGGTGAGCGCCGCGAGTGCGGCGCATAGCGCGGCGGTGCGGCAGGCGGTCGGCCACGAGGCAAGGCGGGACAGGACGGCAACAGACATGGGATTCGACTGAAAGGGGCCAAGGGCACGATGATACGGTGTCGGCGCGACCGTGCGATGCGCCAGGACAATTGTGCCGTGATCGGGAGCACGGTGGCGAGCATGCCGCGTTGTGCACGCCCGTTGTGCACAACTATACCGAACGCTTTTGTGGTTTCATCTGGGTTCGGTCTGCCCGTAGCGGCTGCACGATAGCGCGCTTCACGTTCATACGCGCGCAGCCGGCGAGCAGTCCATGACACTCAACCGATACCCTCGACGCCTCGTCTCGCAACTTTCGTCCGAGGCGGCCCAATCAGCAAGGAGCACGACATGCGGACCAGCGCACGCAACCAATTCGCCGGCGAAGTCGCCGAAGTCAAACACGGTGCGGTGAACGACGAAGTCACGCTGCGCATGCCAGACGGTCTCGAGATCGTCGCGATCATCACGCACGGCAGTGCGACGTCGCTCGGTCTTGCTGCCGGCAAGAAGGCGTTTGCGCTGGTCAAGGCGTCGTCGGTGATCGTGATGATTGATGTGGCGAAAAACCAGGTGTCGGCGCGCAATTGCATCGCCGGAACGGTGTCGACGGTGACGAAGGGCGCGGTGAATGCCGAAGTGACGATCGACGCGGGCGGCGCGCAGGTCGCGGCAATCATCACCAATGACAGCGTCGAGCGCCTCGGGCTCGCGAGCGGCAAGCCGGCTACCGCGATCTTCAAGGCGTCGAGCGTGATTATCGGCGTCGATCAGTAAGGATCTGGCGCGCTGCGCCTGCTTCAGCAGGTTTCAGGCGCGGGCCCGCAGGCCGGGCGCAGCGCAAGAGGGCGGCGGAGACCGCGCCGCGCCGGTTCGTGAACGAATTGGCCGCTTGCTTTACACTGCACCACTGCACCACTGCACCACTGCACCACTGCACCACTGCACCACTGCACCACTGCACCACTGCACCACTGCACCACTGCACCACTGCATCGCCTCGCTGTGCCTCTTTCCGCTTTCATCACGGACGCCGTCATGTTCGAAGTCTCCTCCACCTCGCATCTGCCCAAAGCCGCGCAATACGAAGAACTGGTCGCTCAGGCGCGTGCGCTGCTTGCCGACGAAACCGACTGGATCGCCAACGCCGCGAATTTTTCCGCCTTCGTGTTTCATTCGCTGAGCGATCTGAACTGGGCCGGTTTCTACTTCCACGATGGCCGCGAACTGGTGGTCGGGCCGTTCCAGGGCAAGCCCGCGTGCGTGCGCATCGCGCTCGGCAAGGGCGTCTGCGGCACGGCCGCGCAAACCCTCCAGACCCAGGTGGTCCGCGACGTACACGAGTTTGCCGGCCATATCGCGTGCGATTCGGTGTCGCAATCGGAAATCGTCGTGCCGCTCGTCGCGCCGGACGGCACGCTGATCGGCGTGTGGGATGTCGACAGCCCGATCGTCGCGCGCTTCGACGAAGAAGACGCGAAGGGCATGGAGGCGCTGTGCGCGGTATTCATCGAAGCAGCGTTGCCGCGCACGGGGGCGGCGTCCTGAGACGGGGTTTCGGGGGAGAAGTCATCGCGGGACGGTTCACCGTCGGGCGCGGCGGTTCACATGATGGCCGACGCCCCCAGACGGTGCGTTAGCGTGAATGCCGTGCCGAATCGCTGTGCGACTTGCTTAGGTATCCATAGCAAATGCACAGGTGGTTACTGGTTGCCAGTTGCCAGCCATACGCTCGCCTGACGTGGGCGGATTACATACATCTCTGTCAATCTTTCAGACGCTGCAGCGCATCGCCGTGATGGACCGCGCAATGAGGGACGCAATGAACCTCGCGCGAATCTCGCTCAAATCTCGGGAACATATCCTGCGCACGCGCGTCAAGAGAAGTACCTGTCCCACAACATAACCCAGACTTGCGATGAATGATCTCTTTGCCCGCCTGATGTATTTCGAACCGACGCTGCTCGTCACGGTCACGAACAGCGCTACTCATGCCGCTCTAGCCGTGCTGATCCTCGTGGTCGGCTGGTGGCTGTCGAACCGCGTTGGTGCGATGTTCGCGAGGGCACTCGCGCGCACGCGTGCGGACCCGACGCTCGCGCCGATGCTCTCGGCAATGGGTATCTGGGCGGTGCGCGTGCTCGCGTTCATCGCGGCGCTCGGCGAAGTCGGCATCGCGACCGCGAGCGTGCTGGCGGTGCTCGGTGCGGCCGGCCTCGCAATCGGGCTCGCGCTGCAAGGCACGTTGCAGAACATCGCGGCCGGCATGATGCTGCTGTTGCTGCGGCCGTTTCGCGTCGGCGATGTGATCGAGGGCAGCGGCGCGGCGGCCGGCATCGTGCGCGAAGTGGGGCTGTTCACCACGCGTATCGAGCGTGGCGACGGCAATGCGGTGTTTGTGCCGAACAGTCAGATCTGGAGCAATCCGGTGATCAACTACAGCAGCGGCGGCACGCAGCGCATCGAGGTTGAAGTGGAACTCGTGCAGCGCAAGGACGTCGATGCCGCGATTGGCGAACTGAAGAAACTGGTCGCCGACGAACCGCGCGTACTGAGCGGCACGACGCTCGCACCGGTCGTCACTGTCGCCAATTATCCGGACGACGGCGGCGCGACGCTGCGCATCGCCGCGTGGGTGCGCACGCCGGACGCGTCGCTTGCCGGTGGCGATCTGCACGAGCGTGCGCAGACCGCGCTCGAACAGGCCGGCTGCCCGGTCGCGGCGTGAGCGTCGGCTGATCCATAGCGGACGTATCCGCGCCTGCTGCGCGCGCAGCAGGCGGGCGGCATGACGCGAGTATCAGGAGCGCGGCCGCGGTTCGCATGGGCGTTTCATAACCATTGGCATACCTGATCGATCGACTCGCGGCCAAGCATGTGCCGCGCCAGTAGCGTGATCAGTCGCGACGCGCGCCAGCTTTTCTATCGGGTTGGCGGCCCGCTCAATGCAGGCGTGGATGAGCGAGGAAGAATCGCAGCATGGCCGCGGTCGCGTCGGGACCTGCCGGGTCCGTGTACGAGCCACGCGGACTGCCGCCGGCCCATGCGTGCCCCGCGCCGTGAATCGACCAGTACTCCGCTTCGACACCGTTCGCAGCAGTGAGGTGTTGCACGGTGGCGCCGTGCCCGCTGGTTGCTGCGAATGCGGATGCGGATGACTCGCTGACGGTCGTGACGCCAGTGTCGAACGGCGCGACGAGCGCGGCGGCATTCGACGGATGCACGGTTGTATCGGCATCGCCATGAAACACGATCAACGGACGCCGCGGCGCGGCGAGCGAATGGCTGCGATGCGGCTTGCCGCGTTTCATCGCGGCGAATGCCGACGGCAGATCCTTCGCGCATCCGTATGCGAGGCCCGAATGCACGCAGCCTGCCGCGTACAGGTCGGGCCAGGTGGTCAACATGATGTCCGCCATTGCGCCGCCCGCCGACAACCCGGCCACATACACGCGCGCCGCATCGATGCGATAGCGCGTCATCACCTCGCGCGTGATGCCCGCGATCAACGACGGCTCGCCGTGATCGCGCTGCTGGTCGGCCGGCTTGAACCAGTTCCAGCAGACCGAACGATTGGCCGCTCGCGACTGATTCGGATACACGACGATGAAGCCGTGACGCTCGGCCATTTGGTTCATGCGCGTGCCGGCCGCGAAATCGTCGGCGTTTTGCGTGCAGCCGTGCAGCATCACGATCAGCGGCAAGGGTTCGTTGTTGTAGATGGCTGGCACGTAGAGCTTGTACTGACGTTGACCCGTGCTATTGCTGAACGTATGTGTGCCGAAGGCGCCGGATGTGTCGGCGTCGAAGGTGCGCGCAGCGGGGGCGTGCGGATCGGGGCTCGCGTAGGGGTGCGCGTGTGCCTCGGCCTGTTCTCGAATCTGCGCCCAGGTTTGCGCCCAATCGGCCGCGGCCGCTGGCATCTGCGGTGGCTGCGTACGGCCCGCCTGCGGGCTGCTGGCCGCGAGCGCGCGTTGAATCGCGACGGTCGCTTCGCGGGGGGCCTTCGTGCGCAGCAGCTCGAAGGCGTTTTTCATCGACTTCAGGAAATCTTTGTTCATAGCGATGATCGTGTGCGTTGACGGGCTATCTGATGCGGCCGGCGAGCGCCGCCTTGACCGCCGGCGACGCGTGAAACGCGCCCAGTACCACAACCGATGCAATCGTCGCCGCTGCGAGTTCCGGCGGCACATCGGCGGCGATGCTGGCAAGGCCGAGTACGTGAATATCGAGCTGCTCGTGTGCGGACTGAGCAGCTTCAAGTTCTTGTCGCGAGAAATGTTGCAGGCCGAGCACCATCGCGCGGCGTGTCACCGTTTCGGTGACGACCCGCGCGTGCACCGCGAGCAGATTGCGGATCGCCGTGCGGATCAGATCGGTGCGGTTCGTGTAAAAGCCTTCCTCGACCAGCAGATCGACCTGGCCGAGGTCGACCGGCCCGAGGTTGATGGTGATTTTTTCGGTCTCGCCGCCTTTGGGGCGCGAGGTGTCGATGAGGCTGAGTTTGGGCATTTGTATTCCGGCTGGCATCTTATGGCCATCCAATTGACATCCAATGGGATGGTTATACGCCTTCGAGCCGTATCGAGTCAATTGCAATAATTGGGGCGCAAGAGGACGGAAATGTGGGCGGTGGGCTCGAGTCGAGGGGCGCGGCTCGTGACTAGCGACTCGCGGCGCCTGCCGCCTGCCGCGCGCACGGCGTTCCTGTTCAGCATCGTTTCGGCCAGGCGAGCCGACGGACGGACGGTAAAGGCGGAGGGCAGAGTATTTGTGCAAGCGGCGCTCGGCGAGTCTGGGATGACTGTTCGGCGTGGTTGCGAGAGAGAGAGGAGCGGTGCCAGCGGTTCTGGTCGGCACAGAGGATGTGCGTCCCGGATGCTCGTGCGTGTCGCGGCCGGCGATGGGATTCAATGCTTGGCGTGCCGCGCCGCGAGGCAGCACACGGTCGTCGATGCGAGCCGCCTTCAGGTCGGGCAGCTCGCTGCGTCAGGCACAGTTACTTGAGCGACCTGCCTTGCTTGTACCCGTGCATACGGTAGTGGCCATATGCATTCAGGCCAACGGCTGGCGACGTCGTCGATCAAACAGTAAGTCAGGTCGATTCTCCGATTCGGGATGAAACGAGAAAATCCCTACATCAAAACAATGTCGTACTGCTCCTGACTCAAATTCGACTCCACTTGCAACGACACCGGCTTGCCGATGAAATCGATCAGCATCGCCAGATGCTGCGACTCTTCTTCGAGGAACAGATCGATCACCTGCTGCGACGCTACTACGCGAAACTCGCGCGGATTGAACTGCCGCGACTCGCGCAGAATCTCGCGCAGCACGTCGTAGCAGACCGTGCGCGGCGTCTTCACCTGTCCCTTGCCCTGGCATACCGGGCAGGGCTCGCACAGCACATGCGCGAGGGATTCGCGCGTGCGCTTGCGGGTCATCTCCACCAGCCCGAGTTGCGAGAAACCATTCACGGTGACCCGCGTGCGATCGCGCGACAACGCCTTCTTCAACTCGCCCAGCACCTGGTCGCGATGCTCGGTGTTTTCCATATCGATGAAGTCGATGATGATCACGCCGCCCAGATTGCGCAGCCGCAATTGCCGCGCAATAGTGTGCGCGGCCTCGAGGTTGGTCTTGAAGATCGTATCGTCGAAATTGCGCGCACCCACGTAACCGCCGGTGTTCACGTCGATGGTGGTCATCGCTTCGGTCTGGTCGATCACGAGATACCCGCCTGACTTCAGATCCACGCGGCGCGACAACGCGCGCTGAATCTCGGCCTCGATGTTGTACAGATCGAAGAGCGGCCGCTCGCCGGTGTAGTGATGCAGCTTCGCCGACACCGCCGGCGTGAACTCCGCCCCGAAGTCCGCGAGCATCTGATGGGTCTCGCGCGAGTCGACCTGAATGCGCGACGTTTCGTCGTTGACGAAATCGCGCAGCACGCGTTGCGCGAGATTCAGATCCTGATAGAGCAGGCTGGTCGGCGGCATGCGCTGCGCTTGCAACTGAATCGTCGCCCACGTCTTGCGCAGATAGGCGACGTCGCCGGCCAGCTCTTCGCTGGTCGCGTCTTCGGCGATCGTGCGAACGATGTAGCCGCCTTTCTCATCGGCGGGCAACACGGCGGTCAGCCGTGCGCGCACCGCTTCGCGTTCGGCTTCGCTTTCGATTTTCTGCGAGATGCCGATGTGCGGTTCCTGCGGCAGGTACACCAGCGTGCGTCCGGCAATGCTGACTTGCGTGGACAGCCGCGCACCTTTGGTGCCGATCGGATCCTTGACGACCTGCACCATCAGCGTCTGACCTTCGAAGACGATCTTTTCGATTGGCTGATGCGGCGTCTGATGTTGCGCTTCGCCGGCAATGCGCGGATGCCAGATATCGGCTACATGCAGAAACGCGGCGCGTTCGAGACCGATGTCGATGAACGCGGATTGCATGCCCGGCAACACGCGCACGACCTTGCCGAGATAGACGTTGCCGACGCGTCCGCGAGACAGCGTTCGTTCGACGTGAAGTTCCTGGACGGCGCCCTGCTGGACGAGCGCGACGCGCGTTTCCTGCGGCGTGACATTGATCAGGATTTCTTCATTCATGGTGTTGTTTTAGAAGTCGATGCGCGCTGCCCGCAGGAGGGCAGCGGTTTCAAAAAGCGGCAAACCCATGATACCTGAATAGGACCCGTCGATATGCTCGATAAACTCTGCGGCGCGTCCCTGCACGCCATAGGCACCCGCCTTGCCGAGCGGCTCGCCGCTCGCCGCGTAGCGCCGGATCGCGTCTGCGTGCAGTGCAGCAAAACGTACCTTCGACACCGATAGCGCGGCGGGCAGCAACGCGCCTTCGGCATCGACCACGGCGATGGCGGTCAACACTTCGTGAGCGCGGCCCACGAGTCGCGTGAGCATCGCGACGGCATCGTCGGCGTCGACGGGCTTGCCGAGGATCGCATCGTCGATCGTGACGGTTGTATCTGCAACGAGGATCGGCCGTGCCGCGTGGCCGCTTGCCTCGAGCCGCTCGCGAGCGGCATGCGCCTTGGCGATGCAGACCCGCTGCACGTAATCGTGCGCGCGTTCGCCGGGCAACTCGGCTTCGAGCGCTTCGGCATCTTCATCGGGGCGCGGCAGCAGCAGTTCGAAACGCACGCCGAGCTGTTGCAACAGCTCCTGGCGGCGTGGACTTTGCGAAGCGAGGTAGACGAACGGATGCAGCGAAGCAGCGGACGTGGACATGAGCGAGTCTCGAGGAAGCGGATTGCGGGAGCGTGAGATGAGCGCGATGGGTGGGCGATGAGTGTACCGGCTGAGTGTATCGGTCGAGTGTCGGTCAGGCGCGTTGGCGAATCGATCGGCGCACGACATCACCGCCAGCGGCATCGACGCAACGGAATCGACTCAACGGAATCGACTCAACGGAATCGACTCAACGGCATCGACTCAACGGCATCGACTCAACGGCATCGACGCAACCGCATTGGCGCGCATATCGATCCGCGCCGCCAGCAGGACCGCAAACGCGCGGCCGAAAAACCGCGCGACCGCTCAGCCGCCTCGTCCGCTCACACGCGATGATAGGGATGATTTTGCGTGATGGTCCACGCGCGGTAAAGCTGTTCGGCAAGCAGCACGCGCACCATCGCGTGCGGCAAGGTCAGGCTCGACAAGCGCAACAGCATATCGGCGCGCGCTTTCAGTTCGGGATCGAGCCCGTCGGCGCCGCCGATCAGAAACGCCACGTCGCGGCCGTCCTGCTGCCAGCCGGGCAAGGCGCCGGCCAGCTGCATCGTGGTCCAGTCCTTGCCGCGTTCGTCGAGCGCGACGATGCGCGCATTCTTCGGCAGCGCGGCTTCAATCTTCTGCCGCTCGGCGGCCATCACGCTTTCCGCGGGCCGCCCCGACGAACGCTGCTCAGGCTTGATCTCGCGCAGTTCGATGCGCAACTCGGGTGGCATGCGCTTCGCGTATTCGTCGAAGCCGGTGGCGATCCAGTCCGGCATCTTGTGGCCGACGGCGAGGATATGCAGTTTCATGACGAGTGCAATGACGAACGGAGGCGCGGTGGACCTCTACGGCAGGCCGGCACGGTGCGCTTACTTGCGGCGCGCGGCCGTCTTGCGCGCGGGCTTCGCGGCGGGCGCTTCTTCGTCTTCGTCCTCGTCGTCGGGCTCGCTGGCGCGGGCGCCGCCGAACGGATCAGGCGTGGACAGCTTGATGCGCACCGGCTTGTCACCCCAGATTTCCTCGAGGTTGTAGTACTGGCGCAGCGCCGGTTGCAGGATGTGGACGATCGCGTCGCCGCAATCCACCAGTACCCATTCGCCGATGTCCTCGCCTTCAGTGCTGACGATCTCGCCGCCGGCTTCCTTGACGCCTTCGCGCACGCTCGATGCTAGCGCCTTGGTTTGCCGGTTCGAGGTGCCGCTCGCGACGATCACGCGATCGAACAGCGCGGTCAGGTGGCTGGTGTTGAACACTTTGATGTCTTGCGCTTTGACGTCTTCGAGAGCGTCGACGATCACGCGTTGCAGTTTGCGAATATCCATGGATTAGCGATGGTACAGATGATGTTGAAGAATATAGTCCCACACCGCGGCGGGGACATGACTCACAGCCTGGTCCTGCGGTTCGCCTTCGACGAGGGCGAGCCGCCGGGCCACCTGTTCGCGCAGATGCGCGCGAATGTCGGTGGCCGAGACGTTGAACGCAAGCGTCGTGTCGATCAGCAGGTGGCCGCAGGGCGTGGCTTGCAGAACGTCGGCGTGGGCGCGGCGCGCGCCGATTTCCTGCGCGACCGCCGGCGCAACCGCCGTGAGGTCGAAACCGGGCCGGGTGGCCACGCCGATATGCGCGAAGTCGAACAGGCGCCGCCAGTCGTTCCACGTGTCGAGATGCACGAGCTGATCCGCGCCGATCAGAAGCGTGATCGATGCATCGTCACCTTCGCGTTCACGCCAGCGTTGCAGCGTGTCGATCGTGTAGGTCGGGCCCTCATGATCGATTTCATCGGTCGCGACGCGCACCGTCGCCCCCGGCAGCGTCAGCGTGCTGGCCGCCGCACGGGTCATCGCCAGCCGGTGCACGGCGGGCGAGACGCCGGCTTTCTGCCACGGCTGGCCGGCCGGCAGCAGCACGAGTTCGGTCAGTTGCAGCACGTCGGCGAAACGCCGCGCGAGCGCGAGGTGGCCATCGTGGATCGGATCGAATGTGCCGCCTAGCAGGCCGATCCGGCGAGGCAGGGCAACAGGATGAGCGTTCGGCTTCAGGTGAAGATCCTTTGATCGTGGCGCGTGCAATGCGGTGCGGACGCGACGCCCGTCACAGCCACTCGCGCGGCACGAGAAAATCGCTGTAAAGACGCGCTTCCGGCGTGCCCGGTTCGGGTTGCCAGTTGTAGCGCCAGTTCGCCACAGGCGGCATCGACATCAGGATCGATTCCGTGCGTCCGCCGCTTTGCAGTCCAAACAGTGTGCCACGGTCGAAGACCAGGTTGAACTCGACGTAGCGGCCGCGCCGGTACGCCTGGAACTCGCGCTCGGCCTCGCCGTACGGCGTGTTGCGGCGCTTCTCGATGATCGGCAGGTACGCCTTGAGAAATCCCTCGCCGACGCTGCGCAGCATCGCGAACGATTGATCGAAGCCCGGCGCCGAGAAATCGTCGAAAAAAATCCCGCCGATGCCGCGCGCTTCGTTGCGGTGCTTCAGGAAGAAATACTCGTCGCACCAGTGCTTGAATTTCGGGTAAAGATCCGCGCCGAAAGGCTGCAACGCATCGCGGCAGATGCGATGAAAATGCTGCGCGTCTTGCTCGTAGCCGTAGTACGGCGTCAGGTCCATGCCGCCGCCGAACCAGAACACCGGCGCTTCGCCGTCCTTGATAGCGATCAGCAGACGCACGTTCATGTGCACGGTCGGACAGTGCGGATTGCGCGGATGCAACACCAGCGACACGCCCATCGCTTCGAAGCCGCGGCCCGCCAGTTGCGGACGTGCCGCGCTCGCCGAACCCGGCAGCGCGTCGCCCGCAACGTCCGAAAAGCCGATGCCGCCCCGCTCGAAGAACTGGCCGCCTTCGAGGATCCGTGTGCAGCCGCCGCCGCGCAGCTTTTCGCCTGGCGCGCGTTGCCAGACGTCGGTCGCGAACGGTGTGCCGTCGAACGCGCCGAGCGTGTCCGCGATATGCGATTGCAGGCCTTGCAGCCAGCTGCGCACGGCCTGTGCGTCGTAGCTCGAATCAGTCATGAATGCAGATGCTGAGGGCGGCACGCTCGTCGTACCGCGGGTTCGTGAAGGGCGACGGCCGGACGTTCGTCAGGAATACATCGGCGAACGCCCGGCGGTACGGTGTTTCGCGTCGGGCGGCGGGTTGGCCATGACCAGTCCAGACCAGCCCGGACCGCCCGGACGCCGCACAGTGCGCGAAAGCCCGCAGTGTAGCGCCGTTGGTGCCGCACGCGGGCGAGCAGGGCGGTGGCTTACTGCTTGCCTTCGCTGCGGGCGTCGTGCTTGCGGTTCAATGCACGGTAGCCAATATCGCGGCGGTACTGCATGCCGTCGAACGAGATCTGGTTGATCGTGTCGTACGCGGCCGATTGCGCGCTGCGCACCGAATCCGCCAGACCGACCACGCACAGCACGCGGCCGCCCGAGGTGGTCAGCTTGCCGTCGGCGAGCGTGGTGCCGGCGTGAAACGTGACCGAATCCGCGGTTTCAGCGGGGATGCCGTTGATGCGGTCGCCCTTGCGCGGCGTGTCCGGATAGTTGTGCGCGGCGAGCACGACGCCGAGCGCCGTACGGCGGTCCCATTCCAGCTCGACCGTATCGAGGGTGCCGGCAATCGCCTGCTCGACCACCTTCGAATAGTCGCCCTTCAGGCGCGCCATGATCGGCTGCGTTTCGGGGTCGCCCATGCGGCAGTTGAATTCGAGCGTTTTCGGGTTGCCTTGCGCGTCGATCATCAGGCCGGCATACAGGAAACCGGTGTAGCGGATGCCTTCCTTCTCCATGCCGCGCACCGTCGGCAGGATGATTTCGCGCATCACGCGGGCATGCAGTTGCGGCGTGACGATCGGCGCGGGCGAGTAGGCGCCCATGCCGCCGGTGTTCGGGCCCTGGTCGCCGTCGAGCAGACGCTTGTGGTCCTGGCTCGAGGCGAGCGGCAACACGTGCTTGCCGTCGACCATCACGATGAAGCTCGCTTCCTCGCCAGCGAGGAATTCCTCGATCACGACGCGCGCACCGGCATCGCCGAGCTTGTTATCCGACAGCATCATGTCGACCGCGGCGTGCGCTTCTTCCAGCGTTTGCGCGACCACCACGCCCTTGCCGGCGGCGAGGCCGTCGGCCTTGATGACGATCGGCGCGCCCTTGGCGTCCAGATACGCATGCGCGGCGGCGACGTCGGCGAAGGTTTCGTATTCGGCGGTCGGGATCGCGTGGCGCTTCATGAAGGCCTTGGCGAAGTCCTTCGAGCTTTCGAGCTGGGCAGCTTCCCTGGTCGGCCCGAAAATCTTCAGGCCACGCGAGCGGAACAGGTTGACGATGCCGGCCGCGAGCGGCGCTTCCGGCCCGACCAGCGTGAAGGCGATCTGTTCCCGCTCGACGAAATCAGCGAGCGCGGCCGGCTCGGTGATGTCGATGTTGCGCAGACGCTCGTCCTGGGCGGTGCCACCGTTACCCGGCGCAACGTAGACGAGCTGAACCCGCGGCGATTGCGCAAGCTTCCATGCGAGCGCATGTTCGCGACCGCCGGAACCGACGACGAGTAACTTCATGTGAATCCCCGAGACTTAAAAACCATAAACGGCTGAAGCGGCGAGCCCAGCCGTGCAATAAACAGCGAGATTCGCGCTGCGTGCGCCCGCGCGCAAAAGCGCTGGGCGCGACACTTCGCGAACCTGGGCGGCAGCGGCGCGGCACGCGCGCACATGCGCATCCATGTTCAGTGACGCTCGCTCAACGATGAGCGATGAACGGCGACGCGAGGGACCAGCCGGCGGCGTGGCGCGGGTCGCTGCGATTCGCTGCGAAACCCCCGCGCGCTGCGCTGCCGGGGCACGCTCATTCATCGGCGATCGCGGCGTTTGTATAGACTTCCTGCACGTCGTCCAGATTTTCCAGCGCGTCGAGCAGCTTCTGCATTTTCACGGCGTCGTCGCCGCTGAATTCGACTTCCGTTTGCGGCTTCATCGTCACTTCGGCCAGTTCGGCCTTGAAGCCCGCGGCTTCCAAAGCGGCCTTGACCTTCGGGAAATCGTTCGGCGGACACAACACTTCGATACTGCCGTCTTCGTTCGTGACGACGTCGTCGGCGCCGGCTTCGAGCGCGGCTTCCATCAGCGTGTCTTCGGCCGTGCCGGGCGCGAACAGGAACTGGCCGACGTGATCGAACATGAACGACACCGAGCCGTCCGTGCCCATGTTGCCGCCGTTCTTCGAGAATGCGTGCCGGACTTCGGCGACCGTGCGGGTGCGGTTGTCGGTCATCGTGTCGACGATCACCGCCGCGCCGCCGATGCCATAGCCTTCGTAGCGGATTTCTTCGTAGTTCGCACCGTCCACGCCGCCCACGCCGCGCTGGATCGCGCGGTTGACGTTGTCCTTCGGCATGTTGGCGTCGTACGCCTTTTCGACCGCGAGCCGCAGACGCGGGTTCGAATCGATGTCGCCGCCGCCCATGCGCGCCGCGACCTGAATTTCCTTGATGAGCCGTGTCCAGACCTTGCCGCGCTTGGCATCGGCCGCTGCTTTCTTATGCTTGATGTTGGCCCATTTCGAATGACCCGCCATACCTTTCTCCGTCGCGCGCGCCAGCGAGGCGCACGCATAGTGCAATGAGTTGTTGCGATGTCGGGCGCTTGCGATTCGCGCGCCTCGATGTCAAACCATCCGCTGTGAGTCCGTTGTGAGACCGGCCGGGGCTGGCCGCCCGCGGCTCGCCGACCGGCTCAAACCGCCTGTTTCAAACCGCCTGTTTCAAACCGCCCGCTTCGAAGCCATATCCAAAGCCATTTCCAAAGCCGTATTCAGCCTGCCCGGCCGGCCCTGGCCCGCGGGACAGAAGTCCGGCGGCGCGATGGGGGCGATGCGGCTGGCGCGCGGCGAATGCGGTGCCGGCCACGCGAGCACAGCATGGAACGCAGTGCGCGAGACGAGACAGCGGGGGCGAGGATGCCGGTTGAGCCGAGCGAGGCCGTTCCTTGAGCGGACTCGAATTTTATCACGCCGCGGGGGTGCGGCAGGGAGGAACCTTGCTGGAAATAACGCGCAAAGCGCGCGGGCACGGGCAGGCCGCGTGACTCCCGTGCCCGCCGCTGGCAGTTTTGGCGCCACGCGCTTGCGGACTGCGCTTATGGACTGCGCTTGCGGGCGGCGCTCACCCCGTCATCAGTTTTTCGTGCCGAACAGCCGGTCGCCGGCGTCGCCCAAGCCCGGCACGATGTACGCGTGCTCGTTCAGGTGCGAATCGAGCGAGGCGATGTACAGCTTGACGTCCGGATGGGCGTCCTGGAACACCTGCACGCCTTCCGGCGCGGCGACCAGCGCGAGGAACATGATGTTCGCGGCGGGCACGTTGCGGCGCTTGAGCACGTCGACCGCGTGCACGGCGGAGTAGCCGGTCGCGACCATCGGATCGCACAGGATGAACACGCGGTCTTCGAGATCCGGCAGGCGCACCAGGTATTCGACCGGGCGATGATCGTCGGCGCGATAGACGCCGATATGGCCCACCCGCGCCGACGGCACCAGTTCCAGCAGGCCGTCTGACATGCCGATGCCGGCACGCAGCACCGGCACGATCGCGAGCTTCTTGCCGGCGATCACCGGCGCGTCGATCTCGACGAGCGGCGTGGTCAGGCGGCGCGTGGTCATCGGCAGGTTGCGGGTGATCTCGTAGCCCATCAGCAGCGTGATCTCGCGCAGCAGTTCGCGAAACGTGCGCGTCGAGGTGTCCCGGTCGCGCATATGCGACAGCTTGTGCTGGATGAGTGGGTGATCGAGGATGAAGAGATTGGGAAAACGGCTGTCCTGAGTCATGGCGGGGGCGCACGCGGCGGCAAGAGGGATCGATTCGGGATCGGTTCGGCGCGCCGCGCCGCGCCGCCCGCGAGGCGACTGGCTGGCGGACGCGCCACGACGCAAGTTTACCGAAAGAGTGCAGCCTGAAGATACCGGAGATTGCAGCCGCCCGGCGCAGTCCGGCACCGATTCTTCTAGAATCGTGGGAAACGTTGCAACGGCTGGGCAGCGCCGCTGCGCCAGGACAACGCGAAGACAACGCCAGGACAACGCCAGGACAACGCCAGGACAACGCCAGGACAACGCCACGGCAACGCCAGGACAACGCCAGGACAACGCCACGGCAACGCCACAGCAACGTCACGGCAACGTCACGGCAACGTCACGGCAACGCCGAAACAACGCCGAAACAACGCCGAAACAACGCCACGAGGACACACATGGACATGGGAATCGCAGGACGCACCGCGCTGGTCTGCGCAGCCAGCAAAGGCCTGGGACGCGGCTGCGCCGAAGCGCTCGCCGCCGAAGGCGTCAACCTGACGATCGTCGCGCGCACCGCCGAAACACTGGAGGCGACCGCCGCCGAGATTCGAAAGCAAAGCGGCGTCGAAGTGAAAACGGTGGCGTGCGACATCACCACGCCCGCGGGCCGCGCCGCGGCGCTCGCCGCCTGTGGGCAACCGGACATTCTGGTCAACAACGCGGGCGGACCGCCGCCGGGTGACTTTCGCAACTTCACGCATGAAGACTGGATTCGCGCGCTCGAAAGCAACATGCTCACGCCGATCGAACTGATCCGCGCGACCATCGACTCGATGAGCGCACGCGGCTTCGGGCGCATCGTCAACATCACGAGTTCGGCGGTGAAGGCGCCGATCGACGTGCTCGGCCTGTCGAACGGCGCGCGCTCGGGGCTCACTGGCTTCGTCGCGGGACTCGCGCGCAAGGTGGCGCCGACCGGCGTGACGATCAACAACCTGCTGCCGGGCCTGTTCGACACCGACCGCATCGCGGTCACGTTCGAGGCGCAGGCCAAGGCGCAAAACATTTCCATCGACGAAGCGCGCAAGCAGCGCATGAAGACGATCCCCGCGGGCCGCTTCGGCCATCGCGACGAATTCGGCCGTGCGTGCGCGTTTCTGTGCAGCCAGCACGCCGGGTACATCACCGGGCAGAACTGGCTGATCGACGGCGGTGCGTATCCCGGCACGTTCTGAACGGGCGGGTGCCGAAGCGGCCGCCGCGGCCGCCTCGGCCTCGCAACGAAGCATCACGACACCACAACCACAATCACATCGGTTTCAGGAGTCTTACGTCATGACCACCCGCATTGCGCTGATCGCACATGATCACAAGAAGGACGACATCGTCAAACTGGCCGGCGAATACGTCGACACGCTCAGGCGCTGCGAGATCGTCGCGACCGGCACGACCGGCGGACGCATCAGCGACACCCATGGCCTGAAGGTCGAACGGATGCTGTCCGGTCCGCATGGCGGCGATCTGCAGATCGGCGCGCAACTTGCCGAAGGGCGCGTGGACATGGTGATCTTCTTGCGCGACCCGATGACGCCACAGCCGCACGAACCGGACATCAACGCGCTGGTGCGCGCGTGCGACGTGCACAACATTCCGTGCGCGACCAACATCTCGACCGCGCGCATGATTCTCGACGTGCTGGCCTTGCGTCTGGCCGAGCAGGTCTGACGGCGCGGCAGCGGCAATTCCGACGATATCTACAGGAAGGAGACATGATGGCCAAAGCAATCCGATTCGATAAGACCGGTGGCCCGGAGGTGATGAAATGGGTCGACGTCGAAGTGGGCGAACCTGGCGCGGGCGAGATCCGCATTCGCCAGACGGCGGTCGGGCTGAACTATATCGACGTGTATTTCCGCACCGGCCTGTATCCGTTGCCGCTGCCCGGCGGTCTCGGCATGGAAGCGGCGGGTGAGGTCAGCGCGATCGGCGCGGGCGTCACGGGTCTGCAAGTGGGCGACCGCGTCGCCTACGTGGCGCGCCCGCCCGGCGCGTATGCGCAGGAGCGCGTGCTGTCGGCCGCGCAGGTCATCAAGGTGCCCGACGCGGTCAGCGACGAGCAGGCCGCGTCGGTGATGCTGCAAGGTCTGACCGCGCAGTATCTGCTGCGTCGCACGTATCCGGTCAAGGCCGGCGACACGATCCTGATTCAGGCTGCGGCGGGCGGCGTCGGTCTGCTGGTCTGCCAGTGGGCCAAGGCGCTCGGCGCGACCGTGATCGGCACGGTCGGCTCCGATGAGAAAGCCGCGATCGCGAAGGCGCACGGCTGCGATCATCCGATCGTCTACACGCGTGAGAACTTCACGAAACGCGTGCGCGAGATCACCAACGGCGCGGGTGTGCCGGTGGTGTACGACTCGATTGGTAAAGACACGTTTGCCGCGTCGCTCGACTGCCTCGCGCCGCTCGGCATGTTCGTGAGCTTCGGCAATGCGTCGGGGCCGTTGCCGCCGATCGATTCGTCGGAATTCGCCGGACGCGGCTCGCTGTTCTTCACGCGCCCGACGCTCTTCACGTATATCGGCAAACGCAGCGACTACGAGGCGATGGCCGCGGAGCTGTTCGACGTGCTGGTGTCGGGCAAGGTGAAGGCGAGCATCAATCAGCGTTACGCGCTGGCGGACGTTGGTCAGGCGCATGCGGATCTCGAAGGGCGCCGCACCACCGGCTCGACCGTGCTGCTGCCGTGACGAAGCACATGCCGTAAAAGAGCACACGTAAAGAAGCACGCGCCGTAAAAAAGCACATGCCGTAAAGAAGCACATGCCGTAAAGAAGCACACGCCGTAAAGAAGCACGCATGCCGGTGCGTGTCCGCTACCGGCATCCCGACTACCCAGGGCCGTTCCATCGCAGGATGGAACGGCCCTGTCCGTTTACGCGATTTTTATACGCACCCCGCCATCTTTGACCAGCCCTTTAGACGGTTCGGCATACCGTTGCATCCATCCAAAGTCCTTCAATGGAGAACAGGAATGGATGTGCTGTATATCGGGGGCCTGGTGCTGTTCGCCGCGCTGACCTTTGCATTGATTGCCGGCTGCGAGAAGCTGATGCAGTTCCGTCGTGGCCAGGGAGCGCGCTCATGAGCTGGATTCTCTGGTTGTCCGGCGCGGCCACCGTGCTGCTGTTCATTTATCTCGTCTATGCGCTGTTGCGCGCGGAGGACATTGAATGAACTCGAACGATGTCCTGCAAGCGAGCCTTTTCATCGTCGTGCTGCTGGCCGCCGCGGTGCCGATGGCCCGCTATCTGGCCGCGGTGATGGATGGCAGTTCGCGCGTGCTTCGCTGGGGTGGCCCGCTCGAACGTCTGCTGTATCGGATCGCGGGCGTCGACCCGTCGGTGGAGATGGGTTGGAAGCACTATGCGATCGCCACGATCGCGTTCAACGTGCTCGGCGTGCTGTTCCTTTACGTGTTGTTGCGCGTGCAAGGCGGGCTGCCGGGCAACCCGCAGCAGTTCGGCGCGATGACGGTCGACAGCGCATTCAATACCGCGGTCAGCTTCGTGACCAACACCAACTGGCAGGACTACACGCCGGAACAAACGCTTGGCTATCTGACGCAGATGCTCGGCCTGAGCGTGCAGAACTTCCTGTCCGCCGCCACCGGCATCGTGGTGGTGATCGCGCTGATACGCGGCTTCGCGCGCCACACCGCGCAGACCATCGGCAACTTCTGGGTCGACCTCACGCGGGTGACGCTGTACGTGCTGCTGCCGATGGCCTCGCTCGTCGCGGTCTTGCTGATGAGCCAGGGCGTGATCCAGAACTTCAAGCCCTATCAGGACGTGCCGACGCTGCAAACCACCACGTACGCCGCCCCGAAGCTCGACGCGCAAGGCAATCCGGTCAAGGACGCGAAGGGCAACCCGGTGAGCGTCGATACGCCGCTGAAGACGCAGACCATTGCGATGGGCCCGGTCGCGTCGCAGGAAGCGATCAAGATGATCGGCACCAACGGCGGCGGCTTCTTTAACGGCAACTCCGCGCATCCGTTCGAAAACCCGACGCCGTTCTCGAACTTCCTGCAGATCTTCTCGATCCTGATCATCCCGGCTTCGCTTGCGCTGGTGTTCGGGCGGATGATCGGCGACCGCAAGCAGGGCGTGGCCGTGCTCGCGGCAATGACGATCGCGTTCAGTGTGTGCGTGTTCGGCGAGATCGGCGCGGAGCAGAGCGGCAATCCGGCGTTCACCGCGTTGCATGTCGATCAGTCGGCGAACGCGTTGCAATCAGGCGGCAACGCGGAAGGCAAGGAAACCCGCTTCGGCATCGCGCAGTCGGGCATCTTCACGGTCGCGACCACGGCGGCATCGTGCGGCGCGGTCGCCAATACGCACGACTCGCTGACGCCGATCGGCGGCCTCTATCCGCTGCTGCTGATGCAACTGGGCGAAGTGATCTTCGGCGGCGTGGGCTCCGGTATGTACGGGATGCTCGTGTTCGCGCTGCTGGCCGTGTTCGTCGCGGGTCTGATGATCGGCCGCACGCCGGAATACGTCGGCAAGAAGATCGAGGCATACGAGATGAAGATGGTGTCGATCGTCGTACTGCTCACACCGCTGCTGGTGCTGGTCGGTACATCGATCGCGGTGCTCACCGACGCGGGCAAGGCCGGCATTTTCAACCCGGGGGCGCACGGTTTCACCGAAGTCCTCTACGCGTTCAGCTCGGCCGCCAACAACAACGGCAGCGCGTTTGCGGGCCTGACGGTCAACACGCCGTTCTACAACTGGCTGACTGCGATCGCGATGTGGTTCGGCCGCTTCGGCACGATCGTTCCGGTGCTAGCGATCGCCGGCTCGCTCGCCGCGAAAAAGCGCATCGGCGTGACCGGCGGCACGCTGCCGACGCATGGCCCGCTGTTCGTCGTGCTGCTGCTCGGCACGGTGCTGCTGGTCGGCGCGCTGACCTATGTGCCGGCGCTTGCGCTCGGCCCGGGCGTCGAACATCTGATGATGATGGGCGCCCATTGACGCGGCCCATGCGAACCCATGACCGAACAGGCTTGCGCCTCGCGCTAACGGGATATTCGAGGATTCAATGACTGACCATAATGCAACCCGGTCCATGTTCGACCCGGCGCTGCTGCGCCCCGCGATCGTGGACTCTTTCAGGAAGCTCACGCCGCGCACGCAGTTCCGCAACCCGGTGATGTTCTGCGTGTACGTCGGCAGCATTCTGACGACGATTCTATGGATCGCCGCGCTCGCCGGCCAGGCCGAGGCGCCGGCGGGCTTCATTCTCGCGGTCACGTTGTGGCTGTGGTTCACGGTGTTGTTCGCGAACTTCGCGGAAGCGCTCGCCGAAGGCCGTTCGAAGGCGCAGGCGGCATCGCTTCGCAGTGCGAAGCAAGACGTGATGGCCAAGAAGCTCAACGAGCCGCATCCGAAGTCGCCGATCCGCGTCATGACGGCCTCCGATCTGCGCCGCGGCGACGTCGTGCTGGTCGAGACCGGCGACGTGATTCCGGCCGACGGCGAAGTGATCGAAGGCGTCGCATCGGTCGACGAGTCGGCGATCACGGGCGAGTCCGCGCCGGTGATCCGCGAGTCGGGCGGCGACTTTTCGTCGGTGACGGGCGGCACGCGCGTGCTGTCGGACTGGATCGTGGTGCGCGTCACGGCGAACCCGGGCGAAGCGTTCCTCGACCGCATGATCGCGATGGTCGAAGGCGCGAAGCGTCAGAAAACGCCGAACGAAATCGCGCTGACGATTCTGCTGGTCGCATTGACGATCGTGATGCTGCTCGCCACTGCGACGCTGCTGCCGTTCTCGATGTTCTCGGTGGAAGCTGCGCATCTGGCAAACGCGGCCGGGCACGTGGTCACGATCACTGCCTTGGTTGCGCTGCTGGTGTGCCTGATTCCGACCACCATCGGCGGGCTGCTGTCGGCGATTGGTGTCGCGGGCATGAGCCGCATGATGCAGGCGAACGTGATCGCGACCTCGGGGCGCGCCGTCGAAGCCGCCGGCGACGTCGACGTGCTGCTGCTCGACAAGACCGGCACGATCACGCTCGGCAACCGTCAGGCGTCGCAGTTCCTGCCGGCACCGGGCCTGACCGAAGAGGCGCTGGCGGACGCCGCGCAACTGTCGTCGCTCGCCGACGAAACGCCGGAAGGCCGCAGCATCGTCGTGCTGGCCAAGCAGCGCTTCAATATCCGGCAACGCGACATGGCCTCGCTGCATCCGGTGTTCCTCGCGTTCAGCGCGCAGACGCGGATGAGCGGCGTCGATCTGTCTCCCGAGGGGACTGCCCCCGGGGCGCCGGGCCGTGAAATCCGCAAGGGCGCGGCCGACGCGCTCAAGCAGTACGTCGAAGCCAACGGCGGCCGGTTCCCGAACGAGCTCAACCATGCGGTGTCGGATGTCGCGCGGCGCGGCAGTACGCCGCTCGTGGTCGCCGAGAAAGGCGAGCAGGGTGCACGCGTGCTCGGCGTGATCGAGTTGAAGGACGTGGTGAAGGGCGGCATCAAGGAGCGCTTCGCCGAACTGCGCAAGATGGGCATCAAGACGGTGATGGTGACGGGCGACAACCGGCTGACGGCGGCGGCGATTGCCGCGGAGGCGGGCGTCGACGACTTCCTCGCCGAAGCGACGCCCGAAGCGAAGCTCACCACGATTCGCGCGCATCAGGCCGAAGGGCGCCTCGTCGCGATGACCGGCGACGGCACCAACGACGCCCCGGCACTCGCGCAGGCCGATGTCGCGGTGGCGATGAACACCGGTACGCAGGCCGCCAAGGAAGCCGGCAACATGGTCGACCTCGATTCGAATCCGACCAAGCTGATCGAAATCGTCGAGATCGGCAAGCAGATGCTGATGACGCGCGGCTCGCTGACCACGTTCTCGATCGCCAACGACATCGCCAAATACTTCGCGATCATTCCGGCCGCGTTCGCCACCACCTATCCGGCACTGAACGCGTTGAACGTGATGCATCTGGCCACGCCGGCCTCGGCGATCATGTCGGCGGTGATTTTCAACGCGCTGGTGATCGTGCTGCTGATTCCGCTCGCTCTCAAGGGCGTGCGCTATCGCGCGCTGGGCGCGGCGATCCTGCTGCGCCGCAATCTGCTGATCTACGGGCTGGGCGGGATCATCGTGCCGTTCATCGGCATCAAGCTGATCGATATGGTGCTGGCCGCGTTCGGCTGGGTTTGATTGAGGCGCGCGCCGAAGCAACCGTCGACGTGAGCGCCGAAGTAATCAAAGAAATAACCCGCGGAATAACCCAGGGAATCACCCATCATGAAAAATCTGTTCCGTCCGTTGCTCGTGATTTTCGCGGTGCTCACCGCGATCACGGGCCTCGCTTACCCCGCGGTGATGACCGCCGTCGGTCAGGTGGCGTTTAGCGATCAGGCCAACGGCAGCCTGCTCGAGCAGAACGGCAAGCTGGTCGGCTCGCAGCTGATCGGCCAGCAGTTCGACGCGCCGCAGTACTTCTGGGGCCGTCTGTCGGCGACCAGCCCGATGCCGTATAACGCGCAGGGTTCGAGCGGCTCGAACCTCGGGCCGAACAATCCGGCGCTGCTCGACGAAGTTCGCGGCCGTCTCGCCGCGCTGAAGGCCGCCGGCTCCGATATGTCGAAGCCGGTGCCGGTCGATCTGGTGACCTCGTCGGGCAGCGGTCTCGATCCCGAGATCAGCCCGGCGGCCGCCGCCTATCAGATCGAGCGCGTCGCGAAAGCGCGCCAGCTGGCGCCGAACGACGTGCAGGCGCTGGTCGATCGCTATACGGCGGGCCGTCAGTTCGGCGTTCTCGGTGAGCCGCGCGTGAACGTGCTGAAGCTGAATCTCGCGCTCGACGCGATGAAGCGCAATTGATCAACGTCGATGAGCGCCGAGGCTCCCGAAGGCGGTGTCCACGCGACGCCGCATCGCCTTCTGGACGGCTTTTCGACACGTTCGCGTCGTCGCGCCGTCATTTGCGGGCCGGCCATGGGCGTGCCACCATGTATGCACCACCGCTCTCCCGATCGTGAAAAACATTGAGCATGATGAACCGCCCCGACCCTGACCAACTGCTCGACAAGCTCCAGCGCGACGAAGAGAAACGTCAACGCGGCCGCTTGAAGATATTCTTCGGCGCGTCGGCAGGCGTCGGCAAGACGTATGCGATGTTGCAGGCCGCGCGCCGTCGCCACGACGAAGGCGCGCACGTCGTGATCGGCATCGCCGAAACGCATGGTCGCAGCGAAACCGCCGCGCTGCTCGACGGCCTCGACGTGGTGCCGCTCCAGCAAATCGAGTATCGCGGCCGCAAGCTCGGCGAGTTCGATCTCGACGCGGCGCTCGCGCGCAAGCCGCAACTGATTCTGGTCGACGAACTGGCGCATTCGAACGTGCAGGGCGCACGTCATCTGAAGCGTTGGCAGGACGTCTACGAACTGCTCGACGCGGGCATCGACGTCTATACGACGGTCAACGTCCAGCACCTCGAAAGCCTGAACGACGTGGTCGGCCAGATTACCGGCATCCGCGTCTGGGAGACCGTGCCGGATCGCGTGTTCGATCGCGCCGACGAAGTCACGCTGGTCGACCTGCCCGCCGAGGAGCTGCTCGACCGCATGCGCGACGGCAAGGTCTATATGCCGCAGCAGGCCGAGCACGCGGTGCGCAACTTCTTTCGCAAGGGCAACCTGATCGCGCTGCGCGAGCTGGCGTTGCGCCGCACCGCGGATCGCGTCGATGCGCAGATGCACGAGTACCGCGCCGATCGTTCGATCCAGCGCATCTGGCAGGCGCGCGAGCGTTTGCTGGTGTGCGTCGGGCCGGGACCGGACGCGCCTGCCCTGGTGCGCGCGGCGGCGCGCCTCGCCGCCAGCCTGAAGGCCGACTGGCTCGCGGTCTATGTCGAGACGCCCGCGCTGCAGCGCCTGCCCGACGCGCGCCGCGAACGCACGCTGAACGCGTTGAAGCTTGCCGCCGAACTCGGCGCCGAAACCGCGACCCTCGCGGGCACCGACGCGATCACCGCGCTGATCGGCTATGCGCGGGCCCGTAACGTGTCGAAGCTGGTGGCCGGCGCGTCGTCGCGCACGGGCGCCAGGCGCTGGCTGCGCCGGCCGTTCGGCGAGCGGATCGCCGAGCAGGCGGGTGAGCTCGATCTCACGCTGATCCGCGCGTCGACCGAACGCAATGGCGGCGAGCATCGGCGCCTGTTGAACACCACCGCGAACGCATGGCGCGAGGCGCTGAGCGCGGCGCGCGAACGCCGTTCGCCGCCGCGCGCCTACGGCATCGCGCTGGCGATCTGTGCGGCCATCACGCTGCTGTCGAGCCAGCTGATCGACCGCATCGATCTGACCAACCTTGTGATGCTGTATCTGCTCGGCGTGATCTTCACCGCGGCGAAGCTGGGACGTGGGCCGGGCGTGGTGCTGTCGTTCCTGAGCGTCGCGGCGTTCGATTTCTTTTTCGTGCCGCCACGCATGTCGCTGTCGGTATCGGATACGCAGTATCTGCTGACTTTCTTCGGCATGCTGCTGACTTCGCTGGTGATCAGCCATCTGACCTCGAGCCTGCGTCGTGAGGCGAGTGTCGCGCGACGTCGCGAACAGCGCACCGGCGCGATGTATGCGATGGCGCGCGAACTGGCGGCGGCGCTCACCACCGAACAGATCGTCGCGATCGGCAGCCGGCATGTGAGCGAGGTGTTCGGTGCGCGCGTCGCGATCCTGCTGCCGGACAGCGTCGATCAGGTCAAACAGAAGATCGAGGACCCCGATGCAGCGGTCACGCTCGAAGGCGAGCAGCTCGATATCGACGTCGGCCAGTGGGTCTACGATCAGCAGAAGCCGGCCGGCCATGGCACTGACACGCTGCCGGCCGCCGCCGCGCTGTACCTGCCGCTGAAGGCGCCGATGCGCACCCGCGGCGTGCTGGCGGTGGTGCTGCGCGACGAGCGCGAGCTGGATGTACCCGAGCAGCAGCGCATGCTCGACGCGTTCGCCGCGCAGATCGCCCTGGCGCTGGAACGCGTGCATTACGTCGATATCGCCCGCGACGCGCTCGTCAACATGGAGTCGGAGCGCTTGCGCAACTCGCTGCTGGCGGCGATCTCGCACGACCTGCGTACGCCGTTGACGACGATCGTCGGTTTTTCGTCGATGCTGGCGCAGGCGCGTACGGCGCGCAGCGCAACGCACGCCGAAGCGCAGCCCGGCGACGATCTCGTCGACGCGATCCACGAAGAGGCGCTGCGCATGACCGACATCGTCACGAATCTGCTCGACATGGCGCGCTTGCAGGCGGGCAGTCTGCAACTGAATCAGCAGTGGACGCTGCTCGAAGAAACCGTGGGCGCCGCGTTGCGCGCATGCAAACGCGTGCTGGCGGGTCATCCGGTGCAGGTCAGCCTGCCCGCCGATCTGCCGCTGCTGCATCTGGACGCCGTGTTGATGGAGCGACTGTTCTCGAACCTGTTCGAGAACGCGGCCAAGTACACCGCGCCGGAGACGCGCTTGACGATTGGCGCCCAACGCATCGACGCGGACGGCCAAGCGATGGTCCGCGTCGCCGTCGACGACGACGGTCCGGGTCTGCCCGCCGGCATGGAGGCGCGCGTGTTCGAGAAGTTCACGCGCGGCGAGAAGGAGTCGGCCAAGCCGGGCATCGGCCTCGGACTCGCGATCTGCCGTGCGATCGTGGAGGCGCACGGCGGTACAATCGGCGCGCTCAACCGGCTGTCGGCGGATGGCCGGATCGAAGGCGCGCGCTTCTGGTTCACGCTGCCGGTAGAAACGCCGCCCGACGCGCCGGATGCGCTGGAAGACGAAGGCGCCGAGCCGCTGGTTCAAGCCGAAAGTGCGGCCGAAGGTGCGGCCGAAAGCGTGGCCGAAAGCGCGGCCGAACGCGCGCCGGAAAGCCCGCCCGATGTCCACGCAGATGACGACCGCGCTGCAACTCTCAACCCGTTGGCCAAGCCCACTCATGAGTGACCCGAGCATCACCGTCGTTCTGATCGAGGATGAAAAGCAGATTCGCCGCTTCGTGCGCACCGCGCTGGAAGGCGAAGGCATCGTCGTGCATGACGCCGAAACCGGCAAGCAGGGGCTCGTCGAAGCCGCGACGCGCAAGCCCGATCTGGTGATCGTCGATCTCGGTCTGCCTGACACCGACGGTCTCGACGTGATCCGCGAACTGCGCGGCTGGAGCGAGCTGCCGGTGATCGTGTTGTCGGCGCGCACCCAGGAGAGTGAAAAAGTCGCCGCGCTCGATGCCGGCGCCGACGACTACCTGACCAAGCCGTTCGGCGTGTCCGAGCTGCTGGCGCGCATCCGCGCGCATATGCGCAGGCGTAACCACGGCGGCGCGAACGAGTCGCCCCAGGTGCGCTTCGGCGCGGTCACAGTCGATCTGGCGCTGCGCCAGGTGACCCGCGACGGCGCGGCGATCCATCTGACGCCAATCGAATACCGGCTGCTTGCGACACTCGTGCGCCATGCCGGGCGCGTGCTGACGCACCGGCAGTTGCTGCGCGACGTGTGGGGACCGTCGCATGTCGAGAGCCATCACTATCTGCGCATCTACATGGCGCATCTGCGCGGCAAGCTGGAGCGCGATCCGGCGCAGCCCGAGCATATCGTCACGGAAACCGGCGTCGGCTATCGACTGGTGGGCGCGGTCTGAGCCGGCCTCGACGCTGTGCGTGGATCGCTCCGATATAATTACGCTTCGTAAGGACGACCTTACGCCAATACGACGAACGGGGACGGCCCCATCTGATCATGGAGCGGTCCCATGTCCTGGTTTCTTCTGCTGCTTGCCGGTTTGCTCGAAGTCGCGTGGGCGGCCGGTCTCAAGACCTCCGAAGGTTTCACCCGGCTCGGGCCGTCCGTGTTCACGGTCGTGACCGCGCTCGGCAGCTTCGCGCTGCTCGCCGTGGCGATGCGCCAGTTGCCGCTCGGCACGGCCTACGCCGTGTGGACGGGTATCGGCGCGGTCGGCGCGTTCATCTTCGGCGTCGTGATGATGGGCGAGGCGTTGAGCGTCGCTCGGGTCGCCAGCGCTGCGCTGATCGTGGTTGGCCTGATCGGGCTGAAGTTGTCGTCGGGGCATTGAGGCTGGCCGTCAGTTGGGGCATTGAACTGGCCGTCGAAGCCATGCACTGAGCATGCCGCCGGGCTCGCCCCGCGAACCGCGCGGCTTAATTGCATAAATCGACTGCATGAATCAGCTGCATGAATCACCTGCATGAATCACCTGCATGAGTCGCGGCCAGCGTCTCATCCGCGCCAACGGTCGCGCGCCGGTCTACGTTCTGCGAATCATCGTGGCTATAATTAGACCGAATCCAACCTGAAATTGCCCGCGGCCTATCTGGCGCGGCCGGCTCGGCGCGGGTCCGGCGACTTCGGTGAAGACATTGCCCGTCTTTTTCCGCCGCAGCGCCCGGCACGCACAGCGAGCCTGGAGGCGGCCATGCTTGAATCACTTTCTCTCGCTGCTGGCCTTTCATGGGGCAGTGGCCTACGCCTCTATCTGACGGTCCTGCTGGCCGGCGTATTCGGACGTCTCGGCCTGGTGCATCTGCCCGACACACTGTCCGCGCTGACGTCACCGTGGGTGATCGGCGCGGCGGCCGTGCTGACGCTCGCCGAATTCCTCGCCGACAAGATCCCCGCGTTCGATTCCCTATGGGACGCGATTCATACCTTCATCCGCATTCCTGCCGGCGCCGTGCTGGCCGTCGGCGCGCTCGGCCATGCCGATCCGGCGCTGCTGACCGTCGCGGCGCTCGCGGGCGGCACGCTGGCGGGCACCGCGCATCTCGCCAAGGCGGGCACGCGTGCGCTGATCAATCTGTCGCCGGAGCCGGTGTCGAACATCGTCACGTCGACCGCGGAAGACGGCCTGGTATTCGGCGGCATGCTGCTCGCGCTGTTCGTGCCGCTGTTGTTCCTCGTGCTGATGGTGGGTTTCCTGATGGTGGCCGGCTGGGCCTTGCCGCGTCTGTGGCGTGGCGTGCAGGTCGGGTTTCGCGGCATGGCCACGCACATGGTGTCGCGTTTTGCGAGGAGCAGGCACGATTGAGCGCTACCGTACGAGGTGCAACGGCACGCGCTGACTCGAAGCCCGCGCGGGGTCTCGGCGGCGGCGATCTATTGCGCCAGGCGATTCGCATGACGGCGCGCGACTGGCGCGCGGGCGAATTGACGATGCTGCTGCTGGCGCTGGTGCTGGCCGTCGCGGCGCTGTCGAGCGTTGGTTTTCTGGCCGATCGTCTGCATCAGGGACTCGAGCGCGACGCGCGGCGCATGATCGCCGCCGATTTCATCGTGCGCGCCGATCATCCGGTCGATCCGCAATTCGCCGCGCAAGCCAGGGCGCTTGGTTTGCGCACCGCCAGCACGGCGATCTTCCCCAGCATGATCAATTCGACCGGCGCGCAGCCGGTTTCGCGCCTCGCCGCGATCAAGGCGGTGTCGCCGGGCTATCCGCTGCGCGGCGCGTTGCGGATCGCGGCGGCGCCCGGTGCGGCAGACCATCCTGCACACTCGATTCCACCACCGGGCACCGCGTGGGTCGATCAGGCGCTGCTCGACGCGCTGAAGCTGCATGTCGGCGACACGGTGAAAGTCGGCAACCGCAGCTTCACGATCGGCGCGGTGATCACCCGCGAATTCGACCGCGGGTTTTCGTTCGTCAACTTCTCGCCGCGCCTGATGCTGCGCGCCGACGAGGTCCAGTCGACCGGCCTCATCACGTTCGGCAGCCGCGTGACCTACCGGCTGCTGGTGGCGGGTGCAGACGCGGCGGTGGCGCGCTTCGCGCAGTTCGCACACGACCGGGTGGACGGCGGCAAGATGCGCGGCGTCGCGCTCGAGTCCTTGCAGGACGGTCAGCCGCAAGTGCGCCAGACGCTCGATCGCGCGGGTCATTTTCTCACGCTCGTGTCGCTGCTCACCGCGCTGCTGGCGGCGGTGGCGATCGCGATGGCCGCGTACCGCTATATGCGCCGGCATCTGGACAGCTGCGCGGCGATGCGCTGTCTCGGCGTCAGCCAGGCCGCGCTGCGCGCGCTATTCACGCTGGAATTCGCCGGGCTCGGCTTGATCGGCGGCGCGCTGGGCGTGGCGCTCGGCTATCTGGGGCATCTCGCGTTGCTGACGTGGCTCGGCAGTCTGATCGACGTGGCGCTGCCGCAGCCGACGCTGTGGCCCGCGTTCGAAGGCATCGCGGCCGGCCTCGTGCTGCTGCTGGGCTTCGCGCTGCCGCCGCTGTTGCCGCTCACGCGCGTGCCGCCGGTGCGCGTGCTGCGTCGCGAATGGGGCGACGCCGGACGCACTGCGTGGGCCGCCTACGCGCTCGGCATCGCGCTGTTCGCCGCGCTGCTGATCGTCGCGGCCGGGGAGTTGAAGCTCGGCGGGATCGTCGCGGGCGGCTTCGCCGGCGGACTGCTGGTGTTCGCATGCATCGCGCGGTTTGCGCTGTGGGGCGCGGCGCGCGTGGTGCGCAGCGAGCGCGTGAACGCAGGGATCGGCTGGCGCTATGCGCTGGCGTCGCTCGAGCGGCGCAGCAGTGCCAGCGCGCTGCAGATCACCGCGCTTGGTATCGGCCTGATGTGCCTGCTGCTGATCGCGATGACGCGCAACGACCTGGTGGAAGGCTGGCGCAAATCGACGCCACCCGATGCGCCGAACGAGTTCATCATCGACATTCAGCCCGATCAGCGCGACGCCGTCACGCAGTACCTGGGCGCGCACGGCGTGCCCGGCACGGCGCTCGCGCCGATGGTGCGCGGGCGGCTCGTGGCGATCAACGGCAAGCCGGTCAATCCGGACTCGTTCAAGGGCGAGGACGCGAGGCGTCTGGTGGACCGCGAATTCAATCTGTCGTACACGACCGAGCTGCCCGAGGACAACCGGATCGCCGCCGGCACGTGGTACGGCGACACGAGTACGCCGCAAATTTCGATCGAGCAGGGGCTTGCCAAGCTGATCAACGTGAAGCCCGGCGATGTGCTGCGCTTCGACGTGACGGGCTTGCAGGTCGACGCGCCGGTGACGAGCGTGCGCAAGCTCGACTGGGGTACCTTCAAGGTCAATTTTTTCGTACTGATGCCGCCCGCTGTGTTGCAGGATTTTCCGGCGACGTTCATCACGAGCTTCTATCTGCCGCAGGACAAACAGTCGACGCTCGACGGCCTGATCACCGCTTATCCCAACCTCACGGCCATCGATACCGGTCCGATCCTCGCGCAGATCCAGCGCGTATTGCAGCAGGTGATCGGCGCGGTGCAGTTCCTGTTCGCATTCACGCTGGCGGCGGGCGTGCTGGTGCTGTATGCGGCGCTCGCCGGCACGCGCGACGAGCGTATGCGAGAATCCGCGCTGCTGCGCGCGTTGGGGGCGTCGCATCGACAGGTGCGCGCCGTGCAAATTGCCGAGTTCGTCGCGGTGGGCGCGCTGGCGGGGCTGATGGCGGCGATTGGCGCGCAAGTGATCGGCTGGGTGCTGGCGACGCGCGTGTTCGAGTTCTATCTGAGCTTCGATCCGTGGCTGCTGCCGGCCGGGATCGCGGCCGGCGTCGCGTGCGCCGGTGTGGGCGGTTGGCTGAGCTTGCGGCATGTGTTGGCGCGTCCCGCGTTGCAATCGTTGCGGGATGCGTGATTTTTCTTGTCAGTTGATGAGCAGTCTATGAGCGATTTGAACGACGAAGTGTCCGCGGCGCAGCCGACGGCCTTCGAGCTGGTCGGCGGCGAGGCGCGTGTGCGCGAACTGGTCGACCGGTTTTACGACCTGATGGATCTGGAAGCGGATTTCGCCGGGATTCGGGCTTTGCATCCGGAGTCGCTCGACGGCTCGCGCGACAAGCTTTTCTGGTTCCTGTGCGGCTGGTTGGGCGGCCCCGATCACTACATCAGCCGGTGCGGTCATCCACGCTTGCGCGCGCGGCATCTGCCGTTCGCGATCGCGTCGAGCGAGCGGGATCAGTGGCTCAGATGCATGGCGTGGGCGATGGAAGACATCGGACTGGCCGAGCCGCTGCGCGAGCGCCTGCTCGGCTCGTTCTTCGAGACCGCCGACTGGATGCGCAACCGCAATGGCTGACGAGCCCGGCGCGACACCCTACGCGATGCAGGCGGACTACGCCGGCCTCGCGCCGCCGGCGCGCGAAGTCCTCGATTGCTGGTTCGGCGCGCCGGGTACGCCCGGCTTCGGCGACGAGCGCAAGCTCTGGTTCTCCGGCGACGTGGCATTTGATGCGATGCTGCGGGAACGCTTCGGTGAACTGATCGATGTGGCGAACGACACCACGATCAACGCGACGAACCACACCACGAACAACGCGACGAACAGCACCACGAATGACGCGACGGCCGCCGCCGCGCTCGACCACTGGCAGGCCACGCCGCTCGGCGCATTGGCACTGATCATCGTATTGGATCAGTTCTCGCGCAATTGCCATCGCAACACGCCGCGTGCGTTCGCCGCCGATCAGAAAGCACTGCGCGCCGCGCAGCGGATGATCGCCAGCGGGGCCGATCGTCTGCTGCCGAGCGCACATCATCGCGCGTTTGCGTATCTGCCGTTCGAACACGACGAAACGCTCGCCAGCCAGCGCGAATCGCTGCGCCTCTTCAAGCAGCTGCAAACGGAGCCGGGCGGCGAGTCTTACTACGGGTTCGCGGTCCGGCACGCGGAAATCATCGAGCGCTTTGGCCGCTTTCCACATCGCAATGCGGTGCTCGGGCGTTCGTCGACCGCCGAAGAAATCGCGTTCCTGCGCAAACCCGGTTCATCGTTCCAGGCGCCGCGCTGACGCGCCTGCGTGCCACGCGTGGCACGCGGCACGGCGGGCCGGCTGCCGGCGCTAGTCGTCGTCCGGCGTGGCGGCCGCCGGCGTGCGCTCGAACACTCGCAACAATTCATTCGTGTCGCCCGGCCGCGCGCCCGACCAGAACAGGCGCCAGTCGCCGGCCGGCGGACGGGCGTTGTCGCGACGGCTTTCGTCGATCAACCACGTGCACTCGGTGGTGCGGGGGTCCGTGGTCGGTCGATGTTCGATGCCGATGTAGTAGTAGAGCATCGGTGCCTCCGACTCGCCGAGACCGGTGCTCGCCATGCAGTCGCCATCGTTCCACTCGAAGTTCATTCTGGTGCCGAGCTCTTCGAACACCGAGCGGTAGCTCTTCGCATAGTCGAGCCAGGGCAGCAGCAACGTGCTCACCAGCCCCCACACGAGCAGCGCGCCCGCGCACCAGCTCAGCACGCCGCGCCATTTGCCGGTGTACTTGAAGACCGGCAGCAGCCACAGCCAGCCGAACGTCATCAGCAGCGCAGCCGCGATCAGCCCGGGTCTGACCGGCAGCACCCAGTCGAGCGGCAACCAGCGGCCGAGCAGGTGCAGCGACGCGTGCGTGTGCGCCGGACTGCTCATGATCGACCAGATGATCCACGCGAGCGCCGCCGCGCTGCCGAACAGCACGCGGCTCATGATGTCCCAGCCCGCATGCAGTCGCTGCGGCAGGCTTTCGACACCTTGCATCGCCAGCAGCGCGAGCGGCGCGATAAACGGCAGGATGTACAGTTCGCGCACTGTCGCCGAGCTTTGCAGCACGGCGAAGCCGGTGCCCGCGAAGATCACCGGCAAGGCCACGCGCGGATCGCGCCAGCGCCGCCACGCACCGCCGGCGAGCGCGGCCAGCGCGAGCGGCACTACCGGAAAGCCGACGCTCAGCACAGTGCGCAGCACGAACAGGCGGCTCTCGTTTTCGGAGCCGAGTTCCGCCACCGAAAAACCGAAGAAGCGCCCGATGTTGTTGTCCCACAGCCAGACCTTGAACAGCGCTTCGGAGCGCAGATAGAAGCAGATTGGCCAGATCAGCGCGAACGGCGCGCAGGCCAGCGCGGCGATGCCGAGCGCGCCGGCGAAGCTGCGGGTGCGGCAAGCCGGATACAGCACCAGCACTGCGCAGGTAGTCGCGCCGAACACCAGCGGCACGAACAGGCCCTTGGCCAGTAGCGAGACGCCGACGCCCGCGCCGAACATCGTCGCGCCGCTGACGATCGCCTGACGCCGCTGCCGTGCGTCGGCCGGAGCCAGGCGCGGGTCGTCGCGCAGATGCACGAGCACCAGTTCGAATAGTCCGCAAAAGCCGATCGCGGCGCCGGCCATCAGCGCCACGTCGGTCATCATGTCGTGCACGTGTTTGACGACCACGAGCGTGCTGGCGAACAGCGCAAGCGCGCCGATCACGCGCAGGTCGAACCAGCTCGACGCGGCGAGCGCGCGGCGCGCGACGCGCGCCGTGTAGTAAAGCGTCAGTCCGGCAAACAATGCGCTTGCAAGCCGCGCTGCGTCGTGCAGCGGCAGATAGCGGCCGAACATCCAGGCGAAACCGGCGGCGACCCAATCGTAGATCGGCGGCTTTTCGACGAAAGGTTGGCCGGCATTGGTCGGCACGATCAGATCGCCGGTGTCGAGCATGTGCTGGACGATGCCGAACGTATAGGTCTCGTCCTGCTTCCACGGATCATGGCCCAACGTGCCCGGCAGCAGCCACGCGCACAGGATCGCCAGCGCGACGAGCCAGAGCAGCGGACGGATCGCGGCGAGCGCGCGCCAGCGGCGGATGGCGCCTGCGGTGCGACCGGCGTTGTCGGCGCTACCGGCGCTATCGGCACTATCGGCGGCGGGGCCAGCAGAGGCGGCGGCACCGGACGGCGCGGATGTCGTCGCCGCGACATGGTCCGCGCGCCAGCGCGCGGAGGGTTTTTCTTGCATGAACAGTCTCTGGTCGCCGCACACGGCGGCATGGGCCGCGCACTGATGTTTTGGCTGTGGTTCTGGCTGTGCGTCACGTGCGGCTGCACGCGATCCGCAGCGATTGTAGTCCCGCAATATTACGGAGGTTTACAGGCGAGGCGCGACGAATTGTCGGTATAGGCGCGCTGGCGCTCGCTGGCGCTCATTGACCGTCGAATCGACGGGAATTCGTAGGGGGAGAAAGGGCGGGACGCAAAGGTGCGGCCGCAGCCGCACGTGCAGAACGGCGGTGCTCAGCGGCCGCCGGCAACGTCGAGCAGCGCGCCCGTCACGTACGACGCGGCGTCGCTCAACAGCCAGACGATCGATTCGGCCACTTCGTCGGCGCTGCCCGGACGACCGAGCGGCGTGGTCGCGCCGAGCTGGGCGGCGCGCTCGGGTTTGCCGCCGCTCGCATGAATCTCGGTGTCGATCAGGCCGGGGCGCACCGCGTTCACGCGCACGCCGCGCGGACCGAGTTCTTTGGCGAGACCGAGCGTCAGCGTGTCGACCGCGGCTTTCGAACCGGCGTAATCGACGTATTCGTTCGGCGAGCCGAGCCGCGCCGCCGCCGACGAAACGTTGACGATCACGCCGCCCGCGCCGCCGCGATCCGTCGACATGCGTCGTGCGGCTTCGCGCGCGCACAGATACGCGCCGAGCACGTTGACGTCGAACACGCGCTGCAGACGGGGGAGGTCCATGTCGGCAAGCTGGCTCGACGGCGCGACGATGCCGGCGTTGTTGACGAGCGCATCGAGCCGGCCGAACGTTTGCTGCAGCGTGTCGAACATCGCGATCACCTCCGCTTCGTTCGCGACGTCGCCGGCGATCGGCACCGCGCGGCCGCCGGCGCGCTCGACTTCGGCGACCGTGTGCTGGGCGGCGGCGAGATTGCGCGCGTAATTCACGCCGACGCACCACCCACGCGCACCGAGCAAACGCGCGGTCGCGCGGCCAATGCCGCGGCTGCCACCAGTGACCAGAACGGCCTTCGTCATCGCAACCTCGTCGTCAGGAAAGAGCCGGCGCGGCTGGCGCAACCGGCGTTGCAGATACTGTGGGAGCGCGAGCGCGAGCGCGGTGCGGTGGAATCAGCGCGGAACGCGCTGAAACCGCGCTCACACCGCGCTCACACCGCGCTCACACCGCGCTCACACCGCGCTCACACCGCGTCGCGCTTGACCGCCCACTTGTCGCTGCCGGGTGGCTGATAGCGTTGCAGCTTGCCGATCAGCGCGCCAGGCTCGGCATCGATCTGCACGATGTCGAAATAGGTCTGGCGCATGAAGCCTTCGTCCACGGTGTGCCGCAGCAGCGTGATCAGCGGATCGTAGAAGCCGTCGATATTCAGTAGTGCCACCGGTTTCTGATGGTAGCCGAGCTGCGCCCACGTGAAGACCTCGAAGAACTCTTCGAGCGTCCCCGCGCCACCTGGCATCGCGACGAACCCATCGGACAGGTCGGCCATCATCTTCTTGCGATGATGCATGTCGGGCACCACATGCAGTTCGGTCAGTCCGTTGTGGCCGACTTCCTTGTCGACCAGCAACTCGGGGATCACGCCGATCGCGCGGCCGCCTTCGGCCATCACCGTGTCGGCGATCACGCCCATCAGCCCAACCTTGCCGCCGCCGTAGATCAGCGCGAGGTCGGCTTGCACCAGCGCGCGGCCAAACGCACGCGCAGCTTGCGCATACAGCGGTTTGGCTCCCGCGGAGGAGCCGCAATATACACACACCGATTTCATGCTCAAACGTCCTTCGGTTCGTTGCGCGGCGCGGCGCCTTCCCTGGGCGGCAGGTAGTCGTAAAACTCGCGCTTGGGCAGCTTGCCGGACACGAGGTCGTCGAAGATCTGCCGCGAGCGTCCGCGCAGATAAGGCGCCATCAGCGACACGATCTGCACGCTCACCTGGTGCAGCTCCGCGCGAATGGCCTCCTGCTCGTTGTATTTGCGCGGATTCATCACGAACTGATACGACAGCCAGTACGTGCCGATCACGCCGACATTGGTGGCGATCACGTTCATCTCTGCGGGCGTGGCGACCATCTCACCGTCGGCGACGAGCTGCTCGCAGAACTGGCTCGCAAAGCGCACCTTGTGGCTGATGATCTGCTTGAAATGCGTTTCGAGCGTGCGATTGCGCGCGAGCAGGTCGTTCAGGTCGCGATACAGGAACCGATAACGCCACGTGAAATCGACCATGTACTGCAGATACGACCACATTTCGTCGATGGTCGCGCGATGGTCTTCGGGGAAACGCAGACGCTTTTCGATCTCCTGCTCGAACTGGCTGAAGATGCTGTTGATGATGTCGTCTTTGTTGCGGAAGTGGTAGTACAGGTTGCCTGGACTGATCTCCATTTCCTCGGCGATGGTCGTCGTCGTGACGTTCGGCTCGCCGATTTCGTTGAACAGCTTCAACGACAGTTCGAGAATCCGTTCGCGCGTGCGGCGGGGAGGTTTGGCTTCCATGTCGTCCGGCCCTGGTTACGCCGGGTTGGGCGCGCGGCGGCGTGCCGCTGCTGCGTGTTCCACCCGGATGCGGTTGGTATTATGAGCGCCCCCAAAACCTGTCGGTGTGCGACAGGCCCCCTGAGGGGCAAGAAAACTGAGGGGCCGCCCGGCGTTTTCTTGTGAGACTATCGGGCGATTATAAACCGAGCGTTCTAATACCAAGCGGCTAGCCAGGGTTTTCATGCGTTGCGCCGGCTCCCGCGCAGCCCCACGCCCTTCAATGTTTCAGGTCGACACGCTACGCGCGTGTCATCCCCATGCGTCAATCCAATGCACGACGAGCGGTCCGACGATCAGCAGCCACGTCATCACGCACATGCCGAGCGTGACCATCACGGCCGCGCTGCCGAGGTCTTTCGCGCGGCGCGACAGTTCATGGCGTTCGAGCGAAATCCGGTCGATCGCCGCTTCCACGCTCGAATTCAGCAACTCGACAATCAGCACCAGCAGCACCGAGCCAAGCAGCAGCACGCGCGCCACCGGCTCGACCGGCACCAGCAGGGCGCAGGGAACCAGGATCGCGGCGAGCGTGAGCTCCTGACGAAACGCGCTCTCCTCGCGAATGGCAACGCGAAACCCGGCGAGCGAATTTTTCATCGCGTGCCATGCGCGGGTCAGGCCGCGATTGCCCTTGTACGGATTGAACGGCAGCGGCGCGAGCGGATCGTCGGGGCTGAGCGGTTCGTGCGGCGTGTCGCTGGCGACGCGCTTCGCGTGACGGCCGTTCAAACCATGCTCGGGGTCGGCACGATCCGGTATGACGGGTTCGCTGACATCGCCAAACGGCTCGGCGTTCGCGCCATCGCGCTCGGCATCGACGGCGCGCAGCGCGCCGTTCGACGCGCGCCTTGCGGTGGATGGGCTGGGTCGCATGGACGGCTGCGTGCGTCGCATCACGCGGCGGCGCCTTCCTCGCGATACGACGTGTGCGGCAGCGGTTTCAGATGCGCGGCGAATTGCGCGGACGCCGCCGCCCACGAGTAGCGCTCGGCCCATGCGCGCGCCACGCTGCGATCGATCTTCAGCGCTTCGAGGCAGGCCTCGCGCAGATCCTCATGCATCGCGCCCGCGCCGCCGTCGCCGAGCACGTCGATCGGACCGGTGACCGGATAGGCCGCCACCGGTGTGCCGCACGCGAGCGCTTCGAGCAGCACGAGCCCGAAGGTGTCGGTGCGGCTCGGGAACACGAAGACGTCCGCTGCCGCGTACACCTTCGCGAGTTCGGCTTGCGTGAGCACGCCGAGATAGTTCGCCTGCGGATAGCGCGACTTCAACTCGGCGAGCGCCGGACCTTCGCCCGCGACCCACTTTGAGCCAGGCAGGTCGAGTTGCAGAAACGCCTCGACGTTCTTCTCGACCGCCACGCGTCCCACATAGAGGAAGATCGGCCGCGCCGAGTTGAGCACCTTCGAGTCCATCTGGTGAAAGATCTCCAGGTCGACGCCGCGGCTCCACAGCACGACATTCGTGAAGCCGAACTTTTCGAGGTCGCGCTTGACCACGGGCGTCGGCGCCATCACGGCCAGCGACGGCTTGTGAAACCAGTGCAGGAACTTGTAGGTCGCGGCGAGCGAAATGCCGAAGCGCGCCTGCACGTACTCCGGAAAGCGCGTGTGATAAGCGGTCGTGAAGGGCAGCTTGTGGCGCAGCGCATAGGCGCGTGCGGCCATGCCGAGCGGGCCTTCGGTGGCGATGTGCAACGCGTCGGGCGCGAAGCGGTCGATGCGCTCGCGCAGCTTGCGGCGCGGCAGCAGCGACAGGCGGATCTCGGGGTAGGTCGGGCAGGGGATGGTTCTGAATTCGAGCGGCGTCAGCAGGTCGACGTGATGACCGAGCGCGGTGAGTTCGCGCGTGGTGTTTTTCAGCGTGCGAACGACGCCATTGACCTGCGGTTCCCATGCGTCGGTGACGATCATGATCTTCATCGGTTTCGGCCCAGTGGAAGTTGAGGGGCTAGGCGGTCGCCCGGGCCTTCTGCGCGCCGGCTTGCGGGGCGCGCAGCGTGGTCCAGTAGATCACCTTGAGTTCGCCTTCGTACGTCTCGACGAGCGCCGACAGACTCTCGACCCAGTCGCCGTCGTTGCAATACAGCACGCCGTCGATCTCGCGCATCTCGGCTTTGTGAATGTGCCCGCAGACCACGCCATCGCAGCCGCGGCGGCGCGCTTCGTCGGTCATCACCTGCTCGAACGACGAGATGAAGTTCACCGCGTTTTTCACCTGGTGCTTCAGGTACTGCGACAGCGACCAGTACGGGAAGCCGAGCCGGCTGCGGATCCGATTGAACCAGCGGTTCAGGACCAGGATCATCGTGTAGAGCGTGTCGCCGAGATAGGCGAGCCACTTGGCGTGCTGGATCACGCCGTCGAACAGATCGCCGTGCACGATCCACAGGCGCTTGCCGGCCAGCGTGGTGTGAAACGCCTCGCCGCGCACGTGGATGTCGCCGAACGCGAGGTCGCAGAACTGGCGCGCGGCTTCGTCGTGATTGCCGGGCACGTAGATGACCTGGGTGCCTTTGCGCGCTTTGCGCAGCACTTTCTGCACGACGTCGTTGTGCGCCTGCGGCCAGTACCAGCCCTTCTTCAACTGCCAGCCGTCGATGATGTCGCCGACCAGGTACAGATACTCCGACTCGTTGTGGCGCAGGAAGTCGAGCAGATAGGGCGCCTGGCAGCCGCTGGAACCGAGATGGATGTCGGATAGCCAGATGGTGCGATAGCGGTGCGGGTCGGCGTGTTCGTCGTCAGGCTGGCCGGCGTGCGCGCTGAGCGGGGGCGCCACCGGCAACGGCAAGCCGTGCTGGCCGGGGTTCGGGTGCGGGCGGAACGCGACGGTGTCGACGCTCGGGCCGGTCTGGCGGAACAGGGAAGTCGCGGACGTCTTGGGGTCCATGGCTCACGCGTCGGGTTGCGGTGCCCGTATTGGGCCAGGCGCGCGTGACTGCGCCATGACAGTCATGAGAAGTTCTTATTACTGCGGGCTTGTTGTTGCGGGGTTAATGCGGGGGGCTTATTGCGGGGGGCGGGCACCACTTGCGCGGCGCAACGGTTCAGCGCGTGACTCCGATCACGCGTGTGCCGGCGAGCCGGTCATGCAGGAATCGCCGCTGCGGATCGAAGCGGCCAGTGGCGGCCCACAGCACGAACCAGAGCGCGGCGATCGCGAGCGTCTGCGGCAGGCGCAGTCCCAGCAGCGGATGCAGCGCGAGCGGCGGCAGGAACCACAGCCATGTGAGCACGTAGCGGACGATCGCCCGGCCGGTGGACAGCGGTGAGCCGTCGGCGGCGACGACCCGCAGGCGCCAGGTTTTCATCGGCAGGGTCTGGCCGCCGTGGGTCCAGAACCAGACGAAGTACAGACCGACCACGAGGCCGATCCATGCAGCAAGCATATTGTGATGGGTCAGCCCGTTGCGTTGCTGAGTCAGCGTGCTGAACAGATAGCCGGCGAAGAACACCACGCCGAACAGCAGCAGCGCTTCGTAGCCGAGCGCCGCGAGGCGCCGTCGGACGGTGGGGGCGATGCCGGGTGCGGCGGCTGGCGGTGGCGCGGTGGTCAGCGGCTGGGGCACGGCGTGGGCGGGGGGCGGGTCAGGAGCCGTTGAAGATCGACGGCGCTTCGGCCGGCGAGACTGGCACCGGCGTGGCGGGCACGAAGCTGCCCGCGGCCGGAATCCCCGGCATGGCGGCCGGGGCCGGCGGCGTGGCCAGTGGCACGGCGCTCGCCGCCGCCACTACGCTGCTTGCACCGTGCTCGCGCGCATTGACGAGGCGATCGAGTCCCTTGATTTCGTGGTGCGCCGACGGCGGCGCGCTGACGATGCTCGGCCGCCGCTTGCGCTCGCTGGCGGCCAACCGTTCCTTCTGTTCCTCGGGCAACAGCTGATAGGCCTGCCACGCGTTCTGACGGGCCTCGCGCGGCAATTCCTTCGACACCTGGTAGTTTTCACGTGCGACGCGCCGTTGATCGGGCGTCATGCGCACCCATTCGCTCATGCGGTCATGCAGGCGCTTTTGCGCGTCGGGCGACATCTTGGGATAGCGCGACGCAATCTTGATCCATTTTCGTTTGCGTTCGTCGCTGAACGAATCCCACTGGGTTTCGAACGGCGCGAGTGCGAGATGCTCGGCCGGCGTCAGGCGCGACCACGCCATTGGGCTGTTGCTGCCGGGCAGGCTGGGCAATTCGACGGCAAGCGCCGGGGCGGGCGCCCTGACGGCGGCATTGCCGCCCGCCGCGGGGCCGCCGGCCGGTGACAGGCTCGGGTGGAAGCGCGGATACGTGGCGGCGAACGACACCAGCGCTGCGATCGTGCATCCGAAAACAACGGCGAGGCCGCGCTTGTAACTCACCCGAAGGATCTCCCGCTCAGTGGGCGCGTGAAAGGTACGCGTTGAAACCGTGGTCAAGGTAGGCATTGAGCGGCAGGTCGTCGCTCAGCATCGCGGCATCGATATCGGCGAGTTCGGCGGTGCGCTGCTGGTCTTCCCAGTAGGCAATCCCGACAAGACTCACGATCAGTGCGACGAGCGGCCAGGCGAGCGCGAAGCGGCGCAGCGGCGAACGGCGGCGCCGCGGGAAATCGACTTGCGGCATACCGGCCGGCATGCCGGCGAAAGTAGGCACGAATACCGGCGCGCTCACGGTTTCGGGCTTCCTGCGGGCAAGCGCGGCACGGCGCGCCGCGGCGAGTCGATCGACGGTAGCGGACGGAATGCTGGCGGCGGTTTCGTCGAGCGCGCGGCGCACCTGGCGCGCGAACTCGAGTTCTTTGGTTTCGAGGGAGCTCATAGGGTGATTCCTTTGGCCTTGAGCGCTTGCGCCAGCGTGTGGGCGGCCCGCGAGCAGTGCGTTTTCACGCTGCCTTCGGAGCAGCCCATCGCGGCGGCAGTCTCGGCGACATCCATATCCTCCCAATAACGCATGAGAAACGCCTCCCGTTGACGTGCCGGCAACTTCTGGATTTCGTTGTCGATCAACTGCAAGACCTGTTCGCGTTCGAGCTTCTGCTCGTTGCTCTCGGCGCCGACCGAGCCTGGTTGGGCCTCGAAGGTCTCCAGCGGGTCGAATTCGTCGTCGTCGGCACTGCCCAGCGACGAGAACAGACTCACCCACGTATTGCGCACTTTGGCACGACGGAAATAGTCGTGCATCGCATTCTGCAGAATACGCTGAAACAGCAGCGGAAGTTCGGCCGCGGGACGATCGGCATATTTTTCGGCGAGCTTGATCATCGCGTCCTGCACGATGTCGAGCGAGGCGTCGTCGTCCCGCACGGCGTAGACCGTCTGCTTGAATGCGCGCCTTTCGACGCCCGCCAGAAAATCGGCGAGTTCCTTGTCTGATGCCATCCGTTTTGGGGTCGGCGCAGCGGAAGTGCGCGTAATCGGTCGAAAAATGTCGTAAAACTCGCGGATGCTAACAAACTTTTGCGCCGTCTGGGGCGAAAGGTGGTCCTGCCTTGCATCCGAATATCAGGACCGTGGTCGATTCCGGTCAATATCGGGACGTGGGGGCAGTTCGGCAGGCAATATTTGCTTGACCGCGTGCGCATCTGCAGCTATCTTCGCTGGTTCGCAACATAAGTGACTTGTCTCAATTGAGGTGTGGCCCAAGAAGCCCGCCTGTCAACTGGACGCGCCGCTTGAACCCGAGCCACAAGCCCGGCAGAGAGCACCCGATCAATTTTTTGCCGAAAATTCGAAAGGTGAATAAATGAATATGCCCAGCGCGGAATTCTCCACGTCGGATACGACTCCCCCTCACGAAGCTGACTCTATCGGCGCCACCGTGCTCATGAAGGCACTGGCCGACGAAGACGTCGAGTTCATCTGGGGCTATCCCGGCGGCTCGGTACTCTACATTTACGACGAGCTGTACAAGCAGGACAAATTCCAGCACGTCCTCGTGCGCCACGAGCAGGCCGCGGTCCACGCCGCCGACGCATATGCGCGTTCCACTGGCAAAGTCGGCGTGTGTCTCGTCACTTCCGGCCCCGGCGTCACCAACGCGGTCACCGGCATCGCCACCGCGTACATGGACTCCATCCCGATGGTGGTGATCAGCGGCCAGGTGCCGACCGCCGCGATCGGCCAGGATGCATTCCAGGAGTGCGACACGGTCGGCATCACGCGTCCCTGCGTGAAGCACAACTTCCTCGTGAAGGACGTGCGCGACCTCGCCGCCACCGTCAAGAAAGCGTTTTACATCGCCCGTACCGGCCGCCCCGGCCCGGTGCTGATCGACATTCCGAAAGACGTGTCGAAGGCGCCTTGCCAATATGAGCCGATCAAAAGCGTTTCGCTGCGCTCGTACAATCCGGTCACCAAGGGCCACTCCGGCCAGATCCGCAAGGCGGTCTCGCTGCTGCTGTCGGCCAGGCGCCCGTACATTTATACCGGCGGCGGCATCATCCTCGCGGACGCATCGCGTGAGCTGAACCAGTTCGCCGATCTGCTCGGCTATCCCGTCACCAACACGTTGATGGGGCTGGGCGGCTACCGCGCGAGCGACAAGAAGTTCGTCGGCATGCTCGGCATGCACGGCACGTACGAAGCCAACATGGCGATGCAGCACTGCGACGTGCTGATCGCAATCGGCGCGCGCTTCGACGACCGCGTGATCGGCGACCCGGCGCACTTCGCGTCGTGCCCGCGCAAGATCATCCATATCGACATCGATCCTTCTTCGATCTCCAAGCGCGTCAAGGTCGACATTCCGATCGTCGGCGACGTGAAGGAAGTGCTGAAGGAGCTGATCGAGCAGCTGCAGACGGCCGAGCATGGCCCGGACGCCGCGGCGCTCGCCGACTGGTGGAAGGACATCGAAGCCTGGCGCGCGAAAGACTGCCTGAAGTACGACCGCAAGAGCGAGATCATCAAGCCGCAGTACGTGGTGGAAAAGGCGTGGGAGCTGACCGACGGCAATGCCTTCGTGTGTTCCGACGTCGGCCAGCACCAGATGTGGGCGGCGCAGTTCTACAAGTTCAACAAGCCGCGCCGCTGGATCAACTCCGGTGGCCTCGGCACGATGGGCTTCGGACTGCCGGCGGCGATGGGCGTGAAGATGGCCCACCCCGACGACGACGTGCTCTGCATCACGGGCGAAGGCTCGATCCAGATGTGCATCCAGGAGCTGTCGACCTGCAAGCAGTACGACACGCCCGTGAAGATCATTTCGCTGAACAACCGCTATCTGGGCATGGTGCGCCAGTGGCAGCAGATCGAATACAGCAAGCGCTATTCGCATTCGTACATGGATGCGCTGCCGGACTTCGTGAAGCTCGCCGAAGCGTATGGCCATGTCGGCATGCGTATCGAACGCACGGCCGACGTCGAGCCGGCGCTCAAGGAAGCGCTGCGCCTGAAAGATCGCACGGTGTTTCTCGATTTCCAGACCGATCCGACCGAAAACGTCTGGCCGATGGTCCAGGCCGGCAAGGGCATCACCGAGATGCTCATGGGTTCGGAAGATCTATAACGACGGCGTATTTGCGTAAATCGAGCGCCGGCTTCGCCATGCACGCCTTCAAAAAAGGCGCGGGCGGACGAAGCGGCGCCGACCCGCTCGCAGACATCGACAAAACATCTGGAAGAAGCGAAACATGAGACACATCATTTCCGTCCTGCTGGAAAACGAACCGGGCGCGTTATCACGCGTGGTTGGTCTCTTCTCGGCACGCGGCTACAACATTGAAACCTTGACGGTGGCTCCGACCGAAGACCGTTCGCTGTCGCGCATGACCATCGTCTCCATTGGCTCGGACGACGTGATCGAACAGATCACGAAGCATCTGAACCGCCTGATCGAGGTGGTGAAAGTGGTCGACCTTACCGAGGGCGCCCATATCGAGCGCGAGCTGATGTTGATCAAGGTGAGGGCGGTCGGCAAGGAGCGTGAGGAGATGAAGCGGATGTCGGACATTTTCCGCGGCCGCATCATCGACGTCACCGAAAAAACCTACACGATCGAACTGACGGGCGCGGCCGACAAGCTCGACGCCTTCATCGAAGGGATCGACTCCACGGCGATTCTCGAAACGGTCCGCACGGGCAGCTCGGGCATCGGCCGCGGCGAGCGCATCCTGAAGGTTTGACGCGCGGGGCACACGTCTCGATCGCGAGGCCGGGCAGCGCGTCATGGGTCCGGCCGGCAACACACTTCGCAGTATTAGAATTTCATTGATTCACCGAATTTAGCCAAGGAACCGACATGAAAGTTTTCTACGACAAGGACGCCGACCTCTCCCTGATCAAGGGCAAGCAGGTCACCATCATCGGCTATGGCTCGCAAGGCCATGCGCACGCGCTGAACCTGAAGGAAAGCGGCGTGAACATCACGGTCGGTCTGCGCAAGGGCGGCGCATCGTGGAGCAAGGCCGAGAACGCCGGCCTGCAGGTCAAGGAAGTGGCGGAAGCCGTCAAGGGCGCGGACGTCGTGATGATGCTGCTGCCGGACGAGCAGATCGCCGACGTCTACGCGAAGGAAGTGCACGCCAACATCAAGCAGGGCGCGGCGCTCGCGTTCGCGCACGGCTTCAACGTGCACTACGGCCAGGTGATTCCGCGCGCTGACCTCGACGTCATCATGATCGCGCCGAAGGCGCCGGGCCACACGGTGCGCGGCACCTACTCGCAAGGTGGCGGCGTGCCGCACCTGATCGCGGTTGCACAAGACAAGTCGGGCGCAGCACGTGACATCGCGCTGTCGTATGCAGCGGCGAACGGCGGCGGCCGTGCCGGCATCATCGAAACCAACTTCCGCGAAGAAACCGAAACCGACCTGTTCGGCGAGCAGGCCGTGCTGTGCGGCGGTACGGTCGACCTGATCAAGGCTGGCTTCGAAACGCTGGTGGAAGCGGGCTACGCGCCGGAAATGGCGTACTTCGAGTGCCTGCACGAACTGAAGCTGATCGTCGACCTGATCTACGAAGGCGGCATCGCGAACATGAACTACTCGATCTCGAACAACGCCGAATACGGCGAATACGTGACGGGTCCGCGTATCGTGACGGCTGAAACGAAGAAGGCGATGAAGGCCGTGCTGACCGACATTCAGACGGGCGAGTACGCGAAGAGCTTCATCATCGAAAACAAGGCCGGCGCACCGACGCTGCAATCGCGCCGCCGTCTGACGGCCGAGCACCAGATCGAACAGGTCGGTTCGAAGCTGCGCGCGATGATGCCGTGGATCGCGAAGAACAAGCTGGTCGACCAGTCGAAGAACTAAGCGACTCGACGCAGAGGTCCGGCCCGGCGCATCGCCGCCTCGGCCGGACAAGTCAAAAAGCCGCCCAGGGGTGCTGAACCCGGGGCGGCTTTTGCTATCCTACGGTTTTACAAAAATACAGAAGCCATCCATGAATTACCCTCATCCGATCATCGCGCGAGAAGGCTGGCCGTTCATCGCCATCGCGGCCGTCGTTGCATTACTGGTTCACGCCTTCGCGGGGTTCGGCTTTGCATGGCTGTTCTGGCTGATCCTGATCTTCATCGTGCAGTTCTTCCGCGACCCGGCCCGTCCGATTCCCACCCAGGCGAACGCGGTGCTGTGCCCCGCGGACGGCCGCATCGTCGCCGTCGAAAGTGCGCACGATCCGTATGCGAATCGTGAAGCGCTGAAGATCAGCGTGTTCATGAATGTCTTCAACGTCCACTCGCAGCGCTCGCCGGTGGATGGCGCGATCTCCAAGGTCGAATATTTCCCCGGCGCGTATCTGAATGCCGCGGTGGACAAGGCGTCGCTCGAAAACGAGCGCAATGCGGTGGTGATCGAAATGGCCGGTGGCCAGACCGTGACGTCGGTGCAGATCGCCGGTCTGATCGCGCGCCGTATTCTTTGCTACGTACGGGCAGGTGAGCCGCTTACCCGTGGCCAGCGCTATGGATTCATCCGCTTCGGCTCGCGCGTCGACGTGTATCTGCCGGTGGGCAGCCGCCCGCGCGTGTCGATTGGCGAGAAGGTGTCCGCGTCGTCCACGATCCTCGCTGAACTATAAAGCGGCAGACAGGAGGTTTTCGGAATGGCCGCATTCAAACCGCGTCGACCTCGCAACAGCGGACCGCTACCGCGGCCGTTTCGCCGCAACAAGCCGATCGTGACGGAGGCGTCGCCGGCTGTCGATAGCCGGCGCGCGCAGCGTCAGCAGTTCCTCAGAAAACGCGGCATTTATCTGCTGCCGAACGCCTTCACGACGGCCGCGCTGTTCTGCGGTTTCTTCGCCGTCGTGCAGGCCATGAACGTGCGCTTCGAGATCGCGGCCATCGCGATCTTCGTCGCGATGGTGCTCGACGGCATGGACGGCCGCGTCGCGCGCATGACGCATACGCAGAGCGCGTTCGGCGAGCAGTTCGACAGCCTGTCGGACATGGTGTCGTTCGGCGTTGCGCCCGCGCTCGTGATGTACGAGTGGATCCTGAAGGACCTCGGTCGCTGGGGCTGGCTCGCGGCGTTCGTCTACTGTTCGGGCGCGGCGTTGCGGCTGGCGCGCTTCAACACCAACATCGGCGTGGTCGACAAGCGTTTCTTCCAGGGCATGCCGAGCCCGGCCGCCGCCGCGCTGATCGCCGGTTTCGTGTGGCTCGCCACCGATAACCGCGTGCCGCTGAAGCTGGTCTGGCTGCCGTGGGTCGCGTTCGTGCTGACCATCTACGCCGGCGTGACGATGGTGTCGAATGCCCCGTTCTATAGCGGCAAGGCGCTGGATGTGCGGCATCGCGTGCCGTTCGGCGTGATTCTGCTGGTGGTGGTGGCCTTCGTGCTGGTGTCGTCCGATCCGCCGCTGATGCTGTTCGGCCTGTTCGTGCTTTATGGTCTGTCCGGCTACGTGTTTTGGGGTTATCAGGCGTTGCGGGGCAGGGGGAATCCGGCCCGTTCAGTAGCGCGGGACTGATAACGGCCTGGCATCGCGCAATCCGGCGGCGGCAGGAAAAACGGCATCCTTCGGGCTGCCGTTTTTCATTTGACGAGTCCGTCCCGCGGTGCCTCGCCGGCAGGTCTGACGCCAATTGCGTGGCGGCGGGAATGCCGCTATAGTCGTCGGATGACTGTGTTCACATCCGCTTCCGGGCAGCAACACGATGCTCGACAAACCGGCGTGCCAGTGCCGGCGCGGCTAGCGCATTGAGCGTCGCCAATCGTTTTGCCCTCCACCTGCCTCGTCTACGGTTGAGCGTCGCCAGCGGTGGCGCGAACACCCCAATTCCAAGATCCGATACCCCCATCTGAACGACTCCCGAGGAGACCCGACATGTCCGACAAACTGATCATTTTCGACACCACGTTGCGTGACGGCGAACAATCGCCCGGCGCGTCGATGACGAAGGAAGAAAAAATCCGCATCGCGAAGCAGCTCGAACGGATGAAAGTGGACGTGATCGAAGCGGGCTTCGCGGCCAGCTCGAATGGCGATTTCGATGCGATTCATACGATCGCGGGCCTGATCAAGGACAGCACGATCTGCTCGCTCGCCCGCGCGAACGACAAGGACATTCAGCGTGCCGCCGACGCGCTCAAACCGGCCGGTCATTTCCGCATCCACACTTTCATCGCGACGTCGCCGCTGCATATGGAAAAGAAGCTGCGCATGACACCGGACCAGGTGTTCGAGCAAGCGAAGCTGGCGGTGCGTTTCGCGCGCAAGTTCACCGACGACGTAGAGTTCTCGCCGGAAGACGGCAGCCGCTCGGACATGGATTTCCTGTGCCGCGTGCTCGAAGCGGTGATCGCGGAGGGGGCGACCACCATCAACATCGCGGACACAGTCGGCTATGGCGTGCCGGAACTGTATGGCCAGCTCGTGAAGACACTGCGCGAACGCATTCCGAACTCGCACAAGGCGGTGTTCTCGGTGCATTGCCATAACGACCTCGGCATGGCGGTGGCGAATTCGCTGGCCGGCGTGCAGATCGGCGGCGCGCGTCAGGTCGAGTGCACGATCAACGGTCTCGGCGAGCGCGCGGGCAACACGTCGCTCGAAGAAATCGTGATGGCGGTGAAGACCCGCAAGGATTACTTCGGCCTCGACGTCGGTCTCGATACAACCCAGATCGTGCCGACCTCGAAACTGGTGTCGCAGATCACCGGGTTCGTCGTGCAGCCGAACAAGGCGGTGGTCGGTGCAAACGCGTTCGCCCATGCTTCCGGCATTCACCAGGACGGCGTGCTGAAGGCGCGCGACACCTACGAAATCATGCGCGCTGAAGACGTGGGCTGGAGTGCGAACAAGATCGTGCTCGGCAAGCTGTCGGGGCGCAATGCGTTCAAGCAGCGTTTGCAGGAACTCGGCGTCGCGCTCGACAGCGAAGCGGAACTGAACGCCGCGTTCGCGCGCTTCAAGGAACTGGCCGACCGCAAGTCGGAAATCTTCGACGAGGACATCATCGCGATCGTTACCGAGGAATCGGCCGAAGCGCAGGAGAAGGAGCACTACAAGTTCCTGTCGCTGGCGCAGCATTCGGAAACCGGCGAACAGCCGCACGCGAAGATCGTGTTCTCGGTCGAAGGCAAGGAAGTCACCGGCGAAGCGCATGGCAACGGCCCCGTCGATGCCACACTCAATGCGATCGAAATGGAAGTGGGCAGCGGTTCGGAGCTGCTGCTGTACTCGGTCAACGCGATTACCACCGGCACGCAGGCTCAGGGTGAAGTGACCGTGCGGCTGTCGAAGAGCGGGCGCATCGTCAACGGCGTGGGCACGGATCCGGATATCGTCGCGGCTTCCGCGAAGGCGTATATCTCGGCGCTCAACAAGCTGTATTCGAGCGCCGACAAGCTGAATCCGCAGCGCTCGGAGTGACGCTTCGCGGTGCCGCCGCCGTGGCGCCGTGACGAACCGTCGAACAAAAGCCCCGCGCCGTAAAGGCGCGGGGCTTTTCTTTTGTTTTGCCGGGCAGGTCATCGTGCACGCGGCCAAGTCATTGGCATTGCGAGGCGCGCATTGCGGCGCTATCGGCGGACTTGCGCCGGGCTATTCCGCGGCCGTGCGCCGCATCGACCAGCCGCGTGCGGCGCGCGCCTGTGCCCGAACCTGATGCCGCACTTCGAAGGCGATCCCGCGGCGCGGCGCATCGGCCTCGAACGTGTCGAGCAGATCGCGCACGTCGTGGTCGACGAAATCGGCGCGCGTCGCATCGACGATCACGGTCGCGCCGTCGGGAATCTGCCGCAGGTAGTGCTTGAGCGGCACCTTGCCGAGAAACGACACGTCCTTGCGAAACGACAGCAGGTAATGATCGCCATGTTGCGCGAGCACGATCGGGCCGCGCAGGTTCGCATACAGCGCGAGCAGCACGCTGCACAGCATGCCGAGCACGATGCCGATCAGCAGATCGGTCGCGAGCACGCCGGCCAGCGTGACGATGAACGGTGCGAACGGCGCGAATCCCTGCCGCGCGAGCGCGACGAACAACGACGGTTTGGCGAGCTTCAGGCCCGTGAAAATCAGGATCGCCGCGAGGCACGCGAGCGGAATCAGATTGATCACGCCGGTGAGTGCAAATACGCTGACGAGCAGCAATACGCCGTGAAAGATCGCCGACAGCCGGCTCTGCGCGCCCGCATGCACGTTGGCGGAACTACGCACGATCACCGACGTGATCGGCAGGCCGCCGATCGCACCTGCGATCAGATTGCCCACGCCCTGGGCCTTCAGCTCGCGATCCGCCGGCGCGGGACGTCGCTCGGGGTCGATCTGCTCGACCGCTTCCAGGCTCAACAGCGTTTCGAGACTCGCGACGATCGCCAGCGTGATGGCCACGCGCCAGACGTCGGGATTGACGAGTTGGACAAAGCGCGGCCCGAAGTCGACCCATCCGAGCGCAACCTGGAGCGCCGCGAACGATGCCAGCGACGGCAGTGCGACCCGATGCCCGGCGGGCGGCGCGAGCGACGGCGCCAGCAGACTCAACAGCAAGGTCGCGCCTATGCCCAGCAGCACCACCGCGAGCGGCGCCGGGATCAGGCGCACCAGCTTGAAGCGGCGTAGCGCGCGGGTTTCCCAGCCGATCAGGACCGCGAGCGAGAGCAACGTGATCGAACAGGCGATCAGCGAGATCGAACCGAACGGTGTCGGGATCGTGCCGGCCGCTCCCGCGATGGTTTGCATATCTAACGAATCGTCCGCGTCGAACAGGCCGAACGCGATGGGCAATTGCTTGACGATCAGCAGCACGCCGATCGCCGCGAGCATTCCCTTGATGACCGGCGACGGCACATAGGCGGCGAACCGGCCGGCCTTGAGCATACCGAAGCCGAACTGGATCGCGCCGGACAGCAGCACGGCCAGCAGGAAGGCCGAAAAGCTGCCGAGTTGCGCGATGCCATCGACGACGATCACGACCAGGCCCGCCGCCGGTCCGCTCACGCTCAGGCGCGAGCCGCTCAGCACGGCCACCACCAGACCGCCGACGATGCCCGACACCAGCCCGGCAAACGGCTCGACACCCGATGCATTGGCGATGCCCAGGCACAGCGGCAGCGCCACCAGGAAGACGACCGTGCCCGCTAGCAGATCGCGCTGAAAGGTGGGGAAAAAAGCTCGAAGGTTCATGGTATCGGTGCGGTGAGAGGGGACGGAAATGGGTGAAGGCTTCGGGAACGGATTCGGAAGCGGATTCGGGTCCTGCTCCGAAGCCCGCTGCGGTTCGAACCACGTTGCCGCAATCTGCGGGGCTATATGCGATGCACTCGGTGGCGTACTGAGCTGCGCACGCAGCGACACGCGTGCCCACACGCGCGGCGACGCACTAGGCAACGCTATGAACGGCGGTCGTGCAGGTCATCGCGTCGTCGGCTTCGTAGCCGGACGTGACGACCTTGATGCGCCCATCGTCGAGCGCGAAGACCCAGCCGTGGATGAGCGGCGCCGGTTCGGCTTGCCGCACGATCGGATTCGCGCGCAACTGGCGCACCTGTTCGAGCACGTTCAGTTCGGCGAGGCGGTCGACACGCTCATGCTCGCTCGCGCGAGCGTCCAGCGCTTCACGATGCGTGTTCGCAAGGGCGCAGAGCGGCGCGATCCGGCGATTCACATGCGGCAGCCCAGGGTCCGGCGGCAGCAGCGCCGCGCGCACGCCGCCGCAACCATAGTGGCCGCAGACGATCACATGCCCGACCTTCAGCACCCGCACCGCATATTCGAGGACGCTCGCGGAGTTGTCGTCGTCGGGATCAAAGAGGTTCGCGACGTTGCGGTGGACGAACAGATCGCCGGGCTCGCAATGTGTGATGGTTTCGGCGGGCACGCGGCTATCCGAGCAGCCGATCCACAGTACATGCGGATTCTGGCCTCGCGTCAGATCGCGAAAAAAGCCGGGGTTGCGCGCGACGGTTTCATGAGCCCAGGCGAGGTTGGCAACCAGCAGGCGTTTGGGACGGTTCATCGAGAGCGGCTCCGTAAGAGAGGGCGCATTGATTCGGGACTGCGGCACGCCTTGTGCGTGGCGGGCAGTCGAGGTGCCGCGCCGGATCAATTCTTACGAAAGCCTTTCTATCAAAAAATAAATCCGCCGTGCGCGAAATAAATTCGCACGCATGCGTCATAAAAAAAAAGCCGCCTGGGGAAGGCGGCTTCGTCGACGCTGGCGCATTGCAGGCGCGCTCAGAACATGTTGCGGCGATCCGGCTGGTGCAACGGGTCAGGCGTCTTTTGCGTGAGCCGCACAATGCCCTGCTCGTCGAAATAGAAGCTGTACATCATGTACCAGACGTTGTCTTCCAGGTAGCGGTAGGTCCAGACCTCGCGCTTCATCAATGGGAAGTACGACGTTTCGACCGGCCGGCCGAAATTCACCAGCACGTCGCTCCTGGTCCATTTGCCGATTTCGGCACGGTAGAACTCGTTCGGTTGCAGCACCTGGCGCACGTTGACGATCTTGCCGGCCGCGTCGATGTCGGCGGCGGTGGTGGTTTCGCCCATCGGCTGGGTCGGCCACATCAGCCGCTTGCCGCCGTCCGGCAAGTCGTAGGTTTCGCGCGGCGGACCGAGGCGCGCGATGATGGTCGATTGATCCGCCCCTTGCTGGTATTGCTGCCAGGGCTGCGCGCAGCCGGCCAGCGCCAACGCGCTCAGGCAGACCAGCGCCGCGCGCCGCAGACGTCCGCCGGTAGACGTTGCGGGTGAGGCCGCCGGGGCGTGATGGCGGTTGAACATGGTTTCCTCCGATCGCGTATGAGTAGCGGTTTTTATCATCGAGACGCTTATTTTGACACGCGCTGCGGCGCAAGACCGGCGCGTCGTGCAGGCCTGTGTGCCTGCTACGGTAACGGTCGCGCCGGCTTGCCTATTCCGTGCGGGTCGTCCTATGATCCGCGCTTCGACGACTCAAGCGGGGCAGTGACGATGGCGATGTGGCAACGGGCGGCGGCAGTCGCATTGACGGCGATCTGGGCGGCCACGGCGGCTTGTGCGGCAAATGCGGCGGCGGGGGCGACAGCCACGACAGGCGCAGCAAGCACGGCGTTGGCGAACTCCTCAGCGAGCCCGCCAGCGAGCGCGACAGTCAGCCCGCCAGCGAGCCCGCCAGCGAGCCCGCCAGCCAGCCCGCCAGCCAGCCCGACAGCCAGCCCGACAGCCAGCCCGACAGCCAGCCCGACAACGAACGCCGCCATCAAGCCCACCGGCAAACCCACCGGTACGCCAATCCAGCTTGCGCTGATCGAAGGCATGTCCGGCCCGTTCGCGAACGCGGGCGCGGCGGTCGAGCGCAACCTGCGCTTCGGCGTTGAGCAGGTGAATGCGCATGGCGGCGTGAAGCTCGCCGACGGCGCGCATCCGTTCGAACTGGTGGTGCTGGACAGCAAGGGCGGCACCGAAGAGGCGCTCACGCAACTGCGCGCGGCCGCCGACCGCCATATCGGCTACATCATGCAAGGCAATAGCTCGGCGGTCGCCGCCGCGCTGATCGGCGCGATCGACAAGCAGAACAGCCGCGAACCGGGCAACCGCGAACTGTTCCTCAACTATTCTGCCGACGACCCCGCGCTGACCAACGCGAACTGCAGCTTCTGGCACTTCCGCTTCGACGCGCACGCAGGCATGCGCATGGATGCGCTGGCCGACGTGATCCAGCGCGACAAGGCGGTGAAGAAGGTGTATCTGCTGAATCAGGATTACAGCTTCGGGCACGACGTCAGCAGCCTCGCGCGTTCGGCGCTGGCGGTGAAGCGCCCGGATATCGCGGTGGTCGGCGACGAATTTCATCCGATTGGCCGCGTGAAGGATTTCGCGCCCTACATCGCGAAGATCCGCGCGAGCGGAGCGGACGCCGTGATCACCGGCAACTGGGGCAACGACCTGACGCTGCTCGTCAAGGCTGCGCGTGAACAGGGGCTGGACACCCGGTTCTACACGTTTTACGGCAACAGCCTCGGCGCGCCGGCCGCGCTGGGCGACGCGGGCGTCGGCCATGTGATCGCGGTCGCCGACTGGCATCCGAACGTGGGCGGCGCCGCTTCCGATGCGTGGTACGGTGCGTTCCGCGCCCGTTTCCCAGCCGCTCAGGACGATTACCCGGTGCTGCGCATGCCCCTGATGATCGAAACCCTGGCCGCGGCGATGACCCGCGCCGGCAGCGCCGATCCGACGGCCGTCGCGAAAGCCCTCGAGGGGATCCGTTTCGACAACGGCTTTCACGCATCGTGGATGCGCGCCGATGACCATCAACTGATTCAGCCCCTTTACGTGATGGAAATGGCTAAAGCCGGCGCGCCGGGCGTGCGTTTCGACAACGAAGGCTCAGGCTACGGATTCCGCACGGTGTTGGCGTTGCCGCCCGGGCGCACCGTTGTGCCGACCGTCTGCAAGATGCAGCGGCCGTGAGGCGCGCCGCGCACACGATCCGCTCCGGTGCAGCGGGGTTCGCGGCCGGACCGGCCTGTGCTACAATACGCGTCCCGTTGTGGAGCAGGGTTTAAAGCAGGGTTGTTCCCCTGCCACGCACACGGGGTAGTCCACGGCACGGCCTTTCTTCCGTGACCGCCTGTCTAGTTCTCAAGGAAATTGACATGTCCGCAGTTGATACAAGCAAGAAGTCCGAAGTCGTCGCGCAATTCGCACGCGCAGCTAACGACACGGGTTCCCCCGAAGTTCAGGTCGCGCTGCTCACGACCCGCATTAACGAACTGACCGGTCACTTCAAGGAACACTCGAAAGATCACCACAGCCGCCGCGGTCTGCTGCGCATGGTGAGCCGCCGTCGCAAGCTGCTCGACTACCTGAAGGGCAAGGACGCGGATCGTTACCGCAGCCTGATCGAGAAGCTGGGTCTGCGTAAGTAATCGGCCAGTCGTTCAGCAAGATGCCTGTGTCAGTACCCACTGATACAGGCATTTTGTTTTTGCACGGTGCGCTTCATGTGACGCGCACCGCCTGTGGTCCGCAGTGGCGTGCCGGTGCATGCGGCGAGTGCAGGAAAGAGCAGTATCAGCAGTAGAAGCAGTACAACAGGCAAGGAAACACGGCCGGGCTTCAGGGCAGAGTTTTGTGTCATTCCAGCGGTTCGCGCGCATCGGGCGTGGTTCTCTGGAATGGCATAACACGACTCTTCCCGTGTGGCGCCGGTCCCGGCGTTGCCGCGCCGCTTCTGGTCCGCGCGGCATTACGATGAGGAAAAGCAATGACTATGTTCAACAAGATCGTCAAAGAATTTAAGTGGGGGCAACATAACGTTCGCCTCGAAACCGGCGAAATCGCTCGTCAGGCAAGCGGCGCGGTGATCGTCGACGTCGAAGACACCGTCGTGCTGGCTACCGTGGTCGGTGCCAAGACGGCCAAACCGGGCCAGGACTTCTTCCCGCTGACGGTCGACTACCTCGAAAAGACCTACGCCGCCGGCAAGATTCCGGGTGGTTTCTTCCGCCGCGAAGGCCGTCCGTCGGAAGGCGAAACGCTGATCTCGCGCCTGATCGACCGTCCGCTGCGTCCGCTGTTCCCGGAAGGCTTCTACAACGAAGTCCAGGTCGTCGTGCATGTCCTGTCGCTGAATCCGGAAATCCCCGCCGACATCCCCGCGCTGATCGGCGCGTCGGCGGCGCTCGCCGTGTCCGGTCTGCCGTTCAACGGTCCGGTCGGCGCAGCACGCGTGGCCTACATCAACAACGAATACGTGTTGAACCCGACGCGTCCGCAAATGAAGGAGTCGGCGCTCGACCTAGTCGTCGCGGGTACGGAGCGCGCGGTGCTGATGGTCGAATCGGAAGCGCAGCAGCTGAGCGAAGAAGTGATGCTCGGCGCCGTGGTGTTCGGCCATGAGCAGATGCAGATCGCGATCGACGCGATCCACGATCTGGTCCGCGAAGGCGGCAAGCCGGAATGGGACTGGCAACCGGCGGCGAAGAACGAACCGCTGATTGCACGCGTGACGGAACTGGCGCAAGCCGACCTGCTCGCGGCTTACCAGATCCGTGACAAGCAGGCGCGTTCGACCAAGCTGAAGGAAGTCTACGCAGGCACGTCGGCCAGGCTCGAAGAAGAAGCAGCGGCAGCGGGCACGGTGGCAGCCGACAAGGCAACCGTCGGCAACGTGCTGTTCGACATCGAAGCGAAGATCGTCCGTAGCCAGATCCTGAACGGCGAACCGCGTATCGACGGCCGCGACACGCGCACCGTGCGTCCGATCGAAATCCGTACCGGCGTGCTGCCGCGTACTCACGGTTCGGCCCTGTTCACGCGCGGCGAAACCCAGGCACTGGTGGTCGCGACGCTGGGCACGAAGGGCGACGAGCAGAACATCGACGCACTCGAAGGCGAGTACCGCGAACGCTTCATGCTCCACTACAACATGCCGCCGTTCGCGACCGGCGAAACGGGCCGCGTCGGTTCGCCGAAGCGCCGTGAAATCGGTCACGGCCGTCTGGCCAAGCGCGCGCTGGCTGCGTGCCTGCCGAGCGCCGACGAGTTCGGCTACTCGATCCGTGTGGTGTCGGAAATCACCGAATCGAACGGTTCGTCGTCGATGGCTTCGGTGTGCGGCGGCTGCCTCGCGCTGATGGACGCCGGCGTGCCGATGAAGGCGCACGTCGCCGGCATCGCGATGGGCCTGATCCTCGAAGGCAATCGGTTCGCCGTGCTGACCGACATCCTCGGCGACGAAGATCACCTCGGCGACATGGACTTCAAGGTGGCGGGTACCGAACAAGGCGTGACCGCGCTGCAGATGGACATCAAGATCCAGGGCATCACGAAGGAAATCATGCAGGTCGCCCTCGCGCAAGCGAAGGAAGGCCGTATGCACATCCTCGGCAAGATGACCGCGGCGGTATCGGGTGCGAATACGCAGTTGTCGGAGTTCGCACCGCGCATGATCACCATCAAGATTAACCCGGAAAAGATCCGCGACGTGATCGGCAAGGGTGGCTCGGTGATCCGCGCGCTGACCGAGGAAACCGGTACGACGATCGATATTTCGGACGACGGCGTCGTCACCATCGCGAGCACGAGCAGCGAGGGGATGGCCGAAGCGAAGAAGCGTATCGAGAACATCACGCTGGAAGTCGAAGTGGGCCAGGTGTACGAAGGCACCGTGCTCAAGCTGCTCGATTTCGGCGCGATCGTGAACATCCTGCCGGGCAAGGACGGTCTGCTGCATATCTCCGAAATCGCCAACGAGCGCATCAAGGACATCAACGACTACCTGAAGGACGGCCAGCAGGTGAAGGTCAAGGTCATCCAGACGGACGAGAAGGGCCGCGTGCGTCTGTCGGCCAAGGCGTTGCTGAACGAAGCCGCGAATGGCGCGCCGCAAGGCGAACCGACGCCGCAGTAACGCGGTAGCGGGGCAACGGCCGGCAGCGCAGATGCGCGCCGGCCGTTTTTCATGCAGGATGGATTGCCTTGCAGACACACAGCAGCATGGCGAGGCGGGTACCCTATTTGCTTGGGGTGCTAGGCCGAAGGTCGAACGAATCGTGTCGCGGCCAGCAAGCAGCGTATGCAGTGCAATCCATTCTTGGAGTTGACGCAGATGAAAGCGATCGAAATCACCGAATTCGGTGCGCCGGACGTCCTCAAGTTGGCCGAGCGGCCGACGCCGCAGCCCAAAGCGGGCGAGGTGCTGATCAAGGTGGCGGCATCCGGCATCAATCGTCCGGACGTGTTCCAGCGCAAGGGCGGCTATGCGCCGCCGCCGGGCGCGTCGGATCTGCCGGGGCTGGAGGTGGCGGGCGAGATCGTCGGCGGTGCGATCGACGCGAGGAACAACCCGTTTGGTCTGAAGATCGGCGATCGCGTGTGCGCGTTGCTGGCCGGCGGCGGCTACGCGGAGTACGCGAGCGCGCCGCTGTTGCAATGTTTGCCGGTGCCGGCGGGTCTGTCGGATGTCGAGGCCGCTTCGCTGCCGGAAACTTTCTTCACGGTGTGGAGCAACGTGTTCGACCGTGCGCAGCTCGGCCGCGGCGAAGGCGCGCCGAACGAGACGTTGCTGGTGCAGGGTGGCTCGAGCGGCATTGGCGTGACGGCGATCCAGATTGCGCACGCGCTGGGCTTTCGCGTGTTCGCGACCGCCGGCTCGGATGACAAGTGCCGCGCATGCGAGGCGTTGGGCGCCGAACGCGCGATCAACTACAAGACGGAAGATTTCGTCGAAGTGATCAAGTCGTTGACCAACGACCGTGGCGTCGACGTGGTCCTCGACATGGTTGCGGGTAGCTATGTGCCGCGTGAGCTTACGGCGTTGGCCGACGGCGGGCGCATCGTGCTGATCGCGTTGCTGGGCGGCGCCAAAGCGGAACTGAATCTGAACGAAGTGTTGCGACGCCGTTTGACCATTACGGGTTCGACGCTGCGTCCGCGACCGATCGAATTCAAGGCGAAGATTGCCGCGCAGCTCAAGGAGCAGGTGTGGCCGCATCTCGAAGCGGGTCGCATCAAGCCGGTGGTGCATCGGGTGTTTCCGGCCGCGCAGGCTGCCGACGCGCATGCGCTGATGGAAAGCAGCACGCATGTCGGCAAGATCGTGTTGACTTGGGGTCAGGACGCTTGACACGGCCGGTTTGACCCGATCCACCCCACGCAGTAAAATTACGCGTTTTGCGCACGCCGAACGAACCGCAAGGCGGACTGTTAGCGCAAACAAGGTTCGCCGCCCAAGACAAGACGAGACGATGTTGAAACAACAACGAGCCAAACTGGTAGTGGGTAACTGGAAGATGCACGGGCGTCTCGCCGCGAATGCCGCGCTGTTGCAGGCGGTGGTGCAAGGCTCGGACGAAATGCCGGCCGACGTGCGCGTTGGTGTATGCGTGCCGAGTCCGTATCTCGCGCAGACTCAATTGTTGCTGGAAGGCAGCCGGGTTGCGTGGGGCGTGCAGGACGTTTCCGCGTTCACGCATGGCGCCTATACCGGCGAGGTGGCTGCGCCGATGGTAGTGGATTTCGGCGCCACGTTCGCGATCGTCGGACACTCGGAGCGCCGTGCCTATCATCGTGAAAGCGCCGAGCTGGTTGCGGTGAAAACGCAGCGCGCGCTGGAGGCGGGTTTGACGCCGATCGTCTGCGTGGGTGAAACGCTCGAAGAGCGCGAAGCCGGTTCGACCGAGCGGGTGGTCGGCGCGCAGCTGGATGAAGTGCTGGCGAAGCTGTCGGTGCAAGAGGCAGCGCGCCTCGTGGTCGCATATGAGCCGGTCTGGGCGATTGGCACCGGCAAGAGCGCGAGCTCGGAGCAGGCGCAGGCAGTCCACGCGTTCCTGCGTGCGCGTCTGGCGGCAAAGGGCGCGGCGGTGGCGGATGTGCCGCTGCTGTACGGCGGCAGCGTGAAGCCGGAAAATGCGGAAGAATTATTCCGTCAATCGGATATCGACGGCGGCCTGATTGGCGGCGCGTCGTTGAAAGACCAGGATTTCCTGGCGATCTGCAAGGCCGCGGCCGCGACGAGCGTCGCCGGTTAAGCAGGGCGCTTCGGCGAGGACCGTCCCGTCCCGCGCAACACATCGTGTGCGGCGCGGTTAAATAAAGACTCAGGTGAGTGTGATGCTGTATTTGAAAACATTGATTATCGTCGTTCAGCTGTTGTCGGCACTCGGGGTCATTGGCCTTGTCTTGCTGCAGCACGGCAAAGGCGCCGATATGGGCGCCGCTTTTGGCAGCGGCGCATCGGGTAGTCTGTTCGGCGCGACCGGCTCGGCAAACTTCTTGTCACGCACGACGGCTGTGCTCGCAGCGCTGTTTTTTGTCACGACGCTGGCGCTCACTTACCTCGGTGCGTATCGGGCGAAGCCTTCTGCTGGCGTGCTGGGCGCGGCGGTCACTGCACCGGTCACTGCTGCTGCGCCTGTCGCTGGCTCGCCTGCGGTGGCAGCATCGCCTGCGACCGTGCCGGCCACTAACGTGCCGAAATAAATTTTCGTTCAAAGTACTTTTGTGCGTTGAACAATCTGTTTAAACAAGTTAGAATTCAAGTCTTGAAGCGATTCGCGGGTTTTACAAGTTGTTTTCCCGGATTGCATGCAGTGCCGACGTGGTGAAATTGGTAGACACGCTATCTTGAGGGGGTAGTGGCGAAAGCTGTGCGAGTTCGAGTCTCGCCGTCGGCACCAAAATGTTATCTAAATGCCAGCCGCTTGCTTCGCTTCGGCTGGCATTTTCACTTTCAGGGCACGGCTTGCGTTGGGCTTGCAGCATGTGCGTTTCGGAAGTGATTTCGCGTCAGGAGTGCTATGCTCCTGACGGCACTCAGAACCAACCGATTGAGGATAGTCTTGAACCTCGCAGCCTATTTCCCCGTCTTGTTGTTCCTCATTGTAGGCACCGGTTTAGGCGTAGCACTGGTCAGCATTGGCAAGATCCTCGGTCCCAACAAGCCCGATACCGAGAAAAACGCACCCTACGAGTGCGGCTTCGAAGCATTCGAAGATGCGCGCATGAAGTTCGACGTGCGCTACTACCTCGTCGCCATTCTCTTCATTATTTTCGACCTTGAAACCGCGTTCCTGTTCCCGTGGGGCGTGGCCTTGCGTGATATCGGCTGGACCGGCTTCATTGCAATGATGATTTTCCTGCTCGAGTTCCTGCTTGGCTTCGCCTACATCTGGAAGAAGGGCGGCCTCGACTGGGAATGATGGATTAATCGCCGGTTTGCGTGGGTGGCCATGGCTTGCCACCCTGTCTGGAGTGGAAAGCAAATGAGTATCGAAGGGGTCTTGAAGGAAGGGTTTGTCACCACTACGGCAGACAAACTGATCAACTGGACGCGCACCGGCTCGTTGTGGCCGATGACGTTCGGTCTTGCGTGCTGTGCGGTCGAGATGATGCATGCGGGTGCTGCCCGTTATGACCTCGACCGTTTTGGCGTGGTGTTTCGTCCGAGTCCGCGTCAGTCGGACGTGATGATCGTCGCCGGCACGCTGTGCAACAAGATGGCGCCCGCTCTGCGCAAGGTCTACGACCAGATGGCCGAGCCGCGCTGGGTGATCTCGATGGGCTCGTGCGCTAACGGTGGCGGCTATTACCACTACTCGTACTCGGTAGTGCGTGGCTGCGACCGCATCGTGCCGGTCGACGTCTATGTGCCGGGCTGCCCGCCCACCGCGGAAGCGCTGGTGTATGGCGTGATCCAGTTGCAGGCCAAGATTCGCCGCACCAACACCATCGCCCGTCAATAAGGCCAACGCCTCCCCCACAATATGGCAAGCAAACTCGAGTCCCTGAAAGCGAACCTCGAGGCGGCCTTTGGCGGCCTCCTGCTGAGCACCACCGAGGCAGTCGGTGAGTTGACGATCGTCGTGAAGGCAAGCGACTACCTCAACGTGGCAACGCGTCTGCGTGACGACCGCTCGCTCGGGTTCGAGCAGTGCATCGATCTGTGCGGCGTCGACTATCAGACTTATGCCGACGGCGCTTACGACGGTCCGCGTTTCGCGGCCGTTCTGCATTTGCTGTCGGTGCAGAACAACTGGCGTTTGCGCCTGCGCGTGTTCGCACCGGACGACGACATGCCGATCGTGCCGTCTGTCGTCGAAATCTGGAATTCGGCCAACTGGTACGAGCGCGAAGCATTCGACCTGTACGGCATCGTCTTCGAAGGCCATCCGGACCTGCGCCGCATCCTGACCGACTACGGTTTCATCGGTCACCCGTTCCGTAAAGATTTCCCCGTCTCCGGCTACGTCGAAATGCGTTACGACCCGGAAGAGAAGCGCGTCGTCTATCAGCCTGTGACGATCGAGCCGCGGGAAATCACGCCGCGCGTGATCCGCGAGGATCGCTATGGCGGTCTGAAACACTAAGAGAACGCCATGGCAGAGATCAAGAACTACACGCTCAACTTCGGTCCTCAGCATCCGGCAGCGCACGGCGTGCTGCGTCTCGTGCTCGAGCTCGACGGCGAAGTCATTCAGCGCGCCGATCCGCACATCGGTCTGCTGCATCGCGCGACCGAAAAGCTCGCCGAAACCAAAACGTTTATCCAGTCGGTGCCGTACATGGACCGTCTCGACTACGTGTCGATGATGGTCAACGAGCACGGCTACGTGTTGGCGATCGAGAAGCTGCTCGGCATCGATGTGCCGGTGCGCGCGCAATACATCCGCGTACTGTTCGACGAAATCACGCGCGTGCTGAACCACCTGATGTGGATCGGCTCGCACGCGCTCGACGTCGGCGCAATGGCCGTGTTCCTGTATGCGTTCCGCGAGCGCGAAGACCTGATGGACGTGTACGAAGCGGTGTCCGGCGCACGGATGCACGCGGCCTACTATCGTCCGGGCGGCGTCTATCGCGATCTGCCGGACGCTATGCCGCAGTACAAGGCGTCGAAGATCCGCAATGCGAAGGCATTGTCGAGGATGAACGAGAACCGTCAGGGTTCGCTGCTCGATTTCATCGACGATTTCTTCACGCGCTTCCCGAAGTACGTCGACGAGTACGAAACGCTGCTCACCGACAACCGGATCTGGAAGCAGCGTCTTGTCGGGATCGGCGTGGTCAGCCCCGAACGTGCGCTGCAACTCGGCATGACCGGTGCGATGCTGCGCGGTTCGGGCATCGAGTGGGATCTGCGCAAGAAGCAGCCGTATGAAGTCTACGACAAGCTCGATTTCGACATTCCGGTTGGCGTGAACGGCGACTGTTACGACCGCTATCTGGTGCGCGTCGAAGAAATGCGCCAATCCACGCGGATTGCGAAACAGTGCATTGAGTGGCTGCGCAAGAATCCGGGCCCTGTGATGACCGACAACCACAAGGTTGCGCCGCCGTCGCGCGTCGGCATGAAGTCGAACATGGAAGATCTGATTCACCACTTCAAGCTGTTCACGGAAGGCTTCCACGTTCCCGAAGGTGAAGCGTACGCCGCTGTCGAACATCCGAAGGGCGAGTTCGGCATCTACCTGATCTCGGACGGCGCCAACAAGCCGTATCGCCTGAAGATCCGCGCACCGGGCTATGCGCACCTGGCCGCGCTCGACGAAATGGCGCGCGGTCACATGATCGCCGACGCCGTGACGATCATCGGCACGCAGGACATCGTGTTCGGCGAAATAGATCGCTAGGACGTATTCATCGGCGCGCGCCTCCCGATATTGCAGCGGGGTGCGCGTCAAGCAAAGGAACGCCGGGTCTGTCGCAGCATGATGTGAGCGACAGGTTTTCGTTCGGTAGGAATTGAAAGAGTCGTGTCTGAAAATGATCTCAGCTGAAGGCCTGAAAGAAATCGATCGTGCGATCGCGAAGTATCCCGCCGATCAGAAACAGTCCGCCGTGATGTCGGCGTTGGCCACTGCTCAGGAAGAGCATGGCTGGCTGTCGCCCGAACTCATGCAGTTCGTCGCGGACTATCTCGGCATGCCGGCCGTCGCCGTGCAGGAAGTGGCGACCTTCTACACGATGTACGAGACCGCGCCGGTCGGCAAGTACAAGATCACGCTCTGCACGAACCTGCCGTGTCAGCTCGGCCCGGACGGCGGCTCAGACAGCGCCGCTGAATATCTGAAGCAGAAGCTCGGCATCGACTTCGGCGAAACCACGCCCGACGGCAGGTTCACCCTGAAGGAAGGTGAGTGCATGGGTTCGTGCGGCGACGCGCCGGTGATGCTGGTGAACAACCATCGCATGTGCAGCTTCATGAGCCGCGCGAAGATCGACCAGCTGCTCGAGGAACTTTCGAAATGACGTCTTTACACGATCGTCACATCAAACCGCTGATTCTCGCCGGTCTGAACGGCGACAACTGGCATCTCGAAGACTACGTGGCGCGCGGCGGTTATGCCCAGCTGCGCCGCATTCTGGAAGAAAAGATTCCGCCCGAGCAGGTGATCGCCGACGTCAAAGCGTCGGGTCTGCGCGGCCGTGGCGGCGCGGGCTTTCCGACCGGTCTGAAGTGGAGCTTCATGCCGCGTCAGTTTCCGGGGCAGAAGTACCTGGTCTGCAATTCGGACGAAGGCGAACCGGGTACGTTCAAGGATCGCGACATCCTGCGCTTCAATCCGCACTCGCTGATCGAAGGCATGGCGATCGGCGCGTACGCGATGGGCATCACGGTTGGCTACAACTATATCCACGGCGAAATCTGGGAAGTCTACAAACGCTTTGAACAAGCGTTGGACGAAGCTCGCCGCGCCGGGTTCCTCGGCGAGAACATCATGGGTTCGGGCTTTTCGTTCGAGCTGCATGCGCACCACGGTTACGGCGCCTACATCTGCGGCGAGGAAACCGCGCTGCTCGAATCGATCGAAGGCAAGAAAGGCCAGCCGCGCTTCAAGCCGCCGTTCCCGGCGAGCTTCGGCGTGTACGGCAAGCCGACCACGATCAACAACACCGAGACGTTCGCCGCTGTGCCGTTCCTGCTCGCGGTCGGTGCGCAGAATTACCTCGAGATCGGCAAGCCGAACAATGGCGGCACGAAGATTTTCTCGGTTTCAGGCGACGTCGAGCGTCCGGGCAATTACGAAATTCCACTCGGCACGCCGTTCGCGAGGCTGATGGAACTGGCCGGTGGCATCCGCGGCGGCAAGAAGATCAAGGCCGTGATTCCTGGCGGTTCGTCGGCGCCGGTGATTCCGGGCGAGATGATGATGCAAACCGACATGGACTACGACTCGATCGCCAAGGCCGGCTCGATGCTCGGGTCGGGCGCGGTCATCGTGATGGACGAGACGCGTTGCATGGTGCGCTCGCTGCTGCGCCTGTCGTATTTCTACTATGAGGAATCGTGTGGTCAGTGCACGCCTTGCCGTGAAGGCACGGGCTGGCTGTACCGCGTCGTCCATCGTATCGAGCATGGGCTCGGCCGTCCGGAAGATCTGGATCTGCTGAACTCGGTCGCGGAAAACATCATGGGCCGCACCATTTGCGCGCTCGGCGACGCCGCGGCCATGCCGGTTCGCGGCATGCTCAAGCACTACTGGGACGAATTCGAATATCACGTTGCCCACAAGCATTGCCTCGTCGGCGGTCATGCCGGCGCGGCAGCGGCGTCGGAAACCGTGGCTGCCTGAGTTGGCCGAGCCGCCGACCAGATAAGCACCAGACGAACACGTCAACCGAGAAATTCATCGTCTGAAACGGGCGATGAACAGGCGAACGATTGAGCGGTAACAGGTTAAGGAAGATTGACCATCATGGTTGAACTTGAAATAGACGGCAAGAAGGTAGAGGTGCCTGAAGGCAGCATGGTGATCCAGGCTGCGCATAAGGTCGACACATACATTCCTCACTTCTGCTATCACAAGAAGCTGTCGATTGCGGCCAACTGCCGGATGTGTCTGGTCGATGTCGAAAAGATGCCGAAGGCCGTGCCCGCATGCGCGACGCCGGTATCGCCCGGCATGGTCGTGCGCACCAAGTCGGATAAGGCCGTGAAGGGCCAGCAAGCCGTGATGGAATTCCTGCTGATCAACCATCCGCTGGATTGCCCGATCTGCGACCAGGGTGGCGAATGCCAGTTGCAGGATCTGGCCGTGGGCTACGGCAAGTCGGCATCGCGCTATAGCGAAGAAAAGCGCGTGGTGTTCCACAAGAACGTGGGCCCGCTGATCTCGATGGAAGAAATGTCGCGCTGCATTCACTGCACGCGGTGCGTACGGTTCGGCCAGGAAGTGGCCGGCGTGATGGAACTCGGCATGCTGGGCCGCGGCGAGCATTCGGAAATCACTTCGTTCGTCGGCAAGACGGTCGACTCCGAACTGTCGGGCAACATGATCGACCTGTGCCCAGTCGGCGCGCTGACCAGCAAGCCGTTCCGCTACAGCGCCCGCACGTGGGAGCTGTCGCGCCGCAAGTCGGTGAGCCCGCACGATTCGGTCGGCGCGAACCTCGTGGTGCAAGTGAAGAACAATCGCGTGATGCGCGTTCTGCCGTTCGAAAACGAATCCATCAACGAATGCTGGATCTCGGACAAGGACCGCTTCTCGTACGAAGGCCTGAACAGCCCCGAGCGTTTGACTCAGCCGATGCTCAAGCAAGGCGGCAAGTGGGTCCCAACCGACTGGCAGACCGCGCTTGACTACGTGGCGAAGGGTCTGAAGGGCATCAAGGGCGACCATGGCGCGAACGCGCTGGCGGCGCTGGGCAGCGCTCACAGCACGGTCGAAGAACTGTTCCTGTTGAAGCAGCTGGCGCAAGCGGTCGGCACGCCTAACGTCGATTTCCGTCTGCGTCAGGCGGATTTCTCGGCGCCGGTCAATGGTGCGCCGTGGCTCGGCACGACGATCGCCGATCTGTCGAACGTCGACGCCGCATTGGTGATCGGTTCGGATCTGCGCCGCGATCATCCGCTGTTCGCCGCGCGTCTGCGGCAGGCGGCAAAGAGCGGCGCGAAGCTCACGCTCGTGCAAGCTAGCAACGAAGACGCACTGATTCCGCAAGCGCAGCGCGTGGTGGCGGCGCCATCGGCATGGCTCGACGCGCTCGCGGGTATCGCCGGCGCGATCTCGGAAGCCAACGGCGTCGCGTTGCCGGAGGCGTTTGCCGGCGCGCAGCCCACGGAGGCCAACAAACAGGTCGCCAAATCACTCGCCACCGGCGAGCGCCGCCTCGTGCTGCTCGGCAATGGCGTGGTCCGTCATCCGGACTTCGCGGTGCTGCATGCCGCCGCGCAGTGGATCGCGGACGCGACCGGCGCGACGCTCGGCTTCCTCTCGGAGGCGGCCAACACGGTCGGCGCGCACCTCGTGAACGCGCTGCCGGGCGTAGGCGGTCTGAACGCTCGCGAAGCGTTCGAGCAACCGCGCAAGGGTTATCTGCTGCTGAACGTCGAGCCGGAGTTCGACACGGCCCATCCGGCGCAGGCTCTGGCCGCGCTGAAGCAGGCCGAAATGGTCGTCGTGATGTCGCCGTTCCAGACGGGCGCCGACTACGCCGACGTGCTGCTGCCGATCGCACCGTTCACGGAAACGGCCGGTACTTTCGTCAACGCGGAAGGCACGGTGCAGACGTTCAACGGCGTCGTGCGTCCGCTCGGCGACACGCGTCCGGCATGGAAGGTGTTGCGCGTGCTGGGCAGCCTGCTCGGCGTGCCGGGCTTCGAATTCGACACGGCGGAAGAAGTGCGCACCGCAGCTTTGGGCGACGGTGAAATGAGCTCGCGCCTGTCGAACAGGACGGGCGTCGCGGTTGCACGTGGCAGGTCGGCGAAGGCAGCGGAAGGCAAGTTCGAGCGTATTGCGAACGTGCCGATCTATCATGCCGACGCGCTGGTGCGTCGCGCGGATTCGCTGCATCTCACTGCGGCGGCACGCGTGGCGAACTCGGCCGGTCTGCCGGCTGCGCTGTTCGACAAACTGGGTTTGAAAGAAGGCGACGCAGTGCGCGTGCGCCAGGGCGAGCAATCGGTGCAGTTGCCGGCCGTGCGCGACGCGAATCTTGCGGAGACGGTCGTCCGCGTATCGGCAGCCACGCCTGCCGGTGCAGCGCTGGGCAGCCTGTTCGGTGAACTGGTGGTGGAGAAGGCGTAAATGAGCTTGTTCGATACGATCAACTCGGGCGGCGCCCAGCTCCTCGGTGTGGCATGGCCCACGGTGTGGGCGCTGGTGCGCATCCTGGTGGTGGCTGTCGTGATCCTGCTGTGCGTGGCTTACCTGATTCTCTGGGAGCGTAAGCTGATCGGCTGGATGCACGTGCGTCTCGGCCCGAACCGCGTGGGTCCCGCAGGTCTCCTGCAGCCGATCGCCGACGTGCTGAAGCTGCTGCTCAAAGAAGTGATCCAGCCGGCTCAGGCAAGCCGCTGGATCTACCTCATCGCGCCGATCATGGTGGTGGTGCCGGCCTTCGCGGTCTGGGCGGTGATTCCGTTCCAGGCGGGCGCGGTGCTCGGCGATATCAACGCCGGTCTGCTGTACGCGATAGCGATTTCGTCGATCGGCGTGTACGGCGTGATTCTGGCCGGTTGGGCGTCGAACTCGAAGTACGCGTTCCTCGGCGCGATGCGCGCCGCGGCGCAGATGGTCTCCTACGAAATCTCGATGGGCTTCGCGCTCGTCGTCGTGCTGATGACGGCCGGCACGCTGAACCTGTCGGGCATCGTCGGTTCGCAGGAGCAAGGCTTCTTCGCGTCGCACGGCCTGAACTTCCTGTCGTGGAACTGGCTGCCGCTGCTGCCGATGTTCATCGTGTACTTCGTCTCGGGCATCGCCGAAACGAACCGTCACCCGTTCGACGTGGTGGAAGGGGAGTCGGAAATCGTCGCTGGCCACATGATCGATTACTCGGGTATGGCGTTCGCGCTGTTCTTCCTCGCCGAGTACATCAACATGATCGTGATCTCGGCGTTGGCGGCAACGCTGTTCCTCGGCGGCTGGAGTGCACCGTTCGGCTTCCTGTCGTTTATCCCGGGTGTCGTCTGGCTCGTCGCCAAGGTTTTCTTCCTGTTGTCGGTGTTCATCTGGGCGCGCGCCACGTTCCCGCGCTACCGCTATGACCAGATCATGCGTCTGGGCTGGAAGGTTTTCATTCCGGTCTGCGTGGTGTGGCTGGTGGTGGTCGGCTTCTGGATCATGTCGCCGTTGAACATCTGGAAATAAAGGGCGGATGAACTCATGACCGCAATCCAAAACTTTTTCAAGACCTTCTTCCTGACGGAACTGATCAAGGGCCTTGCACTGACCGGACGCTATGCGTTCCAGCGCAAGATCACAGTGCAGTTCCCGGAAGAGAAGACCCCGATCTCGCCGCGTTTTCGCGGCCTGCATGCACTGCGCCGCTATGAAAACGGCGAAGAGCGTTGCATTGCCTGCAAGCTGTGCGAAGCGGTGTGCCCGGCGCTCGCCATCACGATCGAATCGGAAACGCGGGCGGACAATACCCGTCGCACGACGCGCTACGACATCGACCTGACCAAGTGCATCTTCTGCGGTTTCTGCGAAGAAAGCTGCCCGGTCGATTCGATCGTCGAGACGCACATTCTCGAGTATCACGGCGAGAAGCGCGGCGACCTGTACTTCACGAAGGAAATGCTGCTGGCCGTCGGCGATCGCTACGAAGCGGAGATCGCTGCGAACAAGGCAGCCGACGCACCGTATCGTTGAAGCGCTTTCCCGTTGAGACGGTAAAAGCGGCAGTAAATGCAGCACTAAAAGCAGTAACACGGCCTGTTGTCGGGCCGAACGCCGCGGCCTGACGCCGCGGCACGGCGCACCTGTGCGACGGTTCTGGCGGTTTCGCCCGCTTTTGCTAACCACGCGTGCCAAAGAACAATGCCTGACGATGGCCTAACGATGAACCGGTAATCATGGAATTCACGACCGTACTGTTCTACATCTTCGCGCTGCTCCTGGTTGTTTCGGGGCTGAAGGTGATCACCTCGCGCAACCCGGTGGCGTGCGCACTGTTTCTCGTGCTGGCGTTCTTCAATGCAGCGGCGATCTGGATGCTGCTGGAGGCCGAGTTCCTTGCGATCCTGCTGGTGCTGGTCTACGTCGGCGCGGTGATGGTGCTGTTCCTGTTCGTCGTGATGATGCTGGACATCAATCTCGACGTGCTGCGCAAAGACTTCAAACGCTTCGTGCCGATGGCCACGGCGGTGGGCGCGATCATCGTGATCGAAACCGCGCTAATCCTGTGGCACGGCTACGGCGCGACCAGCACGGCGCTGCGTGACACCGCGTCGGCCGCGAACGGCATGGGCGACTGGTCGAACACCCGCCTGATCGGCAAGGTCATCTACACCGACTACATCTTCGCGTTCGAAATTGCCGGCCTCGTGCTGCTGGTGGCGATCATCGCGGCGATCGCGCTGACCACGAGCCACAAGAAAGACAGCAAGCGCCAGAACGTCAGCGAGCAGGTCAAGGTGCGCGCTCAGGACCGTGTGCGCGTGGTGAAGATGGCGTCGGAAAAAACCGCGGCAACCGTCGCGGCAGAAGAAGCCGCCGCAGCGGCAGCAGCGGCCGACTCGGCCTCTGCTAAAAACAGCTGAGCGGACAGGAGATAGAAATCATGTTGACCCTTGCTCATTACCTTGTCCTCGGCGCGATCCTGTTTGCGATCAGCATCGTCGGCATTTTCCTGAACCGCCGCAACGTCCTCATCATCCTGATGGCGATCGAGCTGATGCTGCTCGCAGTGAACACCAATTTCGTCGCGTTCTCGCATTACCTCGGCGACGTGCATGGCCAGGTCTTCGTCTTCTTCGTGCTGACGGTCGCAGCAGCGGAAGCGGCAATCGGCCTCGCAATTCTGGTGACCCTGTTCCGTAGTCTCGACACGATCAATGTCGAGGATCTCGATCAGCTCAAAGGTTAATTTCAGGAAAAGCGGTTATGTCCACGATACTCAATGAAAACCTGTTGTTGGCAATTGCGCTGGCACCGCTCGCCGGTTCCCTGATTGCAGGACTGTTCGGTAAAGCGGTAGGGCGAGCCGGTGCGCATTCGGTCACGATCCTCGGCGTCACGATCTCGTTCATCCTGTCGGTCATCGTGTTCTTCCAGGTCATGGACGGCGCGAGCTTCAACGCAACCGTTTATCAATGGATGACGATCGGCAAGACGCAGTTCGAAGTCGGCTTCCTGGTCGACTCGCTCACCGCGATGATGATGTGCGTGGTGACCTTCGTGTCGCTGATGGTGCACATCTACACGATCGGCTACATGGCCGACGACGACGGCTACCAGCGCTTCTTCTCGTACATCTCGCTGTTCACGTTCTCGATGTTGATGCTCGTGATGAGCAACAATTTCCTGCAGCTGTTCTTCGGCTGGGAAGCGGTGGGTCTGGTGTCGTATCTGCTGATCGGCTTCTACTTCACGCGCCCGAGCGCGATCTACGCGAACATGAAGGCGTTCATCGTGAACCGCGTCGGCGACTTCGGCTTCCTGCTGGGTATCGGCCTGCTGTTCGCGTTCGCCGGTTCGATGAACTACGGCGAGGTTTTCGCGAAGCGCACGGAACTCGCGGCTTTGAGCTTCCCCGGTACGGATTGGGGTCTGCTGACGGTGGCCTGCATCTGCCTGTTCATCGGCGCGATGGGTAAGTCCGCGCAGTTCCCGCTGCACGTCTGGCTGCCGGATTCGATGGAAGGCCCGACACCGATTTCCGCACTGATTCACGCGGCAACCATGGTGACGGCCGGTATCTTCATGGTCACGCGCATGTCGCCGCTGTTCGAACTGTCGGATGCGACGCTGTCGTTCATCACGGTCATCGGTGCAATTACCGCGCTGTTCATGGGTTTCCTCGGGATCGTCCAGAACGACATCAAACGCGTGGTGGCTTACTCCACGTTGTCGCAGCTCGGTTACATGACCGTCGCGCTTGGCGTGTCGGCTTACCCGGTCGCCGTGTTCCACCTGACGACGCACGCGTTCTTCAAGGCGCTGCTGTTCCTCGGCGCGGGTTCGGTGATCATCGGCATGCACCACGATCAGGACATGCGCAACATGGGCGGCCTGCGCAAGTACATGCCGATCACGTGGATCACGTCGCTGATCGGTTCGCTGGCGCTGATCGGTACGCCGTTCTTCTCGGGCTTCTATTCGAAAGATTCGATCATCGACGCGGTGAAGCTGTCGCATCTGCCCGGTTCGGGTTTCGCGTACTTCGCGGTGGTGGCGAGCGTATTCGTCACTGCGCTGTATTCGTTCCGCATGTACTTCATGGTGTTCCACGGCAAGGAGCGCTTCCGCGATCCGAAGCATCCGGAGTCGCCGATGGGCGCGGAAGCTGCGTCCCACGCGCATGGTGCACATGGTCATGGCCACGGTCACGACGACCACGCTCACGAACCGCACGAAACTCCGTGGGTGGTGTGGTTGCCGCTGGTGCTGCTGGCGATTCCTTCGGTGGTGATCGGTGCGATCGCGATCGGTCCGATGCTGTTCGGCGACTTCTTCCAGCATGGCGTGGCGTTCGACAAGGTGATCTACATCTCCGAAAACCATCCGGCGCTGCATGAGATGGCCGAAGAGTTCCAGGGCTGGGCGTCGATGGGGCTGCATTCGGTTGCGGGCCTGCCGGTCTGGCTGGCGCTCGCGGGCGTGGTGGTCGCCTGGTTCCTGTACCTGGTGCGCCCGGACCTGCCGGCTGTGATCAAGCGTGCATTCGGTCCGATCTACACGTTGCTCGACAACAAGTACTACATGGACAAGATCAACGAAGTCGTGTTTGCGCGGGGCGCCGTGGCAATTGGCCGTGGTCTCTGGAAGGAAGGCGACGTCGTCGTGATCGACGGTATCGTCAACGGCAGCGCACGCTTTATCGGCTGGTTTGCCAGCGTGATCCGCTTCCTCCAATCCGGCTACATCTACCACTACGCGTTCGCCATGATTATCGGCATGTTGGGGCTCCTGACCCTGTTTGTAACGCTCGGCGGCAAATAAGGCGAGGGACACTAATGCACGCTTATCCGATTCTCAGTATCGCGATCTGGTTACCGATCCTCTTCGGTCTCCTGGTACTCGCCATCGGCTCCGACCGGAACCCGGCTCCCGCGCGCTGGATCGCGCTGATCGGCTCGGTTGCCAGCTTCATCGTGACGATCCCGCTGATCACCAGCTTCGATCCGGGCACCGCCGATCTGCAGTTCGTCGAGCAGGGCACCTGGATCGAACGCTTCCACATCATGTACCACCTCGGTGTCGACGGCATCTCGATGTGGTTCGTCGTGTTGACCGCATTGATCACGGTGATCGTCGTGATCTCCGCGTGGGAAGTGATCACGAAGAACGTCGCGCAGTACATGGCGGCGTTCCTGATCCTGTCGGGCATCATGGTCGGCGTGTTCAGCGCGGCCGACGGCATGCTGTTCTACGTGTTCTTCGAAGCGACGCTGATTCCGATGTACATCATCATCGGCGTGTGGGGCGGGGCGAACCGCGTGTACGCGGCGTTCAAGTTCTTCCTGTACACGCTGGCCGGCTCGCTGCTGATGCTGGTTGCGTTGCTCTACCTGTACATCGAAACCGGTTCGTTCGACCTCGCCATGTGGCAGCACACGCAGATCGCGATGACGCCTCAGGTGCTGCTATTCATCGCGTTTTTCCTGGCGTTCGCCGTGAAGGTGCCGATGTGGCCGGTGCACACGTGGTTGCCTGACGCTCACGTGGAAGCGCCGACCGGCGGCTCGGTCGTGCTGGCCGCGATCATGCTGAAGCTTGGCGCGTACGGTTTCCTGCGTTTTTCGCTGCCGATCACGCCGGACGCGAGCCACTTTCTGGCGCCGGTCGTCATCGCGCTGTCGCTGATCGCGGTGATCTACATCGGCCTCGTCGCGATGGTGCAGGCCGACATGAAGAAGCTGGTCGCGTATTCGTCGATCGCGCACATGGGGTTCGTCACGCTCGGCTTCTTCATCTTCAATCAACTCGGCGCGGAAGGTGCGATCGTGCAGATGATCTCGCACGGTTTCGTGTCGGGCGCGATGTTCCTTAGCATCGGCGTGCTGTACGACCGTATGCACTCGCGACAGATCGCCGATTACGGCGGCGTCGTCAACGTCATGCCGAAGTTCGCGGCGTTCATGATGCTGTTCGCGATGGCCAATTGCGGCTTGCCGGGCACCTCCGGGTTCGTCGGCGAGTTCATGGTGATTCTGGCCGCTGTCCAGCACAACTTCTGGATCGCGAGCGGTGCGGCGGTCACGCTGATTCTCGGCGCGGCCTATACGCTGTGGATGTACAAGCGTGTGTACTTCGGCGCGACCGCCAACGATCACGTGAAGAGCCTGCTCGACATCAACCGCCGCGAATTTTTCATGCTGGCAGTGCTCGCCGCACTGACGCTGTTCATGGGCCTGTATCCGAAGCCCTTTACCGATGTGATGCACGTATCCGTGGAAAACCTCCTCTCCCACGTTGCGCAGTCGAAGCTGCCGTTGCCTCAGTAACGCCGAGCGGAGGAATTTAAAGACCATGCAAAACGCCCCTATGACTGCTCTGTTGCCCGACGCACTGGTGATGTTCGCCATTGTGATCGCGTGGCTCAACGACACGTTCGTCGGCCAGACCGGTCGCCGTACCACCTATCTCATCGCGTTCTGGTCGTCGCTGGTCGCAGGCGTCTGGTTCGCGATCAACGCGTTCGACCCGCAAGTGCACTACTTCTTCGATCACATGTACGTGGTCGACCCGTTCGCCAACCTGATGAAGGCTGTGGTGACGCTTGGCTACGCCGTGAAGGTCGTTTATTCGCGCCGTTACCTCGATGATCGCGGGATGTTCCGCGGCGATTTCTTCCTGCTGGGCATGTTCGCGTTGCTCGGCCAGCTCGTGATGATCTCGGGCAACAACTTCCTGACGCTGTATCTCGGTCTGGAACTGATGTCGCTGTCGCTGTACGCGGTGATCGCGTTGCGTCGCGACGAGGCGCCGTCGAACGAAGCCGCGATGAAGTACTACGTGCTTGGCGCGCTGGCTTCCGGCTTCCTGCTGTACGGTATCTCGATGCTGTACGGCGCGACCGGCTCGCTCGACCTGAACGAAGTGTTCAAGGCGGTCGGCACGAGCCACTACGATCCGGGCGTGCTGCTGTTCGGCGTGATCTTCATCGTGGCGGGTGTGGCGTTCAAGATGGGTGCGGTGCCGTTCCACATGTGGGTGCCTGACGTGTATCAAGGTGCCCCGACGGCGATGACGCTGCTGGTCGGCGGCGGCCCGAAGGTCGCGGCATTCGCGTGGGGCCTGCGCTTCCTCGTAATGGGCTTGCTGCCGCTCGCGGTCGAATGGCAGCAGATGCTGGTGATTCTGGCGGCGCTGTCGCTGATCGTCGGCAACATCACCGGTATCGTGCAGCGCAACGTCAAGCGCATGCTCGCGTACTCGGCGATCTCGAACATGGGCTTCGTGCTGCTGGGCCTGCTGGCAGGCGTGGTCGACCAGAAGACCACGGGCGCGGCCAGCGCGTACGGCTCGGCGATGTTCTACAGCATCGTCTACCTGATCACGACGCTCGGCACCTTCGGCGTCATCATGCTGCTGGCACGCCGCGATTTTGAGGCGGACACGCTCGAAGATTTCAAGGGTCTGAATCAACGCAGCCCGGTGTTCGCGTTCGTGATGATGATCATGATGTTCTCGCTCGCCGGCATTCCGCCCGCAGTCGGCTTCTACGCGAAGCTCGCGGTGCTGCAGGCGACCATGAACGCAGGGTTGACCTGGCTCACGGTGCTGGCGGTGATCACGTCGCTGTTCGGCGCGTTCTACTACCTGCGTATCGTCAAGCTGATGTATTTCGACGAGCCGCAAGACAAGTCGGTGATCGTCGCCGACACCGGCACGCGCGCGTTGCTCGCGGCCAATGGCGTCGTGGTGCTGGTGCTCGGTATCGTGCCGGATCCGCTGTTGCGTGCCTGCTTGCAGGCTATCCAGCACACGCTGCTGCTCTGATGTCGGCAGCGGGTTGGTTTATCGTGCTGTTGGCGCTGGTTGGCGCCAACCTGCCGTTCGTGAATCAGCGCCTGTTCGCCGCCGTGCCATTGAAAGCGGCGAAGAAGAGTGCGTGGATCCGCATCGCCGAATTGATCGTGCTGTACTTCGTGGTCGGCGCACTCGGTTTTCTGCTCGAAGCGCGAGCCGGGAACCGCTTCGAACAGGGCTGGCAGTTCTACGCGATCACGTTCGCGCTGTTCGTCGTGTTCGCCTTCCCTGGCTTTACCTTCCAATATCTCGTCAAACGCCGCTGACGGCGTCTCGCCGTCGCGCACCAAGCTGTTCCGAGGTCCGCATATGGCTGAAGTTCCCAATCACGACGACGCGCTGACCGAGACTTGCATCGACAGCAAGACGGTGCATCAAGGGCCGTTTCTGACGGTGAAGTGCGACACCGTTCGCCTGCCGGATGGCAAGCACGCGACCCGCGAATACGTTCAGCATCCAGGCGCCGTGATGGTGATTCCGTTGTTCGACGACGGCCGCGTGTTGCTGGAAAGCCAGTATCGCTATCCGATGGGCAAGGTCATGGTCGAGTATCCGGCCGGCAAGCTCGATCCGAACGAAGGCGCGCTGTCCTGCGCGGTGCGCGAGATGCGCGAGGAAACCGGCTATACCGCGCGTGAGTACGTGTATCTGACGCGAGTTCACCCGATCATTTCCTACTCCACCGAGTTCATCGATATTTATCTCGCACGCGGTCTGACTGCGGGCGAGCGTAACCTGGACGACGGCGAGTTTCTGGAGCTCTTCACGGCGACGGTGGCGGAGGTGTCCGAATGGGTGCGTACCGGCAAGATCACCGACGTGAAGACGATCATCGGCACGTTCTGGCTGGAGAAGGTATTGTCGGGCGCATGGCCGATGGCGGCGCCGCAGTAGCGCGCTCGGGCGCGCGGCGCGCAACTGATCAGGCTCTGTAAGAAAGCCCCTGTTGGTCGATGACCGGCAGGGGCTTTGTCATTGCGAGCGTCTTAAAAAAGATGTCTTGGTCCTATGCCATCCGGCAGGCTCCCGGTGCGGTTGTTGTAAGGCTAGTATGAATCTCCGGTTGTGGCGTTTGCGATCCATTTATTTCGGATAACGAATGATATGCATCGGAGTACATTTCAGGCGAATTGGCAAAGTTGTCACTTGACAACCTGGTTTCCGCCAGCTAAATTGGAGGGTATCAATGGCCCGAGGAAGTCACGCCAAGAAAGAGATCGAGGCGGCGTTGGTCTATGCGGAGAAGAACGGTTGGCGCGTTCAAAGCGGCGGCAAAGGCCACGCTTGGGGAAAAATTTACTGTCCTTACAACGACGCGGAATGTCGTTGCGGAGAGTTTTGCATATCGAGTGTCTGGAGTACGCCGAAAAATCCCGGCAACCACGCAAAACACTTGCGGCGCATTGTCGACAATTGCACGGCTCGCCGGTAACGCGGCCGTGACCGGCTGAAGTTCGGGGCTGGCTAAAGGTAGGAGGTAGTGTATGGAATATGTGTTCACATTGAAGTACCGGCTCTCTGCGGAAGATTGCGATTCCGACGAGATCGTCGAGCGTCTGGGCGAAGCCGGGTGCGACGACGCCACCGTGGGCGTCGGGCAACCGGGCCGCATCGCGCTGCTCTTTTCTCGCGAAGCGGAGTCCGCGTTCGAGGCTCTGGTCAGCGCACTCAAAGATGTCAAAAGTGCAGTGCCGTCCGCGCGCCTTGTCGAGGCGGGTCCCGATTTCGTCGGCCTCACCGATGTCGCCGAGCTCGCCGGCGTGTCGCGACAAAACATGCGCAAGCTGATGCTGAGCCACGCAATCGACTTCCCGGCGCCGATCCACGAGGGCAGTGCATCGGTGTGGCATCTGTCTGACATTCTTGATTGGCTCACCGAGCGTGGCGGGTATGACATCAAGGCGGACGTGATAGCTGTCGCCAAATCTGCGAAGCAGATCAACCTTGCGCGGGAAGCGCGTGAACTCGAACCGCGCCTTAACCGCCAGCTCGAAAGTCTCGTCGCATAGAATAGAAGAGCGCGGGCTCGATACGATCGGCGAACCCCTTCAACGTCCGGGCCAGCGCCGCTCATGCGCCGGATACCTTCGGCAGCCGTTTGCGCAAAGCGTTAAAATCGCGCACCGCGTCCGATTTCTCAGCGGTGCATAGCATCCGCGCGTCGTCGGTGAAAAATTACGAACGACCGTTCACAAAATTCCGTTTTGCGCTAAACTGGCACGCAAGCCCTGATTCCACATGAAGGTCCTCGATTTACAGTGTCCGCATGGCCATCGGTTCGAAGGCTGGTTCGCTTCGGCTGATGACTTCGAATCGCAGCAGTCCCGCAAGCTCGTCGAATGTCCGATCTGCGGTGCGAACGAAGTAAGCCGTTTGCCGTCGGCACCGCGCCTGAATCTCTCCGGTGCGACCGATACGCAGGTACCGGCGGGCGCGCGGGAGATGCAGGCGCGTGTGATGCGCGCATTGCGCGAGGTACTGGAAAAGACCGAGAACGTGGGCGACCGCTTCGCCGAGGAAGCGCGGCGCATTCATTACAACGAAGCGCCCGCACGCAATATTCGCGGTGTCACGACACCGGAGGATGCGCTCGCCTTGGTCGAAGAAGGCATCGAAGTGATGCCGCTGCCGGTCCCGGCTGCCCTGAAGGAACCGCTGCAATAGCGCAGTGGCTCCCTGGCGCCAGGCGGTTGCGGCCAGGAGACACTACGCATGAATCTTGACTACTCCCCCGCTGACGACGCGTTCCGCGCCGACATCCGCGCCTGGCTCGAAGCGAATCTGCCTCGCGAGCTAAGCGACAAAGTACTCAATCACAAGCGTCTCGCCCGCGAAGACTTCGCGAGCTGGCACAAGCTGCTCGGCACGCGCGGCTGGTCGGCGATCGCGTGGCCGCGAGAATATGGCGGTCCAGGCTGGGACGCGACCCAACGGCATATCTGGGAAGAAGAATGGGCGCGTATCGGCGCGCCGTCCGTGCTGCCTTTCGGTGTGTCGATGGTAGCGCCGGTGCTGATGAAATACGCCAGCGAGGCGCAAAAGCGCCATTATTTGCCGCGTATCCTCGACGGCACCGACTGGTGGTGCCAAGGCTATTCCGAGCCGGGTTCCGGTTCCGATCTGGCTTCGCTGCGCACACGCGCCGAGCGCGTCGGCGACCATTACGTGGTCAACGGCCAGAAAACCTGGACCACGCTGGGTCAGTACGCCGACATGATGTTCTGCCTCGTGCGCACCGATAGTGGCGCCAAGAAGCAGGAGGGCATCTCGTTCCTGCTGATCGACATGAAAACGCCGGGCATCACCGTGCGGCCGATCATCACGCTCGATGAAGATCACGAAGTCAACGAAGTGTTTTTCGAAGACGCGAAAGTGCCGGTCGAGAATCTGGTCGGCGAAGAGAATCGCGGCTGGACATACGCGAAATACCTGCTCGGCCACGAGCGCACTGGCATCGCGCGCGTCGGCGCTTCGAAACGCGAACTCGTTTTCCTGAAGCGTCTCGCGCTGAATCAGAAAAAGAACGGCAAACCGCTGCTGCAAGATCCGGTGTTCGCCGCGAAGGTTGCGAGTCTTGAGATCGAGTTGATGGCGCTTGAAGTCACCGTGCAACGCGTGGTCGCCAATGAGACTGGCGGACGCGGGCCGGGGCCGGAGGCGTCGATGCTGAAAATCAAGGGTACGGAAGTGCAGCAGGCGCTGACCGAACTGATGTTCGAAGCCGTTGGGCCGCTCGCCGCACCGTTCGACGTGCCGTTCCTCGAAGGCGAACGCGCGCATAGTCTGGCCGGCGACGACGATGCCGCGCCGCTGGCCGCGTACTACTTCAACTTCCGCAAGACGTCGATTTACGGCGGCTCGAACGAAATTCAAAAGAACATCATCGCGCAGATGATTCTCGGACTTTGAGGAGCGGCGCATGGACTTCACTTTCAACGACGAACAACAGCAATTCGCTGACGCGCTGCGCCGCTATCTGGACAAGAGCTACGGTTTCGAAGCGCGTCAGGCGATCGTGCGATCGGAATCCGGCGTGTCGGATACGCATTGGGCAGCTTTCACCGAGCTGGGGCTGACCGCGTTGCCGGTGCCGCAGGCGCAGGGCGGCTTCAGCGGCGGCCCGATCGACATGCTGGTGGTCATGCAGGAGCTCGGCCGTGCGCTGGTCGTCGAGCCGTATTGGGCGACGGCGGTCGGTATCGAGGCGCTACGCATCTCCGGTACGGGTCAGGGCGAGGACGCGGCATTGCTCGAACGCGCAGCGCAGGGCGAGAGCCGGCTCGCCGTGGCGTTTCACGAGCCGCACGCGCGCTACGATCTGTTCGAGCTCGCAACGACCGCGCGTGGAGAGGGCGATCGGCAGACACTGACTGGCACCAAGTCGGTAGTGCTGCATGGCGCGCAAGCGGATCACTGGATCGTGCCGGCCCGGTTGAGTGGCGAGCTCGCGCTCTTTGTCGTGGCGCGCGATGCAAGCGGCGTGAAGGTCACGGATTACCGCACGATCGACGGCCAACGCGCGGCGACGCTCGAATTCAACGGCACGCCCGCGCGCCGGCTTGGTGGCCAACACGCCGGTGCGGCGGCGCTCGAGCATATTGCCGACTACGGCACGTTGCTGCTGTGCGCGGAAGCAATCGGCGCGCTCGACGCGCTGAATGCCGCCACGGTCGACTACACCAAAACGCGTCAGCAGTTCGGCCAGCCGATCGCACGCTTCCAGGCGTTGCAGCACCGCATGGTCGAAATGCTGATCCACGCCGAGCAGGCGCGTTCGATCACCTACCTCGCGGCGATGCGTTACACCAGTGAGAATGCCGACGAGCGTCGCCGCGCAGTCTCCGCGGCGAAGGTTCGGGTCGGGCAGGCGGCACGTTTCGTCGGTCAGCAGGCGGTTCAGTTGCACGGCGGCATGGGCGTCACGAACGAGGTGGCGGCGGCGCATCTGTTCAAACGTCTCGCCATCATCGAAACCACGCTGGGCGACGTCGATCACCATCTCGCGCGCTTCGCCGCGCTGCCCGGCTTTGTCGCGACCGAAGCCTGACAGCCCGTTCAAGCGGATAACAGCAACCATGTTGCATGGGACCAGAGTAGGTGCTTTGCATGGGACCAGAGTAAGCGCTGAAGCGCTAACTCTGGCCGACAGCTGAAGCGCTTACTCTGGCCGACAGCTAAAGCGCCAACTCTGGTCGACAGCTTTGCATGGGATGGGAGTAAGTGCTGAAGCACTAACTCCCATCGACAAAGGAGATGAACCATGGGGTTCAGTTTCGAGGACATGGTGGCCGGCACGACCACTGAAGTCGGCAAGCACACGTTCACGCGCGAAGAGATCGTCGAGTTCGCGCAGAAGTTCGACCCGCAGCCGTTTCATCTCGACGAAGCCGCGGCCGCCGAGTCGCCATTTCGCGGACTGGTGGCGAGCGGCTGGCATACCTGTTCGGTAATGATGGGCATGCTGGTGCGCAACGTGCTCGCGGGCTCCACGTCGATGGGCTCGCCTGGTATCGACGAGATTCGCTGGTTGAAGCCGGTGCGCGTGGGCGACACGATCACGATGATGAACGTCGTGGTCGACAAGCGCGTGTCGGAGAGCAAGCCGGATCGCGGCATCGTGTCGACCCGCTGGGAGGGGCTCAATCAGCACGGCGAAACGGTGATCACGGTGCGCTCGAAGGGCATGTTCGGCTTGCGCAATCCGGGAGCCGCATCATGACGAGTGGCGCGGCGGTTAGCGTAACGGACAGCGCGGCGCCGGTCGCGACGTTCGGCAGTGCGGCGGCGTTGCGTGCGCGGGTCGGCGCAGAGCCGCTAGTCAGCGAGTGGTTGACGGTCGATCAGGCCAAAGTCGATCGCTTCGCCGAGGCTACCGGCGATCATCAATGGATTCATGTCGACCCGGAGCGGGCCCGCCGCGAGTCGCCGTTCGGCGGTCCGGTCGCGCATGGCTTCCTGACGCTGTCGTTGATTCCGGCGCTGCTGGGCAAGACGGTCGTGCTCGAACAGCGCATGGGCGTCAACTACGGATTGAATCGCGTGCGGTTTACGTCGCCGGTACCGGTCGGCTCGCAGTTGCGCGCGAAATTCGCGGTGGAGTCTGTCGAAGATATCGACAACGCCGGCGCGCAGGTCGTGTGGGCGGTGACGGTGGAACGCCAGGGCAGCGACCGGCCAGTGTGTGTCGCGGAGTTCATCACGCGGCATTACTTCTAACGGCCTGGCGCCTGCGCGTCGAGAAAAACGCGAGCGGCATGTATGCCGGCTCGCGTTTTTTCGTGGCAATGGCCAAGGCCAGTACCGTTGACGCGGCGAATCTAATGTTTCGCGTATTGCGTCGCACCGAACAGCACTTCCCTGGCCTTGTCGTCCATCAGTGGCACGCGTGCGGACGCCAGCACTTCGACGCCACGTATCACGGCAGGCCGCGCGGCAATCTCTTCGTGCCAGCGTTGCACATTCGCAAACGTATCGAGTTCGATACCCTGGTTTTTCCACGAACGTGTCCACGGAAACGCAGCGATGTCCGCGATCGTATAGTCGTTGCCCGCGAGGTAGCGCGTCCTGCCGAGTTGCATGTCCATCACGCCATACAGACGCCGCGCCTCGTTGGTATAACGATTGATCGCGTATTCGATCGGCTCGGGCGCATAGACGCGGAAATGGTGTGTTTGCCCGAGCATCGGACCCAGCCCGCCCATCTGGAACATCAGCCATTGCAGCACGGCATAACGCGCGGCTGGATCGGTTGGCAGAAATTTGCCGGTTTTCTCGGCGAGATAAATCAGGATCGCGCCCGACTCGAACAATGCGAATGGCCGTCCGTCAGCGCCTTTGGGGCCTTCGGGATCGACGATCGCGGGGATCTTGTTGTTCGGACTGATCGCGAGAAACTCTGGTGTGAACTGGTCACCCGCACCAATGTTCACACCGTGCACGGCGTAGGCGAGGCCTGTCTCCTCGAGCATGATGTGAACCTTGTGTCCGTTCGGGGTCGCCCAGCTATAGACATCGATCATCCTGGCTCCTTGTTCGTGAAAACGGCGCCGAAAGATGGCCGCCGCGATTGACGAAAAATTAGAGCATAGATCTGACGATGCTGCTGGCGGCGCCGTGAGCCACGCGCGATAGCGCGACTCCGGCGTCGCGCGCCGCTTTCAGTCCAGCATGCGCCGACCCACGCCGACACCCTTTAAAAACGTGTGACCGGCATCTCCACGCGAGCCGCCGCGCCGGCATCCATGTGGCGCGCGAGTTCGAGCTTGGCGATCGCATTACGGTGGACTTCATCAGGGCCATCGGCGAAACGCAGCGTGCGTGCCGACGCGTAGGCATACGCGAGCGGGAAGTCGTCGCTGACGCCGCCGCCGCCGTGCGCCTGGATCGCCCAATCGATCACCTGACACGCCATGTTCGGTGCGACCACCTTGATCATCGCGATCTCGCCGCGTGCCCCCTTGTTGCCGACGGTGTCCATCATGTACGCGGTCTTCAGCGTCAGAAGCCGCGCCTGCTCGATCATGCAGCGCGCCTCGGCGAGACGCTCCTGCGTGACGCCTTGCGCGGCGACCGGCTTGCCGAATGCGACGCGCTGCAGCGAGCGCTTCGCCATCAGTTCGAGCGCGCGCTCGGCGAGGCCGATCAAGCGCATGCAGTGGTGGATGCGCCCCGGTCCGAGGCGGCCTTGCGCGATCTCGAAGCCGCGGCCTTCGCCGAGCAGCATGTTGGTGGCGGGCACGCGCACGTTGTCGAGCGTGATTTCCATGTGACCGTGCGGTGCGTCGTCGTAACCGAACACGGTGAGCGGGCGGTGCACCGTGATGCCGGTGGCATCGGCAGGGACCAGGATCATCGACTGCTGTTGATGACGCGGTGCCTCGGGATCGGTCTTGCCCATCACGATGTAGACCTTGCAGCGCGGATCGCCCGCGCCAGACGACCACCACTTGTGGCCGTTGATCACGTAGTAGTCGCCATCGCGCACGATGCTGGTCTGGATATTGGTCGCATCCGACGACGCCACTTCCGGCTCCGTCATCAGGAACGCCGAACGTATCTGGCCTTGCAGCAGTGGTTCGAGCCACTCGCGCTTGTTGTCTTCGCTGCCGTAGCGCTCGATCGTTTCCATGTTGCCGGTGTCGGGCGCGTTGCAGTTGAACACCTCGGGCGCCCAGGGCACGCGGCCCATGATCTCGCACAGCGGCGCGTATTCCAGATTCGTCAGTCCGGCGCCGCGTGTGGAATCAGGCAGGAACAGGTTCCACAGGCCGGCGTCGCGCGCCTTCTGTTTGAGTTGCTCGACCAGTTCCGTCGGCAGCCATGCATTGCCGCTCTGGCGATTGCGTGCAATCTCTGCGTAGAACGCGTGCTCGTTCGGATAGATGTGCTCGTCGAAGAAGGCGAGCAGTTTCTCGCGCAACGCCTGAACCTTCGGGGTGTAATCGAAATTCATCTGGGACCTCGCGGATAACGGACAGCGGATGACATTGGAACGGGGCGCGTAGTCTGGAGCGCACAGCCGGGGCGCGCAGACCGTGCATGTAGCCCGGCGCCGCACGACCCGGCGCGCGACTGCTACCGCACCTTCTGCGCGTAGCGCCAGGCAAGCTCGGCCATCGGCTTCGCGCGACGCCCGGCATCGAGCGCTTGCGCGCTCGCCGCGGTGCCGTCGACGACGCGCTTCATGATCCCCTGCAGGATCGCGGCGATGCGGAACATGTTGTACGCCAGATAGAAATTCCAGTCGCCGTGAATCTCGAAGCCGGTGCGCTGGCAGTAGCGTTCGACATACTGGGCCTCGTCGGGAATGCCGAGAGCCGCCCAATCCAGACCCGCGATACCGCGGAATTGCGCCGGATCGACATGCCACGCCATGCAGTGATACGCGAAGTCGGCGAGCGGATCGCCAAGCGTCGACAACTCCCAGTCGAGCACTGCGAGCACGCGCGGTTCGTGGGGATGGAAGATCAGATTGTCGAGCCGGTAGTCGCCATGCACGACCGATGCGCGCCCACCCGTTTCGGTCGGCATGTGCTGCGGCAGCCATTCGATCAGGCGTTGCATCGCGTCAATTGGTTCGGTCTCCGATGCAATGTACTGCTTGCTCCAGCGGCCGATCTGGCGCGCAAAGTAATTGCCCGGCTTGCCGTAGTCAGCGAGACCGACGGCCTCGACGTCGACGCTATGCAGCGCCGCGATCACGCGGTTCATTTCGTCGTAGATCGCCGTGCGTTCGGCAGGGGTCATGCCCGGCAGCGACTGATCCCACAACACGCGGCCGGCAACGAACTCCATCACGTAGAACGCGCGGCCGATCACGCTTTCGTCCTCGCATAGCGCAAGCATGTGCGCGACCGGCACGTCGGTGTCGGCCAGCGCATGCATCACGCGATACTCGCGTTCGATGGCGTGCGCCGACGGCAGCAGCTTTGCCGCTGGCCCGGGCTTCGCGCGCATCACGTACGAGCGGGACGGCGTGACCAGCTTGAACGTGGGATTGGACTGGCCGCCGGCGAATTGTTCGAGCGTAAGCGGGCCGGCAAAGCCATCGACATGCTGGGCCAGCCACGCGGCAAGCGCGTCGGTGTCGAAGCGTTGCCGCTCGTTGACCGGGCGCGTGCCCTCGAAGGCCGAATAATCTGGTTTGTGTGCGCTTTCGCCTGCCGGTGTGGCTTGCACCATGTGTCTCCTCCAGTTCGGTTCAGCTACGCGTATATTGAATGAATTGTGCGTAGAGCATTTCCATCGTGGTGTTGCGGACGTCGCGATGCAGCGGCGACGGCGGTGAATAGTTGAGTGCGCGCAACACCCAGTCTCGCGGTGCGGCGCCAACGTCGAGCGCGTTGATGCAGCCGGTTGCCTGCGACAGATGGCCGAAGAACGTGCGGCCGCCCGCGGTGATCGCATGCGACAGGATCGCGCGATTCACGCCGCCATGCAGGACCAGCAATACGGTGTCCCACGAGCTGTCCTCGCGCAACGCCGCGACCGGCGGTAAAACACGATCGAACAATGCGCCGATGGTTTCGCCGTCGAGAAAGCGCGTGCTTTCCGGCACGACGCCGTCGAACACGCCAAGAAACGCCGCCTCCATATCCTGCAGCGGAATGTTGCCAAGCCTGCCGCCGCGAATCTCCTGCCACGCTGGCTCGATCTCGAGCTCGATCTGCTGGCCCGTCTCGGCCAGCACGCGCCGCGCGGTTTCGACCGTACGCGGCAAGCCGCTGACGATCACCCGATCGAAGCGGACCTGCTGTTCGGCGAACACGCGGCCCGCCGCGCTCGCCTGCTCGCGGCCGTTCGCGTTCAATGGCACGGTTTCAGGATCGATGGCGCGGCCGGAGTCGTCGAAGTAAGTCACGTCGCCATGACGCATCAGGAAGATACGGCGACGTTTGGGCAGTTGGTAGTCGGGCATGATCCGTGGGTCTCTCGCGGTTTATTTGTAGACCGGCGCGCGTTTGTCGAGGAATGCGGTAATGCCTTCGAGGCCATCGCGGTGATGCAGCGAGGCGACGAAGCTGTCGCGCTCCGCGACCAGATGTTCTGCGAGCGGCTGCGTGCCGGCGGCGCCGATCAACCCTTTGATGCGCGCGACCGAGTTGGGCGAAATCTTGCCAAGCGCGTCGGCCCAAACGATGGCGGTGTCGCGTGCGGTGCCCGCTTTGGCCAGCTTGTTGACGACGCCGAGTTCGTGCAGACGCGCGGCGCCAATCGGCTTGCCTTCGATCAGCACTTCCGTGGCCAGCTGACGCGGCAGCGCTTGCGCGAGGAACCACGAGCCGCCGCCGTCGGGCGTCAGGCCCACGCGGGCGTAGGACATGGCGAATTTGGCGTCGTCGGCGGCGACGATCAGATCGCACGCGAGCGCGAGCGAAAATCCCGCGCCGGCGGCGGCGCCCTCGACCGCGGCGATCACCGGCTTCGACGACAGACGCAGCGCCGAAATCCACTGGCCAAGCAGGTCGATACTTTCCGCCTGCACCGATGGATCTTTCGCGCGGTTTTCGAGCAGGCGGTTCAGGTTGCCGCCCGCGCAGAAGAAGTTGTCGGCGCCGGTAATCACGACGGCGCGGATCGACGGATCACGCTCGACTGAGTCGAGCGCCTCGATGCCAGCGGCGTACATGTCGGGATGCAGCGCGTTGCGCGCGCCGGGGTTCGACAGCGTGAGGACCAGAGTCGATTCGCTTTCGGTCGGGCGCGAAGTCAGCAGTTCGGCGCTCATGGTTGCGTCTCCGTGTGGATGTCTGCCGCGTCGGGTTGGGTCAGCGACAGGCCGAGTTGCGCTCGCCGCGCGAGCCAGGGCGACGGACGGTAGCGCGGGTCGCCTAGCACGCTGAACATGTTGCGCAGGATCGTGAGGATGAGGGGCGCGCCGAGCGCGTCGCCGAGCGCCAGCGGGCCGCGCGGGTAGCCGAGGCCGAGTGTCACGGCGAGATCGATGTCGGCGGGCGTGGCGATCTGTTTTTGCGCGATGTCGCAGCCGATGTTGACGATCGTCGCCACCACGCGCTGCGCGACGAAGCCGGTGGAGTCGCGGATCACGGTGACGGGCACGCCGTCGGCGGCGAACAGCGCATGCGCGGCATCGCGTGCGGCGCGCGTGGTGGCCGGCGTGGTCATCAGCGTGCGGCGCGCGGCGCCGGTCAGCGGGAAGAGGGCGTCGATCGCGACGACGCGGCTCGCGTCGAGTGCTTCGTCGACCGCGGCCGTGGTCGCATCATGGCCGAACGGCGTGACGACGATCAGCGAGTCCGGCGCGGGCGCGGCGCCGTCGTCGAGCTTCACGCCGGCCTTGCCGATGAGTTCGACGACAGCTTCGCGGGCTTGCGGATAGCGTTGGCTGACCCAGACGCTGCGCGGCAGTCCGGTCGGTGCGGACGGTTCGGCGGGCACCTGCTGCTTGCCGTCGACGTAGCGATAAAAGCCTTCGCCCGTCTTGCGGCCAAGCAGTCCGCCTTTGAGGCGCGTGCCGGTGATCGGCGACGGCGTGAAGCGCGATTCTTCGTAGAACTGATGATAGATCGACTCCATCACCGGATGCGAGACGTCCAGTGCCGTCAGATCCAGCAGCTCGAACGGCCCGAGGCGGAAGCCAGCCTGCTCGCGCATGATGCGATCGATGTCCGCGAAGCTCGCCACGCCTTCGCCCGCCACGCGCAAGCCCTCCGTATTCATGCCGCGGCCCGCGTGATTCACGATGAAGCCAGGCATGTCTTTCGCGCGTACCGGCGTGTGTCCCATGCGGCGTGCGAGATCCATCAGCGCATCGCCGGCGGCGGGGTCGCCGCGCAGGCCGTCGATCACTTCGACGACCTTCATCAACGGTACGGGATTGAAGAAGTGATAGCCGACCACGCGCGACGGGTCGATGCAACCGGCGGCGATTGCCGTGATCGACAGCGAGGACGTGTTGGACGCCAGCACGCAACGGCCGCTCACGACGGTTTCGAGTTCGCGAAACAGCGCCTGCTTCACGTCGAGCTTTTCGACGATCGCTTCGACAACCAGGTCGCAGCCGGTCAGCTCGGCGATTGTTTGCGCGCCGCTGACGTTCGCGAGCGCCGCGAGCGAACGCGCCTCGTCGAGCTTGCCTTTGGCGGTCAATCTGGCGAAGGTCTCGGCGAGATAGTCGCGCGCCGCGCCGACCGCGGCGGGATTGGTGTCGAAGAGGCGCACCGTCAGGCCAGCCAGCGCGGCGATCTGTGCAATGCCGCGGCCCATTGCGCCGGTGCCGACAATACCGATAGTCTCGATGCTGAAATTGCGAGAGTTCATTGCGATGCTCGACTCCATGGTTATTTTAGAATAGCACGATCGTGCAATTTGATGGATGATTGTTCAATGGCCGTCGATCTGAGTGTGATGCACGGTCTCATACCACCCGAAGCAAGGAGACACCTGATGATCAAGCTGTGTGGGTTCCCGCTCTCTAACTACTACAACAAAGTAAAGTTCGTGCTCATCGAGCACGGCATTCCGTTCGAAGAGATGTCCGTGCTGCCCAGCCAGGAAGAGACCATGCTCGAGCATTCGCCGCTTGGCAAGGTGCCTTATCTGCAGACCGAGCACGGCGATCTGTGCGAGTCGCAATGCATTGTCGAGTATCTGGCCGCGCGCTTTCCCGACAAGGCGATTTTTTCCGCCGATCCGTGGGAAGCAGCCAAGGAGCGCGAGATGATCATGTTCGTCGACGTGCATCTCGAATTGACCGCGCGCAATCTGTACAAGGAAGCGTTCTTCGGCGGCACGGTCAGCGATGCAACCAAGGGGCGTGTCGAGAAGCTGCTTGCGCATCACATCGCCGGCTTCAAGCGGCTCGCGAAGTTCGGACCGTATCTGCGCGGCGAGCGTTTCAGTGTCGCCGACACGGCGGGCTATGTGAGCTTGCCGCTGGTCGGCATGGCAACGCAGAGCATCTATGGCCGCGATTTTCTGCTCGACGCCGGCGTCGACTGGAAGAGCTATGTGAAAGCGATCAACGTGCGGCCGGCCGCGCAACGCGTGACCGAGGACCGCAAGGCGTGCATGGCGGCATCGCGCCCGGCTTGATGGCAAGTGTTGCGGGGCGAACGGGCCAGCGCACGCGCTGGCCGCTGCGCGCGCTGGCGAGGAACATGGGTTCGTTCGCAGCATCGCGCGGCACATACTAGAGTCGCGCCAGCCGCTCGAGCGCGGTAGCGAGCGTGCTTTCCTGCTTGGCGAAGCAGAAGCGCACCACGCCCGACTCATGCGCCTCGTGATAGAACGCCGAGACCGGAATGGCCGCCACGCCGATCTCGCCGGTCAGCCATTGCGCGAATTCGGCTTCGGGCAGATCGCTGATCGCCGAATAGCCGACGCATTGAAAGTACGTGCCCGTGCACGGCAACAACTTGAAGCGCGAGTTCGAGAGGCCGGTGCGGAAAAAGTCGCGCTTCTTCTGATAGAACGCCGGCAGGTCGAGATACGGCGCCGGGTCCATCATGTAGTCGGCGAGGCCGATCTGCATCGGCGTATTGACCGTGAAGACGTTGAACTGGTGCACCTTGCGGAACTCGGCGGTGAGTGCGGCAGGCGCTGCCACGTAGCCGACCTTCCAGCCGGTCACGTGATAAGTCTTGCCGAAGCTCGACACCACGAAGCTGCGCTGCGCCAGTTCCGGATAACGGGCGACGCTCTGATGCGGCGCGCCGTCGTAGACCATGTGTTCGTACACTTCGTCGGACAGGATCAGCAGGTTGGTGCCGCGCACGATCTCTTCGAGCTTGCGCATGTCTTCGGCGCGCCAGACCGTGCCGGTCGGATTGTGCGGCGTGTTGATCAGCAGCAGCCGCGTTTTCGGCGTGATCGCGGCGGCCAGCTTGTCGAACGGGATCGAGTAGTCGGGCGCGTCGAGCGTGACGAACACCGGCTTGCCGCCCGCCAGTTCGATCGACGGCAGGTAGCTGTCGTAGGTCGGCTCGATCACGACCACTTCGTCACCCGGATGAACCGCGCACAGGATCGCGGTCAGCAATGCCTGCGTGGCGCCCGCGGTCACGGTGATTTCGCTCGCGGCGTCGTAGCGGCGGCCATACAGGTTCGCGATCTTCCCGGAGATCGCCTGACGCAGCGGCGCGGCGCCCGCCATCGGCGGGTACTGGTTGTGACCCTCGCGCATCGCGTTTGCGACCGCGTCGACAATGCGTGGGTCACAGCCGAAATCGGGAAAGCCCTGGCCCAGATTCACCGCGCCTTTCTCGGCGGCGAGTGCGCTCATTACGGTGAAAATCGTCGTGCCGACGTTCGGCAGGCGAGACGGAAACGAGGGACTCATGGGCGTATCGAACGGTGCATTCATGGCGCTGTCGGGAGCATGGGCGAGTGAGTTGGCGAAATTGGCGCAGGGCGCCGTCGGCAAGGACGAAGTCCGATTGTAGGGAATCGCGGCGCGGTGTGCGCGCGAGCGATCCCGCGTCGGCCGTCTGGCCAGGATGAGAGGCCGAAGTCACGCGGCCGTACGCGACGCGACCATAGGTCATACGGCCATAAGTCAAGCGGCTGTAAGTCAAGCGGCCGTAAGTCAAGCGGCCGTAAGTCAAGCGGCTGTAAGTCAAGCGGCTGTAAGTCATGCGGGCGCGGGCTCGACGGCGCTCAATGAACCGCTGAGTGCGGCGACGAATGATGCCGGCTGCGTGATCTGGAAGCCGAAGTCGCGTGCGATCCGTTTGGCGAGCTTCAACACCGCGCGATCTTTCGAAACCAGCCAATCGGCCTGCGCCGCGTGCGCGAGTTCGAGAAACTTCTGATCGTCGCGGTCTTTGCACTTGGGCAACGGTTTCGCGTCCGCCGTGGGCTCGACGGTTTCGACGAGTTGCGCGAGCCGTGCGACGACGGCGAGCGCGGCGGCCTTGTCCACATTCCGCTGCACGAATTGCGGATAGTCGAGCACATAGGAGAGTTCGGCGAGGCAACGCGCGTCGATCAGCGCGGCGAGCGCGCCGCTTTCGAGTGCGGCTGCGATCGGCCGGGTGTGCGGATCGTCGAACACGAGGATATCGATCCACACATTGGAATCGAGGACGACGCGCAAGGCGCTGCGTAAGGCATGGGAACCGGGCATTCGTTACAATCTGGCTTTCGTCTTTGACCGCCAGGCACGGCGTGCCTGCAAGCCTCTATGATAATCGTTCTGTCGCCGGCGAAATCTCTCGACTATGAAACCCCGCCGCACGTCAAGAAGCACACGATTCCCGATTTCGTCGACGATGCAGCCGAACTGATCGGCGGATTGCGCCGTTTGTCGCCGCATCAGATCGCTTCGCTGATGGACATTTCCGATCAGCTCGCGCACCTCAATTTCCAGCGCTACGCCGAATGGTCGCCGACGTTCGGCACGCACAACGCCAAGCAGGCGGTGCTCGCGTTCAACGGCGACGTGTATGAAGGCTTCAACGCGAAGACCTTGTCGTCGGCGGACCTCGAGTATGCGCAGAGTCATGTGCGCGTGCTGTCCGGGCTGTACGGCCTGCTGCGTCCGCTCGATCTGCTGCAACCTTACCGGCTCGAAATGGGCACGCGCTTCGCCAATCAGCGTGGCAAGGATCTGTACGCGTTCTGGGGCGAGCGGATCACGCAGGCACTGAACGCGCAACTGAAAATGAACGCGGCGGCGCCCGTGCTGGTGAATTGCGCGTCGGGCGAGTACTTCAAGTCGGTCAAGCCGAAGCTGCTCGACGCACCCATCGTCACGCCGGTGTTCGAAGACTGGAAAGGCGGTCGCTACAAGATCATCAGCTTCCACGCAAAACGCGCACGCGGGTTGATGGCGCGCTACGCGGTGGAAAACCGTCTCGACCGGCCGGAGCAGTTGAAGGACTTCGACTCCGAAGGCTACGCGTTCGACGCCGAAGCCTCGAACGATTCCACTTACGTATTCCGCCGCCGCGTCGCTGAATAAGCGGCGCGTCGCGCACACAGGCAGGGAAGAACATCATGACGTTATCGATCACGAGCAATTTCGACGCGGGCGCGATCGACGTGCTGTCCTGCGAGGACGCCGGCAATATCCGTTTGCGCGTGCGGCCGGACAGCCACGCGGAGTTCGCGCAGTGGTTTTACTTTTGTGTGTCCGGCGCGGCGGGCGAGCGCTGCGTGATGAGCTTCGAGAATGCCGCTGAATGCGCGTTCGCCGAAGGCTGGCGTGATTATCAGGCGGTCGCGAGCTATGACCGGGTGAACTGGTTTCGCGTGCCCACGTCGTATGACGGCCGCGTTCTGACGATCGATCACACGCCGGATTTCGACCGGATCTACTACGCGTATTTCGAGCCGTATAGCGAGGAACGTCATTCGGAGTTTCTGGGCGCCGTGCAGCAGATGCCGCAGGCCACACTCACGGAACTGGGCACGACCATCGAAGGACGGCCCATGTCGCTGCTCATGCTCGGCACGCCGCAAACCGGCGACACGCCGAAGAAGAAGGTCTGGCTGATCGCGCGCCAGCACCCTGGCGAGACGATGGCCGAATGGTTTATCGAGGGGCTCGTGAAGCGTCTCGTGGGTTGGGGCGATTGGGCGGGAGATCCGGTCGCGCGCAAGCTCTATGACCACGCCGTGTTCTACATCGTGCCGAACATGAATCCGGATGGCAGCGTGCACGGCAACCTGCGCACGAACGCGGCCGGCGCGAACCTGAACCGCGAATGGATGGAGCCCGACGCCGCACGCAGCCCCGAGGTGCTGCTGGTGCGTGACGCGATTCACGCCACGGGCTGCGACCTCTTTTTCGATATCCACGGTGACGAGGCGCTGCCCTACGTGTTCGTGGCCGGCTCCGAAATGCTGCCGGGTTTCACCGAGCGGCAGGGGCAGGAGCAGAAGGCATTTGTCGAGGCATTCAAGCAGGCGAGTCCTGATTTTCAGGACAAGTACGGTTATGCAGCGAGCAAGTATCGGGAGGATGCGCTGAAGCTGGCGTCGAAGTATATCGGCAACGAATTCGGCTGCCTGTCGTTGACGCTCGAGATGCCGTTCAAGGACAACGCCAATCTGCCCGACGAGCGGGTGGGCTGGAACGGCGAGCGCAGCGCCTCGCTCGGCGCCGCCATGCTGCAGGCGATCCTGCGCCATGTGGAGACCTTCGCGTAAAGCTGGGCGAGAAAAAAACGAGGCGCACACATAAGCGTGTGCACCTCGTTTTTTATCGGGATGCCGGTACGACAGCGGCGTGGGCGAACCGACGCCGCCGCGTCTATCAATGGACTTTCTTTTTCGTCGCAGCTTTCTTCGGGGCCGACTTGTTCGACGACGTTTTCTTTGTCGTCGTGCCGCTCACCGGGTGCTTGCCCTTTCCGTTCTTGTGCTTGCCCGACGCGGTGTGCGATCCCGTCGAGCTGGCGCCATGCGCGCGGGCCAGCGGCACCGGGTCGTTCCAGCTGAACGCCAGCATCTGGGTGCCGACGTAGCCGCAGCGGAATTTCAGATTGGCAGGGTCGCCTTCGCCGTTCCCGCGCACGCCGACTCCTTCGACGGTGACGATGTTGTCCACCTTGACGCGTTGCTTGCCCTCGTCGAACGAATCGTTCCAGGGCGTGATCGATGAGTGGGCGCTGTCGAACGAACTGGGTGGAAATTCGACATGGTCGAAGGCGGTAGACGTGCTTGCGACAAAACCGCCATGAGCGGCGCAATCCGCGACTAGCGGATCCGCATGCAGCTCATTGACGAACTTGTTGACGAGGTCGTTGTGCTGTTCGAGTTGATCGGCGAATGCGGGTGCAGTGCAGATGAGCGAGAGACTCGCTGCGCAGGCTGCCAACCGGCCGACTAGCCGCAGCAATCGGCACGGTACGTTGGTGCGATCCATCTAGTTCTTCAGGCGCAAGTGAGATATGAGGCACGTAAGATGCCCAACTAGCGGGTGGAGTTCAATCCTGGCACAAATATTTTGACTTGCCTTCGTGCGCGGATCCGGCGGCCTCGATGTGACCGGCTCGCCGATCGCCACGGAGGCTGACTTCAGACCCGCTGCTGTCACGTGCGTGGGCCGCCCAGCCGATATCTGCGCACATCGTACGTGGTGACCCACGCAGGTCGGTAGACCGCGATCAAGGCCGTCGACATACCCGTGAACCAGGCCTCGCCGGTGGCGAGCAGCAACACGCTGAATGCGTAGCCGACAGGAATCACGATCATCGAGCCATCGGCGAGCACGATATGGATGCCGAGCGCCGCGGCTGCGGTGAGCGAGACCGCGATCGCGGGCGAGACGAAACCCTGGCCGAAGATAAACATGAAAAGATTGCGAGGCAGCCAGGCGATGCTGATGCGCTGGAGCAAAGTCGAAATGCCGACAGGCACCGCACCGTATACAAGAAAAGTCAACGCAATGCCTTGCCAGGGTGCATCGAAGACGACGGCGGCAAGACCCGTGACCACCGCCATTGCGATTAGCGACAAAGCCCAGTCGAATAGCGTCACGATGAGCGTGGCGCCAAGCAGGTGCATCACGGTGCCGTCGTCGAGCCACGCGTTGCTCGCCCACAGCACTGACACTGCGACGATGATCGCAAGCCAGACATGCTGAAGCGTGCCGTCCTGAAGTCGTTTGAAAGGATTTTTCCACAGTGCGAGCGCGACCACTATCGCAGTGGCGATCCAGCCACCGACAATCATCCAGAACGGAAGCGGTGTGTAGAGGAAACCCATGAGACTCATATTACTCGTTGGACGAGAAAAGGTGTGAGCGGATTCCATGCCAGCCGATGCAAACGCTGTCAGACAGCGTGTGTCCGGGCTTTTGCACGCGTCGTCACGACTCTCATGCCGAGCCCGGCGTAACCGGCTTCGCTGCCGGCTCGACGGGCGGCGTATCGCCATAGGTTGTGGCTGGTTCGGCAGCCATCGGCAGTGGAGCGCTCGTGTCGTTCGCCGGCAACGGATACTGGAAGCGCCGCCGCTTGTGGCGCCGCAGCGGGATCACGCCGGCTTGTCCCATCACCGGACGAGGCGAGCCCTCACCGTTGTTGCGCAACACCTGCAAATGATTCGACAGCCAGCCGTTGTAGAGCGCGACCGCGGCGGCGCGATTGGGCGCGCCGAGTTGCTGGAATATGCTGGTCAGATGGATCTTGACGGTGCCTTCGCTGATGCCGAGCGTGCGCGCGATCATCTTGTTGGTGCTGCCCATGTGGACGCAGCGCATGATTTGCTCCTGACGCGGCGACAGCCCGCTGGAGAGTTTGTTGCGGCGTGGCGGCGGGTTCTTCTCGTCGAATGGTCGGATGGCGATATCCGGCGGCAGCGGCGGATCGAGCGCCAGCGCGCCGGGCGGTACGTAATGGCCGCCGAGGAGCACCATTTCGAACGCACGCACGATCAGACATGGATCGGTTTCGCGCGGCACGACGCCGAGCACGCCTTCGTCCATGAGTTGTCGCACGGCGACCGGCGAGATGTCGTCGGTCAGCACCGCAACGCGCAGATCGGGGAAGTGGCTGAGCAGCTCGCGCGCATCCGTGATCGACATCCAGTCCTGCCAGTCGATCACGAGCAGGTCGGGCCGGTAACGCTTGAAAGTCCGTTCGATCTGACGCCAGTCCTGTGCTTCCGTAAAACGCGCCAGCCGGTCAATTTGCCGCAGTAATGCCTTGAGCCCATCACGTCGTTCTGCGTTTGAGTTGAGTATCGAGAATCGCATGCATGTCTCCAGTCCAGATGAATCGGGCGAAGTGGCACGACGTACCCGCCGGCACATGAGCACATGAGCCGGACGCGTTGCAGTGCGTCGCGATGTCTATGATGACAAATTCCCTTCAGTTTGACGGCCTGTCCAAAAGGCATAGGAAGAATGACGGGACAAACAAAAAGCCCCGCTTGGCGGGGCTTTTTTTACGACAGCGGGCGATGCTCAGTGGAAATGCGGCTGTGCTGGGTCCGCATCCTCCGGCATTTCGGCATGGACAATTTCGCCGAGCGGATCCGCATACAGCGGTACGCCGCAGTCATCGCAATATTCCGGCTCGAAGCGGCCCGCGTGGCGGCGCACGTCGGTCACGCCGGTCTCCTTGAGCAGCGCGACGATTTCTTCGAGCGGATCGTCCGATGCGGGGGTCTGCTGCGGTTCTTCGTCGATGCCGGGCTCGCCGTTCTCGCGGCCGTACAGCGGCCACACGACGCCGTAGATCACATCATTGCTGCCCCGGCGCGTAAAGCCGACGCGGTATTCGTCGATGCGGCGTTCGCCGAAGCCTGCGACCACTGCGCGCAGCTCCTGCGGCGCGGCGCCAATTGTGTCGAATAGATAACGCACGGCGGTGCGCACGGTGTGGGGACGCACGCTTTCGTCAGCGTCACGACACGCCGAATAGTACGCATCTGGCAACAGGCACTCGAATTCGCAGCCGGGCAGCACCAGCGACAAATTGGCGCCGCCTTGCGTTGCCCATTGTTCGAGACATTGGCCGCGCTCGATCCGGCTACCGTGCTCTTCCTCTTGCCAGCGAAAGGTCGGCTCGCCCACGGGGGCCGCGACCACCGCGAGCAGGAAGCGCGGGTCGGCCAGAATCGGTGAGGTTTCAGGCAGTTCGCCGAAATTGAGCTTGACGTTGCCACCGGCCATGGCTGCCTGGGCAAGCTGCTGGGCGATGCGCCATGTTTCGACGTGATGGCGCGGCAGCTGATCGATGCTGTACAGGAACGGCGCCATCGCGACGCGCGTATTGGCGGCGAGCACATGTGCCTGCAGGTGTGCGCGCAGCGCGTCGGCCGCGTCGGCTTTGAGCGGGCCTGACGGAATCATGTAGCGCGTCCAGGCGAGCACGGGCGCGGCGATCAGCAGCGCTTCGCAAGGCACGCCCTCATGTTCGATGATGAACGACTCGCTATGGGTTTCCGCCATATCGGCGAGTGCGCCGTATGCGTCGGGATGATTTTGTTGCAGATGATCGAGCGCAGCGTCCAGCGTCGTCTGGTTGGCGTTGCGGATGATCTTGGCCAGCAGCGCGTCGAGCTTCGCTTCCCAGAAGCGGTCTTCGGTGCGGCTGCCCGACGCGAAAAGCGCGAGCGAGAGACCGACGAGCTTGTCGGCATCGGGTGGGAGACGTTTGGCGATTCGCGAGCGCATAAATCCGGAAATTGGGGGGCAGAGAACCTTATATTCTAGTCTCTTCTATGCCGTCATATTGTTTGGCCGGCAATGCCGGATGGATTAGGACTTTTCTACACCAAAAATCAGTGCGTTGCGCGAGCATGCCCGCGTGTCTGAGGTCGACCTGGCCGGATGGTATAAGACACCCTCGGAGGCGTGACTCGCTTCTATACTGACCGGACGGCGTTCGGCGGGTGCCTGACAAGCGTTTGTCAATTCGTCGCCGTGGTCTGGCGCCATAGGAGATTCATAGTGAAATCGGACCAACTGATCGAACAACTCGCCGCTGTATTCGCACTGATTGTACTGGTGGGCGGCTCGTTGCTGGTGCTGGCTCCCTTTACCACCGCGCTGCTGTGGGGCGCCATCCTCAGTTATAGCTCCTGGGGCCTCTACCGGCGGCTGACCGCTGCGCTTGGCGGGCGTCGCAAGTGGGCTGCCACGTTGATCGTGGTCATTATCCTGGTGGTCGTGCTTGGGCCTTTCGTCTATGCGGGTTTTGCGTTTGGCGCGCACGTCCACGAAATCGTGGCGCTGGTGGAGAGGTTCTTTGAGGGCGGCTTGCCCGATTTGCCTTCATGGGTCGGTCGGATCCCGCTGGTTGGCTCAAACATAGTGGCCTTCTGGGATCATCTGACAAGCAGTAGTTCCGAATTGATTGCGCAGTTGCACACGCTCGCGGCGCCGGCCGGCAAGTGGATTCTGGCGGCGGCGCTTGCTGTTACGCACGGTCTGGGACTGTTGGCATTGAGCATCGTGCTCGCGTTCTTTTTTTATACCGGAGGCGAGGGTGCGGCTGCCTGGCTGAATGCGGGCATGCGGCGCATCGCCGGCGAGCGCGCCGATTATCTGCTGGCACTGGCCGGCAGCACGGTGAAGGGCGTGGTCTACGGGATCCTCGGCACCGCGCTCGTGCAAGCGGTGCTGGCTGGATTCGGTTGCTGGATTGCGGGCGTGCCGGCGGCGGCGTTGCTTGGACTGGCGACGTTTTTTCTGTCGGTGGTGCCGGGCGGCCCGGTGGTCGTGTGGTTGCCCGCGGCTATCTGGCTATATCACGGGGGCGCGACTGGCTGGGCGATCTTTCTCGTCGTATGGGGGGTGCTGGTCGTCGGCATGTCCGACAATGTCATCAAGCCGATCCTGATTGGCAAGAATAGCGATATGCCGCTGATTCTCGTGATGCTGGGCATTCTGGGCGGTGCGCTTGCCTTCGGCTTCCTTGGCGTTTTTATCGGCCCGACTTTGCTGGCGGTCGCTTATACCGTGCTGCACGACTGGACGATCGGCGCGCCGGCTGCGCGCGCCTTGGCGCCCGATGTGAAAGCGCCGGTTGTCGATGACCCTGGACGGATAGGAAAGGCGCCGTGAATAAATTCCGGATAACGCTTGCAAGCCCCGTCTGGGCTCGCTAGAATCTCGCTCTTTCGTGCTCCGGAAACC
>NZ_CYGX02000217.1 GCF_900019265.1 Paraburkholderia ribeironis
GCGCGATACCGATCAGCGACATCACCACGGCCATGCCGACGGCTGCGCGGATCAGCATCGGCTTGCGTCCGTAACGGTCGGCGAGACGGCCCCACAACGGCGCCGTGAGGGCCGTGCCGAGGAACGTTGCACCGAACGCGACACCCGACCACTGGATCACATCCGCCTGCGATGTCACGCCAAGCTGCTTCACATAGAGCGGCAGGAACGGCAGCAGCATGCTCAGGCTGACGAGCGTCGTGAAAGAGCCGAACACGCAGACGAACAGATTGCGCATCCAGTATTGCTGATTGCGTTCCGTGTAACTGACGGTCGGGACATCCGGCGCGTTGCGCAGCGAGACGGAGGTCATGGGCTGGTTCATGCTATCTATCCTTCGATGAAGCGTTGCAGGTATCTCAAACCTTTTGCGGGTGGGGGCGCAGCGCAGCGAACAGGTCGACGGCCAGCGCGAGTGCGAGCGCCGCTGCGCCGATCACGAACAACATGGCGTAATTGCCGCCGTTTTGCGTGAAAAGAAACGACATGCCATACGCGGCGACCGCCTGCAACACGGCGAATGTCGTGGTGGCCGTGCTCCACGCACCTTTCTGCGCGGCCGGGTGATGCGCGAGCAGTTCATTGACGCGGCCAAGCGCGAGCGGCACGATACCCGGCACGGCTGCGCCCATCAGCACGCTGGAGGCGATCAGCGGTACAGGACTCGTGTCGATCAGAGGCAACGCGACAGCGACGATCTGGATCACGAATGCCGCGCGCAGCGCAGATGCAAAGCCAGCGCGGTCGGCGAGATGTCCGCTGAGCAGCGGGCCCGCAATC
>NZ_CYGX02000120.1 GCF_900019265.1 Paraburkholderia ribeironis
GGCTGCGTGGGCTGCGTCGGCTACGTGAGCTGCGTGGGCCGTGGCGGATGTGGCGGACGCCGGGCGCAGCTGTTCAGCCGCGCTCGCGCGTTGCGCGATCAGTAACGTCGACGCCAACGCAACCGCCGTTGCGACGGCCGCCACCCTCGCCACGAGCGCGACGAAGCCGAGGCCTGGCAACCCGCCCGCGTCAACCGACGCATGACCCCGCCGCCATCGCCGCCACCGCAGCGGCGCGCCGTGCTTCACCCACGCCATCGCGTCAGACTCCCCGGCGCCGCGCGGCCAGTTCCTGCAACGCAGTGAACGCGCCGATCGCCAGCAGCAGCCCGGCCAGCGCGCCGAGCACGCCCAGCAACACCGGATGCTGGATCGCCTTGCTCCACAGCCGCGCATACCACGGCACATAGCCGACCAGATACGGCTCGCCGACGCGCATGCTGTCCACCACGCCGCCGCGCAGCAACGCGACGTCGCCTTGCAGTTGCGCGACGCGATCCGGCTTTTCGAGCATGTCGAGCAATCGCGACAACTGTTGCTGATCGGTGGCGTTCAGCGCGACGACGCTGAGTCCCTTGCTGCCCGGCAGTTCGAAACCCATCAGCGCGGCGAGCGGACCATCGCGCTCGATACGCGCGCTGCCAGCCGGCAGATGCGCGCCGTTGCGCCACTGCTCCTGCACCGAAAACGACGCGTGGGTGATCGGGTTGTCGGCTGCGGCATCGTTCGAGCCCTCGCCGATGCTCAACGGCAGCGCCTGACGCCAGCGCGCGAGCAGCGGCGCCGACCCGTTGCCGCCGATCGCGAGCAGATCCTTGCCCGTCAACTGCGCGAGCTCGCGAGGCCGCGCGATCTGCACACGCAGCGCCGGATAACCGGTCCATTGCCCCATGTGACCGAGCATCGTCAGCATGCTTTCGAGTTCCTGCGGCGCGGGGTTCTCGGGAATCACTACGGCCGTCTGCGCAAGATCGGCGTAGCGCGTGAACGGGAAGCCGCTGTTCGCGAAGTACGCGAGGTTCGGCATCTGCGCAAAGTGGACGAAGTCCGAGAAGTCGATCGTCGAGTCGGGATCGACCGCGGCCTGCACCGGGTTGGACGCCACGCCCTGGCACAGCCCGGTCTTCTGCGAATCCAGATTGAAGCGCAACTGCAACTGGTTCGAGCTGCCGACACGGAAAGCGGGAATGTCGAGCGCGCTGCTCGAACGATTGCCGCTGCTCGACAGCACCGGCAGTTGCAGACGGCCTTGCGCGTCGTCGGCGCTGGCCGGCGCGAGCCGGTACGACTTGACGAGGTGATCGTTGATCTGCACGGCGAGCGCCGAGTTGTTCTGCACTGTCGGCGCCGTGTAGCGGTACTTCAGATTCAGTGGCACGCCCGCGCCATTCCACGAGTACAGATCGGCGGGCACGCGCAGGTTCAGACGGATCGCGTCCGGCGAGCTACCGCGCACCTGCAACTGGTTCGGATCGTCGATCAATTCCTTGAACGCGACCGGACGATCCACCGGCACCCAGCGCGGCGCGTCGTACGGTTTGCGCGGCGCACCGATGTCGACCTCGCGGATCTGCACGGCGGGCCCGGCTAACGCGGTCGTGCCGAGCACCAGCGCGGCGCTGGCCGCGTCGACTTCCGCGGCGGTGCGGCCGGTCACGATCAGCAGCTTCTTGCCGGCCGCGACGGGATTGTCGGCGACCATCAGCATCGGGCCGTTCACGGGCGGCAGCTTCAGATCGGCGGGCAATTGCGCGCTGCGCGCGACCACCACCGCGTGATCGTCGGACGGCAACGCGGACAATGCCGGAAAGCGCGCCTGACGATAGTCGGCCTGCGCGCCGAACCACGATGCGAGCACGCCGGCGCTGCGCAGCGTCGCGTTGTCGGCGGCGGCCGGCAGCACGAACGGCAAGCGCAGGCGGCTCGCGTCGCGGCGGTCGAAAAACGGCGCGGGCAACAGTGCGAGATCGTTGGGCAAACGAATCGGCGCGGTGTCGAGAATCAGCTCACTCGTCGGACTGACGTCGGCCCATAGCGACGTGTTGTCCGGGTCTTCGCAATGGTCGAGCGTGTAGTGCGCGATCAGGCGCAGACCGAGCTGGTTGTAGTCGGTAAGAAAACGCGGATCGAGCGCGATCTCCTGCGTGACGATCTGGCCGGCATGCTCGCGATCGAACGGCACGGTCGCGACCACTTCGTTGTTGATCGATACTTTCAGATGCGAAAGCGCAAACACCAGCGCCGGCGAATACGTGTAGCGCAGGCGCAGGCGCGCCGCAGTGACCACGCGGTCGAGCCGCACTCCGACGCTGACAGTGCGCGCGTCCTCGAGCCCGCGCAGATTGAGCGGCTGATATGCGCCGAGCGCGGCGAACGACACGTGCGTGGTAGTCGAGCCGTTTATGCTCGATGCCGAGGCGGTGGTGGCATTGGCGGCATTCGTGGCATTCACGGCACTGATGGCATGCGCCGCGTTCGCACCGCTGGCAACCGACGCAAGCGCGGCCGACGCTGCGGCATTCGCGGCAGGCGACGATGCTACACGCGCAGATGCGGCAGAAGATTCCGACGGTGCGGCGAATGACACAGCGGCAGACAGAGCGCAGACCGCTGCGGTCAGCGAAAGGCACAACGACACGACAGGTTTCATAAACAGATCAGCTTGTTTGACCTCGGCCGTCCACCCGTCAGGCGGGCACTGTGCGCATTCGGTCTGCCGCATGAGCATGCGGAATTGGGAAACGGATTGCCAGGTGAGCGCGCCGCGGTTTCCTGCCCTGTACATCGGAAGATCTGGCGAAATCTTGAGGGACGAGGCACGGCGACGGGAGTGCCCAATATATGGAACGGAGCCAGCACGACATGCAAGTGGCTCGTTGCGATTCCGTCGCCAGTCGAGCAGGCATATCTGCCCCGTTTGGCGCGGCGCAAAGATAGCATAAAAATCTGACAATCTGTGACATTTGAGGCATGCTGCGGCTTCCCGACAACATCGAAATCATGAGCCATCAGAACGAGTCTTCTCCGGCCTGCACTACGGTAAAACGTAGCGGTCCTCTGCGTGCGTGGTTCGCGTTGCGGCACTCGTGCGACGGCTTCGTCGCGACGTTGCGACAGGAGAGCGCGTTCCGTCAGGAGGCGGCGCTCGCGCTGATCCTGCTGCCGGGCGCATTGCTGATGCCGGTCGGCGCGATCGAGCGCGTCTTGCTGATCGTGTCGGTGCTGCTGGTGCTGCTGGTGGAGCTGCTGAATTCGAGCATCGAGGCGGCCATCGACCGGATTTCGCTCGAACGTCATGAGCTCTCGAAGCGCGCGAAAGACTGCGGCAGTGCGGCCGTGATGATCGCGCTGCTGATCTGCGCGCTCACGTGGGGCGTGTTGTGCGGGCCGATCGTCTATCACTGGCTGCGTGGCTAGCAACGGCAAGCTCGTACGTTGTCCGTACGATCTGCTTCGCCGCGTGACGGATCGCGCAGCTCGCAAACGTTAGCGCACTGCCCTCGCGGGCGGGCGGCTTCGGGCACTCGATTGCAATGCGATGCAGCCTGAAGGCCGCGCAAAAAACCGGCGCGTTGAAATCGCTATCTCACGGTAGTGATGGTTTTCCGCGGGCGGTGCAAAACAACGTCCCGCGGCCAGAGAGCCCGCGTGCTCGTTCGGACGTGGGCACACCCCTTGCTGTATTCCGCTCGCCGGCAAATAACCCGTCAAAGCACACGGTGCCCACAACGAGTCGCCGCTTTCACGTCAATCCAGCAATCCACCGGTGGGAGGCTCCATGCTTCGATACGCTGCAATCTTTTTTATTATCGCGATCATCGCCGCTGTGTTCGGCTTTGGTGGCATCGCCGCAGGTGCGGCGGAAATCGCCAAAGTGCTGTTCTTCATCTTCGCGGTGATCTTCCTCGTCACCCTGCTGATGGGCGTGATCCGACGCTGACCGACGCAGTCGGCGCGTCGCCGACAAGCACCCTACCCCCGATGCGGACCGTGGCACGTCGTTGCAATACTTGCCGCACGCTATTGCAATTGTTGCTGACCGCATCGGGTTTCATGACTTGCGAATGCGCCGTGCTCATGTGTGCGCTCAAGCGCGTCGAGTTGACTTAGCCGACACCACGACGCACGTAGTCGACAAGAGCAGATTGCTGCATCGTGGCACGCCGCCTGCCTCCGCGTTCCAACAAAAAAATGTCGTAAAAACTCACATGGAATTCAGGCGATGTTTTCCGCTTCGTAGAGGCGCCGACCTGCGGCATCCTTCGTGCCGAGGATCGGGCCGAATTCGATTGGCCACTCGATCCCGATGTCAGGATCGGACCACAAGATGCAGCGTTCGAGTTCGGGGAACCAGTATTCGGTGGTCTTCCACACGCACTCGGCGACGTCGGATAGCACCACGAAGCCATGTGCAAAGCCTGGTGGCATCCAGATTTGCCGCTGGTTGTCTGCGCTCAGATACTCGCCGCTCCATTTGCCGAAGTTCGGCGAATTGAGCCGCACGTCCACGGCGACATCGAATACTTCGCCCCGAATCACGCGTATCAGCCGGCCTTGCGGACGTTGGACCTGATAGTGCAGGCCGCGCAATACGCGATGCACTGCGCGCAAGTGACGGTCCTGCACGAAATTGAAACCTTGCGAGACGTCGTCGGCAAACTCGTCCGCGCTGAAGCTCTCGAAACAGAAGCCGAATTCGTCACTAAACACCTCGGGCTCGATGAGTTTCACATCCGGCAATGCCGTCGCCATTACCTTGTTGCCCATTGCTACCGCGCTCGTAAGAAGGCTGGCCAGCGAAGATACGACGGCCGCCATTGCCGCCGCGTTCAACAGCGATGAGGCGCGTCGTCGGGCGCCTGCCTGCAAGTATGTTACGCCTCGCTGGTCATCCTGCTACGTGCGCGATACTCCGTGGGCGAAAGCGCCATGCGCTTGCGGAATATCTTCGCGAGACGATCGCCGTTGCCGGTGCCGCTGCGTCGCGCGATCTTGTCGACCGGCAATTCAGTCTCGGTCAGGAAGTTGCACGCAATGCGCAGCCGCACTTGCAGCAGGTAGTCGGAAGGCGTGACGTGCATTTCATGTTTGAAGCGGCGCAGAAAATTGCGCTCGCTCATTGCGGCGATCTGCGCGGCGTCGGCCACCGACACCGGACGGTCGCAGTTCGCCTCCATCCAGCGTGCCGCGGCGCGAATTTTCTCGGCCACGCTGAGCGTGCCACCTTCTGCCGGCAGCGGCACCCACGTGGCAGCCATGCCAGGCATGACGCGATCGGCGACGCTGCGCGCGAGTTCGGCGCCAAGATCGCGCTTGATGAACATCAGCGCGCTGCGCGCGCAGTCTTGCCGATCGTTGGCGGCGCTGAACGCGGCCTCGCCGGCGACACCGCCGAGATAGCGGTTCATCTGCAGCCCGTCATGGTCGGTTGGCCCGGCGGCTTCCAGCACGAGCCGGCCCTCGCCGATCGTTTCGATCGCGCGGGTGCGCGATTGAACCGCGCGCAGCCAGCCGAGCAACCGTTCGTCGCGTGCGGCCGCATGCGCGCCGTAGCCACCGGCGATAAACAAGACGTCGAAACCGCCGCTAAAGCGTGTGTCGATGCGATCGGTCCAGATGCGCGCCGACGAGGAACTGGCGACACTGCCGCCCTCCATCGACAGGAATTGCACTTCGTAGGGCGGCTCTTCACCGGCTCGCGAGCCAGAGAGTTCGTTGGCACTTTGAAACATCTCGACCACCGTGCCCGGTCCTAACAGCCAGAAGCCGTCGAACAGCAGCACGCCGATTCGCCGCGCTGCAGTACGAACGTTCAACGTGGGCGTGTGTAGCCACGTGATTCTCGCAGTATCAAGGTGCATGTGCGGCATGATCTTCCCTCAAACGGTGATACGTTGTAGACCCCGCTGCCCCCGTTAGCCGACTGATATGAACGAGTCATTTATTACGGCTGAAACCGCCGGCCATGCCGCTTAACGGATTAATCACGATATTAGCCGACTGGAACGCCATAGTAAATTTGAAAAACAAATTGCATGGAAAATCAGAAAGTATGACGAAAAACCATTACGGTGTGTTTCCCATGACAACGCGCTGATGCCGCATCGCGACAATGCCGCGGACCTGTGCCGGCAGCGCAACAGCACCACAAAACCCGCCACAGCCTTCTTTTCATCACACTTTCACAGATATCTTCCGATACTGCGAAGCACTCAAACCTGCACCATTCATACGGTCTCGACGAGAGCGCAAAATGTTTCAAACCTGAACTCGAAAATTTCCGGATAATGACCATTCAATCTGGCATTTATTCGCAAATTGGGAATTTATCCACCGGATCATTAGCGTCGCGCGTTGATATCCCGCGATTAACGCAATTAATGATTTCAAAGCGGATTTGCGGACCATCCAGAAATGTTTCGATTCTGAAACATCGGAGGCCTTTTACGTCTGACTTATAGCGTTTTTTCAGTACGTAAACGCCGGACATCAGACGATTAGACGCAGCGCAGCAATCGGCAGTCCGGAATCGTTCTTCATGAGCACAATTTCATCCCGCGGTTCGCATCGACATTGCGCGCGGCGCAATGCGGTTCGAAATCGCCGATCTCTACGATGCGATGCGCCCAGCAAATGCCCGCGGCGACTTTCTTTCATTCAGGATCTGTCCGAGGCGCGGCAGCAGTGCACGCCTTTTCAATCCAATTGATTAGGTGTCTTAACTTCCAACCCACCGCTCAACCGATTGTTTAGCAATGCCATTCATGAGCATTGCGCAAAAATAAAACAGCTTAGTCCAGCTGGCGGCGCGACCGTTGGGCATGTCGGCCGCCGCGGTAACGCACAGTGTCGGCGCAAATCATTGCGCCGACACTGCGTCAACCGTGCGTCCCCTCGCTCGCCACCACGGCTGCGCTATTCCGCGTTCGCGCGAGCACCGGCCGCAGTGCCGCGCCGGTGTGGCTGGCCACGATGCGCGACAATCCTTCGGGGTCCGTAGCAGCGACCACCGCGCCACCGCCCACGCCGCCCTCGGGGCCGAGATCGATGATCCAGTCCGCCTCGGCGATCACGTCGAGGTCGTGCTCGATCACGACGACACTATGACCGCCATCCGCGAGACGATGCAGCACGCGAATCAGTTTCGCGACGTCCGCCATATGCAGGCCGACGGTCGGTTCGTCCAGCACATAGAGCGTGTGCGGCGACTTCTGGCCACGCCGCGTGATGTCGTCGCGCACCTTGCTCAACTCGGTGACGAGCTTGATCCGCTGCGCCTCGCCGCCCGACAACGTTGGCGACGGCTGACCCAGCGTGAGATAGCCGAGGCCGACGTCTTTCATCAGTTGCAACGGATGGGCGATGTTCGAGATCGGCGCAAAGAACTCGACGGCTTCATCGATTTCCATGGTCAGCACGTCGCCGATGTTCTTGCCGCGCCACGTGACCGCCAAGGTCTCCGGGTTGAAGCGCTGCCCGTGACAAACATCGCAGGGTACCTTCACGTCCGGCAGGAAACTCATGCCGATGGTGCGCACGCCCTGCCCTTCGCAAGCCGGACAACGGCCTTCGCCGGTGTTGAAGGAGAAACGCGACGCCGTGTAGCCGCGCGCACGCGCTTCGAGCGTACCCGCGAAGAGCTTGCGGATCGCGTCCCACACGCCGATGTAGGTGGCGGGACACGAACGCGGTGTCTTGCCGATCGGCGTTTGATCGACTTCGAGCACGCGGTCGATGCTTTCCCAGCCGGTGATCGAATCGCAGCCCTGCCATACATGCGTCACGTTCAGAGGCGCACGCGGCGCCGAGCGCGCCAGCACACTCGCGCGCCGGTTCGCGGCCGGCTTTTCCTCGGCCGCGGCACGCGCTCGCCGCGTGGCCGGCGACGACAGCACCGAACGACCGACCGCATCCAGCAGATTGGCCATCAACACGTCGCGCGCCAGCGTCGACTTGCCGGAACCACTGACGCCCGTCACCGCCACCAGCCGTGACAGCGGAATACCGATTGTGACGTCGCGCAGATTGTGCAGCTTGCCGCCGTGCACGGTCAGCCAGTTTTCGGGCACCGCGGCCGCGCGCTTGCTCTGCGCGACCACCTCGCGGCGCGGCTGCAACGGATGCACGATGGGCTGCGCGAGATACTGTCCAGTCAGCGAATCCGGTTGCGCCGACAGGTCGGCCACACCGCCTTGCGCGATCAGCGTGCCGCCGCGCTTACCCGCGCCCGGTCCAATGTCGATGATGTGATCGGCGCGACGGATCGTGTCTTCGTCATGCTCGACGACCACCAGCGTATTGCCCTTGTCGCCCAGCTTGCGCAATGCGTTCAGCAGGATCTGATTGTCGCGCGGATGCAGACCAATGGTCGGCTCGTCGAGCACGTAGCACACACCTTGCAGATTGCTGCCGAGTTGCGCGGCGAGCCGGATGCGCTGCGCTTCGCCACCGGACAGGCTAGGCGCCGCGCGATCGAGGCTCAGATAACCGAGCCCGACTTCCTCCAGAAATTGCAGGCGGCTGCGGATTTCGCTGAGCACGTCACGTGCGATTTCCGCGTCGCGGCCGGTCATCTCCAACGTTTCGATCCATGCGCGCGTATCGGACACGGTCCATTGCGCGACATCGACGATCGCGTGCGTGTTGAACGTGACGGCGCGTGCGGTCGGGTTCAGGCGTGTGCCTGCGCAATCCGGGCACGGTTCGTCGACGAGGCCTTCGGGCTCCTGCTCCTCCGACGGCAGACTCTGCTCGCGGCCGCGATTGTCGTCGACGATGATGGTGTCGTCGTACGCGGCGCGCTGCTCGCGCGTCAGCGACAAGCCCGTGCCGACACAAGTCGTGCACCAGCCATGTTTGCTGTTGTACGAGAACATGCGCGGATCGAGTTCGGGATAGCTCGTGCCGCACACCGGACACGCGCGCCGCGTGGACAGCACCTTCACCGCGCCGAGCCTGGCGGTGGGGTGGCCGCCGCTGATCGCGTCGTGCAAACCGTCGAGCGGCGCCAGCAGATGCATCACGCCCTTGCCGATTTCCAGCGTCTGGTCGAGCGCCGCGCGCAATTCGGCTTCCTGATCCGGCGACACGACGAGATCGGCTACCGGCAATTCGATCGTGTGCTCGCGGAAGCGATCGAGCTTAGGCCATGGGTCCACCGGCATGAACTCGCCGTCCACGCGCAGGTGCGTATTGCCGCGCGCTTTCGCCCACTTCGCGAGATCCGTATAGACGCCCTTGCGGTTCACGACCAGCGGCGCGAGGAAACCGACATGCTGGCCCTTGTGATCGCGCAACAACTGCGCCGCGATCGATTCGACGCTTTGCGACGCAACCGGCGTGCCGTCGTGAATGCAATGCTGCAGACCGAGCTTCACATAGAGCAGGCGCAGGAAATGCCACACCTCGGACGTAGTCGCCACGGTGCTCTTGCGGCCACCGCGCGAGAGCCGCTGTTCGATCGCGACGGTGGGCGGAATACCGTACACCGCATCGACCTCGGGCCGCCCGGCCGGCTGCACGATGGAACGCGCGTAAGCATTCAGCGATTCGAGATAACGGCGCTGCCCTTCGTGAAACAGGATGTCGAAAGCGAGCGTGGACTTGCCCGAACCGGATACCCCGGTGATCACGTTGAACTTGCCGTGCGGGATATCGACGTCGAGCGCTTTCAGGTTGTGCTCGCGCGCATTGACGATGCGCACCACGTCTTCGCCTTCGATCGCCCGGCGCGCACGCGCCGCGCTCAGCGCCTTTTGCAGCGGCATGCCTTGCGCCGCCGATGCGGCCGCCGCGCTCATCGCGCGGTCGTACTGTTGCAGCGCCGCGCCGGTATGCGACTGCGCACACTGCCTGACCTCGGCCGGCGTGCCGGCACACAGCACCCGGCCGCCGCCGTCGCCGCCTTCGGGACCGAGATCGATCAGCCAGTCGGCCGCGCGGATCACGTCGAGATTGTGTTCGATCACGATCAGCGAGTGACCGCTCGCGAGCAGTTTGCCGAACGCCTGCATCAGCTTGGCGATGTCGTCGAAATGCAGGCCGGTGGTCGGCTCGTCGAACATGAACAGGCGCTTCGCGACCGGTTGCTTCGCGCTGCGCGCACTGCGCGCCTGCGCCGACTCCGCGAGGAAACCCGCGAGTTTGAGCCGCTGCGCCTCGCCACCGGACAGCGTCGGCACCGGCTGGCCGAGCTTCACGTATTCGAGACCGACGTCGACGATCGGCTGCAACACGCGCAATACTTCGGCGTCCTGCGCGAAATAGGCGGCGGCTTCGCTGACGGTCAGCTCCAGCACGTCGGCAATGCTCAACGCACGCTCCGGCTCGCCGCGCCCGATCTTCACCTCGAGCAGTTCCGCGCGATAGCGGCGCCCGTCGCAATCGGGACAGCGCAGGTACACGTCGCTGAGGAACTGCATTTCGATGTGCTCGAAGCCCGAGCCGCCGCACGTCGGGCAGCGGCCGTCACCTGAGTTGAAACTGAACATGCCGGGGCCGTAGCCGCGTTGTTGCGCGAGCGGCGCTTTCGCGAACAGCTTGCGGATCTCGTCGAACGCGCCGACATAGCTGGCCGGATTGGAGCGCGCGGTCTTGCCGATCGGCGACTGGTCGACGAACACGACGTCGGTGACCTGGTCCGCGCCGCTCAGGCTTCGGAACGCGCCGGGCGATTCGGTGGCGAGCCCGAAGTGCCGCGCCATGGCCGGATACAGCACGTCCTGCAACAGCGTGGATTTGCCGGAGCCCGACACGCCCGTCACGCACACGAGCCGCTGCAACGGAATTTCAACAGTGACGTCGCACAGATTGTGTTCAGTCGCGCCTGCGAGCACGATGCGCGGCGTGCTGGCGTCGACCGGACGCTGCGACCAGTGCGCCGCGTCCGCCACGTGCCGGCGGCCGCCGAGGTACTCGCCGGTCAGCGTGCCGGACGCGCGGATCGCCTCGGGCGCGCCGTCGAAAATGATCGAGCCGCCGCGCTCGCCCGGCCCCGGGCCCATGTCGATCAGCCGATCCGCCGCGAGCATCACCGACGGGTCGTGTTCGACCACCACTAGCGTATTGCCCGCATCACGCAGCCGATGCATCGCTTCGACGATCCGGTTCAGGTCGCGCGGATGCAGGCCGATGCTCGGCTCGTCGAGCACGAATAGCGTTTTGGTCAGCGACGTGCCGAGCGCCGTGGTCAGGTTGATACGCTGCACCTCGCCGCCCGAAAGCGTGCGGCTTTGCCGGTCGAGCGTCAGATAGCCGAGGCCGACGTCACACAGATACTTGAGGCGCGTGCGCACTTCGGCGAGCAACAGCTTCAGCGCGTCGTCGAGCAACGCGCTCGGCAGCGTGATCTCGTCGAAGAAGCGGCGGATGCGCTCGATCGGCATCAGCATCAGGTCATGTACGGTCAGGCCCGGCAACGCTTCGAGCTGTGCGCGCGTCCATGCGACGCCGCGCGGCATGAAGCGCTGCGCGACGGGCAGGACGCCGTCGGCGTTCGCCTTGCTGCCGAGGCGCCACAGCAGTGATTCCGTTTTCAGACGCGCGCCGCCGCAGGTTTCGCACGGCGTGTAGCTGCGGTATTTCGACAGCAGCACGCGAATATGCATCTTGTACGCTTTGGATTCGAGATACTCGAAGAAGCGTTTGACGCCGTACCATTGGCTCTGCCATTTGCCGTTCCAGTCCGGCGAGCCGTTGATGACCCAGTCGCGCTCGGCGTCCGTCAGTTCGCCCCACGGCGTGCCGCGGCGGATATCGGCTTTGGCCGCATAGCGCATCAGATCGTCCTGGCATTCCTTCCACGCAGGCGTTTGCATCGGCTTGATCGCGCCGTCGCGCAGCGTCTTGCGCGCATCGGGAATCACCAGCCCGAGATCGACGCCGATCACGCGGCCGAACCCGCGGCACACCTCGCACGCGCCGTAGGCCGAGTTGAACGAGAACAGCGCCGGTTGCGGATCCGCGTAACGCAGGTCGCTTTCCGGACCGTGCAAGCCAGTGGAAAAACGCCAGATCTGTGGCTCGGCGTCTTGCCCGCCCGCCCCGTCCGACGTCGCCGGCAGCACGTAAATATTGACGCGCCCGCCGCCGCGCTTGAGCGACGCCTCGATTGCCTCGATTGCCCGCTGTTTGTCGACCGAGCGCAGCCGGAAGCGGTCGGCCACCACGTCGAGCAGCTTGCGCTTGCCGGTGGGCGAATCGACTTCGCGCTGCGCCTGCACGCGCGTATAGCCGCTGGCCGACAGCCATTGCTCCACTTCCTGCGCGGACGCGGACTCCGGCAACTCGACCGGAAACGTGACGGCGAGCCGCGGCTCGTGCTGCGCGGTGCGTTCGAGCAACTCGGCGTAGATCGTCTCCGGCGTGTCATGCCGCACCCGGTACGCGGTCTTGCGATCGAACAGTTCGGCCGCGCGGGCGTAGAGCAGCTTCAGATGATCGTTGAGTTCCGTCATCGTGCCGACCGTGGAGCGCGAGCTGCGCACCGGGTTGGTCTGGTCGATCGCGATGGCGGGCGGCACACCGTCCACCCGGTCGACTTGCGGCCGGTCCATGCGGTCCAGGAACTGCCGGGCGTAGGCGCTGAAGGTTTCGACGTAGCGCCGCTGCCCTTCCGCGTACAGCGTGTCGAACACGAGGCTCGACTTGCCGGACCCGGACGGCCCGGTGACGACCGTCATTTCGCCGGTTCGTACGTCGAGATCGACATTTTTGAGGTTGTGCTGGCGCGCGCCGCGAATCTTGATAGTGCCGTTAGATGACAATTTTTCCGACCGTCTGAATGAGTGAGCCACCTCTCACGGACGCCTCGCGACCGCGCAAGTTCGGTGCAGCCGGGGCGGCGGCGAACGCGCGGCGAACTCGCCAAACGTGCCGAAGCCCAGCTTGCAACGGGATACTATACTGTATGTTTATACAGTTTTCCATGACGCGGCGGGGTTACGCTTGCCGATTGCCGCAGGGAAACAGAATTGGCTGGACTTGGCGCAGGGTTAGCCGGACTCGAATGCGCGGAATTGGCTGGACTGCCGCGCCCGCTGCATTAGACGGTGCCTATGCCGGCGTTGATTGCGTGGGTTGCATGGGCTGAAGCGGCGGTCGGCGGCTTTACCGCGCACGCAATGTCGATGGCGACACACCCAGCAGCCGATGAAAGCTGCGGCGCATGCGCTCAGCATCGCCGAAACCACACTCGTTCGCCACGCACTGCAGCGACGTCGCGCCGCTTTCAAGCGCTGCACGCGCTGCTTCCACACGCAGCTTTTCGACAGCCTTCGCTGGCGTAAGGCCAGTCTCGGCCTGGAAGGCACGCGCGAAGTGGCGCGGGCTCATACAAGCCTGCCCGGCCAGATCGCTTACGCGATGAGGCGCGCCGAGGTTTCGACGCACGTGATCCAGCAGCAGTTTGAAGCGCCCCCGGGCACTGCCCATCTCGATGAGCGCGGAGAATTGCGACTGCCCTCCGGGGCGCCGATAGTAGACGACAAGCTGCCTGGCCACCGCACGTGCGACACGCTCGCCAAGATCATCGGTGATCAACGCGAGCGCCAGGTCAATGCCTGCACTGATACCGGCACTGGTCCAGAAATGGCCGTCATTCACATAGATACGATCGGCGTCGAGCTGCACCTGTGGAAACTCGCGCCTGAACTGATCGCTACGACACCAGTGCGTGGTGGCGCGCCTGCCATTCAGAATTCCCGTTGCGGCCGAGGCCGTGTAAAAA
>NZ_CYGX02000180.1 GCF_900019265.1 Paraburkholderia ribeironis
ATCAGCGTTTCCCTAGGCTGCCATGCGGAGGGGCTGCCACCAATGCTTGCGGTGGATGCAGTCCCCTTCGTGGAGCGTTGCCCGGAACCTTCTGTCAGGAGGGCAACCGCTGTGGTCGCAACCGTTGCGTAGGAGACGCCGCAGTCACTTGCGATACGACGCAGGATCTCCCAAGAAATGCCTGTGGTGGGTGCAGCGAGGTGCTCGGAATACCGGGAGTAGAAGGTGGCGTCGGATCGCACTGCATCTATCACAATGTCTTCGATGGCATTCTTGTCTGTGCCAAAGGTGGCAATTCAACAATGTGTTGCCCGATAGGTACTACCGCTGTCGGATGCGGACCAAACTAGGAGCTTGGCGTTTTCCTGACAGCATTGCGGCTTATCCAAATTGCTCAAACATCTGCTTTCACCTTTTCGTGACCGGACATCCGTGCGCCAGCGGGTCGGAACTTCGGAAGCCTTGCTTGGCTTGGCTAAAGCCTCTGCCGAGCCTGCGCCCCGTACTCAGTGCCGGTTGCCGGTAACGGCGCCACGGCCACCGCAGCCAAGGCAAACATCCACCGCCATCAACCTCGGCCAGTCGCACTTAATCCGGCGCCATGCAGCTTCCAAGTAGTAGTTCTCAACTCCCGTCGAAAACTGAGAACGTACATACTAGATTCAATAAACTGTTGTCGCGGGATCAACGGATCAACGTAATCCTCATGCGAAGGTCCGTTGTCCAATCTAAAGCGGTCGCCAGAATGTCCGATCGATGGTAGAAACGAACGTCGCTTCATGGCCGCAGAGAAACGCATCCCCGATTCGCTTTGCGGCAAAAGTTTGGGCAAATACACTGCGTGTTCGGTCGAGCCGCCCTCGCAGGGATTACAAATCCCGTCAAAATGTAAACTCCAGCCGAAGTCATCTTGAACTCTTGAACGTCCATAGCGAGAGGACGAGAGGGAGGAGTATCGTGTCCATCAACTTGATGGACAAGGTGTACACGGCGATCGCTGCCGAGATAGTGGGATGAGAGGTACAGCAGACGACTGGTCGGCAGCGCGTTACCACCGGTGCCTACCGTGCGCGCCAGTTGACCCTACCCTAGCAGGCCGCGGAAAT
>NZ_CYGX02000096.1 GCF_900019265.1 Paraburkholderia ribeironis
GTGGCAATTTCCCGTTCATTCTGCCCATATCGGGCAGGACGTGGAAGGGCGCTGTCACGTTGAGTTGTTCGCGACGCAATGACGGAGAGGGAACCCGTGCTCTCAGAAAGCGGACGAACCTTGGGTGAGCTCAGTGAAGTGACGCCATGCGACAAAGCGCGCGGCGAGCTGGTTGCGATAAAGGGAAGCGCGTAGCAAATGTCTGTTCAGCGCGAAGTGCTGCCGGATCGGGCCGAAGCTCGACAGGAACGCTTGGGTGCGTTCAGGGACTCGGAAACCACGCATCCGACGCTCGCGTTCCCGCGTGGGCTGATGACTGTTTTCGGCGCGGTTGTTCACCCGGGCGCTGGCTTTGACGAATACATGCTTGACGTTCGCCAGCTCGGCAATTTCGGCTTTCGCGGCCGGATAGCTGCGTAGTTGGTCAGTCACAATCTTGCGCGGTGCTTCGGCACAGGAGGCAAGAACGCGCTTGAAGAACCGTTTCGCCGCGCTCTTGTCGCGGCGCTTCTGGAGAAGAATATCGAGTTCGACGCCGTGTTGGTCGACCGCACGCCACAGCAGCCAGGGTTCGCCGCGCAGCGTCACGAACACCTCGTCGAGGTGCCATGTCGCGCCAGGTTTGCGCCGAGAAGCCTTAACGCGATGCGCAAAACCCGCGCCGAATTTATCGCACCAACGCCGGATCGTTTCATAACTGACCACGACGCCACGCTCGAACAGCAACTCTTGGATGTCGCGAAGGCTCAACTGAAACCGGAAGTACCAACGCACCGCGCAGCTAATGACCGCCGCAGGGAACCGGTGACCGTGATAGAGCGATTTGGTCTTTGTCATCTGGTTATCTTAACTCGACCGCCCTTGCCAACGTGACAATGCCGGGTCGAGCACTACCGAGCCATTTAGATGGTACGTCAGCCCGATGGGAAGCGGCATTTCAGTCTCCCAACGTCGTGCCTTGTTGCGCATCCCTCCTGTAGTT
>NZ_CYGX02000032.1 GCF_900019265.1 Paraburkholderia ribeironis
ACACCCCGATGGCCGTGATCAGCGGCGCGAGACGCGGCGCTTTGCGCAACGGCCGGTAAGCCACGCTCTTGATCGTGTAGCCGACCACCGAGCAGACGGCCGCTGCGATGATCAACGCGATGACCAGCGTCAGCACGTTGCCGAGGCCGGGGAAGTGGTTCTGCAGCACGCCTATGGCGGAGAGCGCGACCATCGCGCCCACCATCAACACGTCGCCGTGAGCGAAGTTGATGATGCCCAGAATGCCGTAAACCATCGTATAGCCCAGTGCGATGATGGCATAAACGCTGCCAAGCACCAGTCCGTTTAGGATCTGCTGGATGAAGATATCCATTTATTGCTCCTTAGCCCGTGCGACTGGATTCGTGTTCTGCATCAGCCGGTGGGTGATGCGCTACGGAATCTCAACGGCACTGCGGGTACTGATGTAAAAGACCGGTAAGGGTTATCCGCCGCCGGTTTCGCCTGTTGACCGGGATGCGGTCGCGGGCTCGCCTTGAACGGATGCAAAAACGGCACCGTTGGGTGGTTCGGTGCCGTCAGGCTGAACGTTCCGTCATCACATTTTCACGACGTCGAGAACCGCTTTCTTGCCGTCCTTGAAGTCGTAAAGCGTAATGGCGCCCTCTTTCAAATCACCCTTGTCGTCGAACGCGATGTGACCGATTACTCCGTTGTAGTCGGTCGATGGCATCGCAGCCAGCACCTTGGGCGCCTCGATCGAATTAGCGCGCTTCATTGCATCGACGACCACGTACACAGCGTCATACGTGAACGGCGCGTAAATCTGCACCGGCGTGTGGAAGCGGTCCTCGTACTTCTTTTCGAAGTCCGCTCCCTTGTCCATTTTCGAAAGCGCCAGTCCTGCCTCCGAACAGACCAGGTTTTGCACGGCGGTTCCCGCCAGCTCACCCACCTTGTCGGTACACACACCGTCGCCGCCAAGGATTTTTGCCCCGATACCGAGCGCCGCCGCCTGCTTCGTCAGCGGCCCGCCCGTTGCGTCCATGCCGCCGAACATGATCACGTCCGGCTGAACACTCTTGATCTTCGTGAGAATGGCCCGGAAATCCGTGGCCCGGTCGTTCGTCGCTTCCCGCGCGACGACTTTCGCTCCGCTCGCCTCCACGGTCTTCGCGAATTCATCCGCAAGCCCCTTACCGTAGGCGGTCGCATCGTCGACGATCGCGATGCGTTTGGCGCCCAACGCCTTCGTGGCGTAATTGGCGAGCGCCGGACCTTGTTGCGCGTCGGTGGCGACGACCCGATAGGTCGTCTTGAAACCCTGCCGCGTGAACGCCGGATTGGTCGACGACGGCGAGATCTGCACGATGACCGCATCGCTATAGATCTTCGAAGCCGGAATCGACACGCCCGAATTCAGATGCCCGATCACCGCGACCACATGGTCGTCGACCAGCTTCTGCGCCACCGACGTACCTGTTTTCGGGTCCGCCGCGTCGTCTTGCGCGTCGAGCTGCAACTGGATCTTGCGGCCGTCGATCGTCAAACCCTGCGCGTTGATTTCCTCGACCGCCAAACGCGCGCCGTTTTCGTTGTCCTTGCCTAGATGTGCGATACCGCCCGTCAAAGGGGCCGCATGACCAATCTTCACAACAGTTGCTTCGCTCGTGGAGGCCGCCGCGACCGCAGCCGCCGACGCACCCAGGTCCGCTTCGCCATCCTGTTTTTTGCCGCACGCGGTCAGCATCACGACCGCGGCCGCGATGGACACGGCGTAAGCAAACTTGACTCGCATTAAGTAGGTCTCCTGCGCCTTGCACCATCCAATGTTCGGGACCGTAAGGCCTTGAGAACGCGCGCATTGTAACTCCAATTATGCGGCAGGCAATATTGTTGAACCGGCAGGGTTTTCCTGCATTGCAACCGCATTTTGAAGGCCAATTCCCTCAAAAAGAGCAACCTGGTTGCGATTGATTTTCGTGCATCAGTTGCACCATCGCGAAACCCAATGGCATCAAGTGTTGCAGCGAATCGGCCCGAGCGCCGGTCGCACCGCGCTTTGCGTAAAGTATTACGTTTGTAGCCGCATTAAAGATCACGCACTATCGTAGTGCGCCAAAATTCAGCCCGGCTGATTTGGTGGATTTTTAACGGGGACGCATCACTCGAAAAGCATAAAGAACCGGATCAAAATTCCTAAGGAATTTGTGCGCAAGGACACCTTGAGGGGCTTTTGTCGATGATATGGCACTTTATTTTCTGCACGCTCTCCGAGAGACAGACGCAAAAAAAGCGCGCCCTGGGGCGCGCTTTCCTTTCAACTCAATCAGCCGTTTGTCAGGCCGGCAGACCCAGCCCGCGCGGCAGCGGAAACGCGATGTTTTCCTCGATACCGTCAAGCGCACGAACGTTGCGTACGCCGAGCTCACGCAAGCGCGCGATCACCGCTTGCGCCAGCACCTCCGGCGCCGACGCGCCGGCCGTGACGCCAATGCGGCGCTTGCCCTCGACCCAGACCGGATCGATCTGAGCGGGCGAATCCACCATATAGGCAGGCACGCCGAGCTTTTCGGCCAACTCGCGCAACCGGTTGGAGTTCGAACTATTCGGGCTGCCGACCACGATCACGACGTCGCACTGCGGCGCCATGAACTTCACCGCGTCCTGACGATTCTGCGTGGCGTAGCAGATGTCCTGCTTCTTCGGCTCACGGATGGACGGATATTTTGCCTTCAACGCGCGGATGATTTCCGCCGCGTCGTCGACCGACAGCGTGGTTTGCGTGACGAACGCAATCCGTTCGGGATCAGCTAACTGCAATGCCTGCACGTCTTCGATGTCTTCGACCAGGTGCATGCCTTCGCCCGCTTGCCCCATCGTCCCTTCGACTTCGGGGTGGCCCTTGTGGCCGATCATCACGATGTCGAAGCCATCCTGACGCATCTTCGCGACTTCGATGTGCACCTTGGTCACCAGCGGACAAGTCGCGTCATACACGCGCAGCCCGCGAGACTCGGCTTCCGAACGCACCGCCTTCGACACACCGTGCGCGCTGAAGATCACCGTGTTGCCGGCCGGCACTTCTTCCAGCCGCTCGATGAAGATCGCACCCTTCTTGCGCAGGTCTTCGACCACATAGGCGTTATGGACGATTTCATGGCGCACGTAGATCGGCGAACCGTGCAGCTTGATGGCCCGCTCGACGATCTCGATCGCCCGATCGACGCCGGCGCAAAATCCGCGCGGCTGCGCCAGCAAGATCTCGGCTTCGGCAAGAGTCGTATCCATGATGCTCATGTTTACAAAATCCCGATGATTTTCACTTCAAACGCCAGCGCCTGGCCGGCAAGCGGGTGGTTGAAATCGAACAAGGCCGACGTCTCGCCGACTTCCTTCAGCACACCTGCGTAGCGGCCGCCCCCGGGCGCGTTGAATTCGACCAGATCACCCGGCGAAAAATCCTCGCCGATCACGCTGTTTTCGCGCAGCGTGGCCAGCGATACGCGCTGAATCAGCTCCGGGTTGCGGGGACCGAACGCCTGGCCCGGCGCTAGCTGAAAGGTCGAATGGTGGCCCACCTTCAAACCCAGCAAAATGTCTTCCAGCGGCGGCGCCAGTTGGCCGGCGCCGAGCAGCAGCGTGGCCGGCTTGTCGATAAACGTATTGATGACTTCGGCGCCATCGGCAAGGGAAAGCCGGTAGTGAAGCGTCACGTGTGAACCGGGTTTCACCTCGGAAATGTCGATGATGCTCATGCAATGCTCGCTCAGTCGAAGCGCGCTGCACGCGTGTGCGGCGGACGCCAGTCAACGCCGCAGGCAACGCGTGTGGCAAACCGTCGTGGTGCCGTGCGCAAAGCGTCTATTGTAAGCCACATAGCGGGCGGCGGCTTGGTCCGTCGCGAGCATGGCGGCATGGCCGCCGCGCGGCGCCGCCCCACCCATCCGAAGCGGAGGACCCTATCCAGATGACCGATCACGTCAGCACAATCGACGCAACGCCCGTGGCGCCGGCCCCGCCGCAGCCACAGGCAAACGCCGCCACGCAATCCGCACCGCCCGCAGGTCCAGCGCGCCTGCGCGGTAAATGGCATAAGAGCGACATGCCGCGCGAGCGGCTGATCGAGCGGGGCCCCGGCGTGTTGTCCGATGCCGAGATGATCGTGCTGGTGCTGGGCTCGGGTCTGCCAGGCCACGACGTCTTCAGCGTGGCGCGCGCGTTGCTGGACCGCTTTGGCTCGCTGCGCGCGATGCTCGACGCGACCTACGCGGATTTCGACGGCCTGCGCGGGCTCGGGCCGGCGAAAAAGGCGCAACTGGTCGCGATCATGGAAATGGCACGCCGCTCGCTGGTCGATAAAATGCGCCGGCGCACGTTGATGAACTCGCCCGAAACCGTGGAAAACTATCTGCGCCTGCTGATCGGCGGCCGCCCGCACGAAGTTTTCGTGTCGCTGTTTCTCGACGCCCGGCATCGGCTGATACGTTGCGAGGAAAGCGCGCAGGGCTCGCTCACGCGCATGGCGGTCTATCCGCGCGAAATCGTGCGGCGCGCGCTGAGCGTGAACGCGGCCAGCCTGATCGTCGCGCATAATCACCCGTCGGGCGCAGTCCAACCAAGCGCGAGCGACTGCCGCCTGACCCACACGCTGCGTGACGCCCTCGCCCTGATCGACGTGCAACTGATCGATCATCTGGTGGTCGGCGCCGACAGCGTCTACTCGTTCGCCCGCGCCGGCTGGCCCTGACACGGCTCTAACCAGGATCGCGAGCGCATGGCGCCAGCTCAGGCATCGCAAATAAGGTTTGATTTTGCGGCTTTTTTTCTGCTAGAATTCCGGTTTGCCTATTTCCAACCCCCTGTTCCGAAGCCATTAAGGCGTTCCGGAAAGGACCAGGCGCCCTGGTTTCAAGAACTTGAGCGCGGATCTTTTCGGGAAACTTTCACGGCGTTCGAACTCAGAATTAGCGTATTAGGAGTGCTCTCATGGCACGCGTATGCCAAGTAACTGGGAAAGCGCCGATGAGCGGCAACAACGTTTCCCACGCGAACAACAAGACCAAGCGCCGGTTCCTGCCGAACCTGCAAAACCGCCGCATTTGGGTGGAAAGCGAAAACCGTTGGGTGCGTCTGCGCATTTCGACCGCAGGCCTGCGCCTGATCGACAAGAACGGTATTGACGCTGTGCTCGCAGATCTGCGAGCACGCGGTGAAGCCTAAGGAGTAAATCATGGCGAAAGGCGCACGCGACAAGATCAAGCTGGAATCGACCGCAGGCACGGGTCACTTCTACACGACAACGAAGAACAAACGCAACATGCCGGAAAAGATGCTGATCAAGAAGTTTGATCCGGTCATCCGTAAGCACGTTGACTACAAGGAAACCAAGATTAAATAAATCTTGGCTCCTGCCTGACGAAGGCAAAAGACATACAAAAAGCCTCGCATTCATGCGAGGCTTTTTGTTTTCTGCGCGCCGTTATCGCGTCATCCCAAGCTTGCCATTCGCTCTTCGCGCCCGCGAATCGTCTTATCCTGTTCGGCCAGCTTTCGTTCGCTCGCTGCGGCGCGTATCCTCTCCTGTTTTAGCGGTGAGCGAATCGCACGCCGCCATGGGAAAACAAAAGACGGAGATGTAGGCAATGGAATTCGATGTAGCGATTGTCGGTAGCGGTCTGGCTGGTCTGAGCGTCGCGCTCAATCTCGCGCAGACCCGGCGAGTAGCGGTGATCGCCAAGCGATCGATGACCGAAGGCGCAAGCGACTGGGCACAAGGCGGCATCGCGGCGGTCCTCGATTCGGCGGACAGCATCGAAAACCATGTGCGCGATACGCTGGTCGCGGGCGGCGGTCTGTGCGACGAGGCCGCTACACGCTTCATCGTCGAACATGGGCGTGCCGCGATCGAATGGCTGATCGCGCAAGGCGTACCGTTCACCAAAGACGATGCCGCCGAACTCGGGTTTCATCTGACGCGCGAAGGCGGCCATAGTCATCGCCGGATCATTCACGCCGCGGATGCGACCGGCCACGCGGTGGTCGCCACACTCAGCGAACGCGTGCGCCACCATCCGAACATCACGCTGCTCGAAGATCACTACGCGATCGACCTGATCACGTCCGACCGCCTCGGTTTGCCGGGACGCCGCTGTCATGGCCTGTACGCGCTCGATCTGCAAAGCGGCCGCACGGTGACGATTGAAGCGCCGCATACGGTGCTCGCGACCGGCGGCGCCGGCAAGGTCTATCTCTACACCACCAACCCGGACACCGCGACCGGCGACGGCATCGCGATGGCCTGGCGGGCCGGCTGCCGAGTGTCGAATATGGAATTCATCCAGTTCCATCCGACCTGCCTGTTCCACCCGTACGCGAAGTCGTTTTTGATCTCGGAAGCGGTGCGCGGCGAAGGCGGCATCCTGAAGCTGCCGGACGGCACGCGCTTCATGCCGAACCACGACGCACGCGCCGAACTCGCGCCGCGCGACATCGTTGCACGTGCGATCGATTTCGAAATCAAGAAGCGTGGCATCGATTGCGTGTACCTCGACATCAGCCACCAGCCGCCGGCGTTCCTGCGCGAACATTTCCCGACGATTCTGGCTCGCTGCCTGGAATTCGGCATCGACATCACCAAGGAAGCGATCCCGGTCGTGCCGGCCGCGCACTACACTTGCGGCGGCGTCGTGACCGATCTGGCGGGCCGCACCGATCTGGCGGGTCTCTATGCCGTTGGCGAGACGTCCTGCACCGGTCTGCACGGCGCGAACCGCCTTGCCAGCAACTCATTGCTGGAGTGCCTCGTGGTTGGGCGCTCGGCTGCGCAAGCCATCGAAGACGAAGGCTTCGGCGCCGCCGTCCACGCGCCGCTGCCGGATTGGGATGAAAGCCGTGTATCGGATCCCGACGAAGAAGTCGTAGTCGCGCACAATTGGGACGAGCTGCGCCGGCTGATGTGGAATTACGTCGGGATCGTGCGCACGGACAAACGGCTGGCGCGCGCAAAGCACCGCCTTGCGCTGTTGCGCGACGAAATCCACGAGTACTACGCGAACTTCAAGGTAAGCCGCGATCTGCTCGAACTGCGTAATCTGGTCGACGTAGCCTCGTTGATCGTCGAAGGTGCGCGCGCACGACGTGAGAGCCGTGGCCTGCACTTCAGCCGCGACTGGCCGGCGACCTTGCCCAAGGCGCTGCCGACGGTGCTATCGCCGGAGTACGTGCGCAATCGCAACGTCTGACACGGTGGGATGAAACGAAAAGGCCATCGCCGCTTGACCGCGGCGATGGCCTTTTCTATTGGACGCGAACGCTGAAGCGCAAGCGTCAAACAATCCGCATCGAGTAATCCGTCGCGCGCACGTCTTTGGTCAGCGCGCCGATCGACACCCGGTCGACGCCCGTTTCCGCGATCGTCCGCACGGTCTCGAAGTTGACGCCGCCGGACACCTCCAGCACCGCTCGCCCCGCCGTGATGCGGACCGCGTCGCGCATCGCATCGAACGAAAAGTTGTCCAGCAGAATGGATTGCGCGCCGTGCGCGAGCGCAGTTTCCAGCTCATCGAGCGTCTCGACTTCGATCTGGATCGACACGCCCGCATTCAACGCCAGCGCCGCGTCGATTGCCGCACCGACACCACCCGCGGCGGCAATGTGGTTCTCCTTGATGAGAATGCCGTCGTACAACGCGAGGCGCTGATTCGCCCCGCCACCCACGCGCACCGCGTACTTCTGCGCGAGCCGCAAACCCGGCAGCGTCTTGCGCGTATCGAGAATGCGCGTGCGCGTATGAGCAATCGCGTCGACATAGCGACGCGTTGCAGTTGCCACACCCGACAGAAGCTGCAGAAAATTCAGCGCGTTGCGCTCCGCGGTCAACAGCGCGCGCACCGGCCCGCGCAGTTCGCAAACCGGCGTGTCCGCGCTCATCCGATCACCCTCGCGGTAACGCCACTGCACCTCGATACGCGGATCGACCTCGCGCAGCACCGCGTTGAACCACGGCACGCCACATAGCACAGCATCCTCGCGCACGATGATGCGCGCATCGCGTATGTCGTCGGCGGGAACCAGGCGACCGGTCTGATCGCCGGTGCCGACATCTTCGGCGAGCGCATCGGCCACGTTGCGCGCCAACGCGGTGTCGAACGCCGCGCCGTACTGCGCGTGAATCTCAGCGAACAGCGGCGACACCGCCTCGATCTGATTGCGCTCCACTGCTCCCTCTAGCACCGCCATCACGCCGCCCCTACGTTCGAATACAGTTGCGCGTCGCGTGCGAGATCGCCGCTTGCCTGCACGCGCTTCTTGTGGCGCGCGGCAAAGTCCAGCATCCGGTCGATCGGCAGACGCGCCCGCTCGCCGATCGCACGATCGACGAAAATTTCGTTGTGGCCGCGCTCGAGCACGTCCGCCAGATTCGCGAGGCCGTTCATCGCCATCCACGGGCAATGCGCGCAACTCTTGCAGGTCGCGCTGTTGCCGGCCGTCGGCGCGGCGATCAGCGTCTTGCCGGGTGCGGCGAGCTGCATCTTGTGCAGAATGCCGAGATCGGTCGCGACGATGAAATGCGTCGCGTCGAGTTTTCGGGCGGCGTCGATCAGTTGCGTGGTCGAGCCCACCACGTCCGCTTGCGCGACCACGCTAGCCGGCGACTCGGGGTGCACCAGCACTTTCGCGCCCGGGTATTCGGCGCGCAGCAGATCCAGCTCGATGCCCTTGAATTCGTCGTGCACGAGACACGAGCCCTGCCACAGCAGCATGTCCGCACCAGTCTTGCTCTGGATGTAGCGGCCGAGATGCCGGTCCGGCGCCCAGATGATCTTTTCGCCGCGAGCGTGCAGATCGGCCACGATCTCCAGCCCGATCGACGACGTCACCATCCAGTCCGCGCGCGCCTTGACCGCCGCGCTGGTGTTCGCGTACACGACCACCGTGCGGTCCGGATGCGCGTCGCAGAAAGCCGAGAATTCGTCCACCGGGCAGCCGAGATCGAGCGAACAGGTCGCGTCGAGATCCGGCATCAGAATGCGCTTGTCCGGACTGAGAATTTTTGCTGTCTCGCCCATGAAGCGCACGCCTGCCACCACCAGCGTTTGCGCCTCGTGATCGCGCCCGAAGCGCGCCATCTCCAGCGAGTCCGCTACGCAGCCGCCGGTTTCATCGGCAAGCTCCTGCAATTCTGCATCGACATAATAGTGCGCGACGAGCACTGCCTTCTCGCGCGCAAGCAACGCGCGGATGCGCGCCTTCAGCGCCACCTTTTCTTGCGCCGATGGGATGGCGGGCACCTTCGCCCACGCCTGCCCGATCCCGCAGGTGGTGCCCTGCGCTTGCGGACGGTCGTACTCGACCGGTTTGATCGCCTGCTGATCCATGATCTCCTCTGCCTTCGCACTGCCGCTGCGGACTGTCAATCTCGTGTCGTTGCAGTTTGCGCGGCCCAAAAAGCAAAACCCCGCCAACGCGGGGTTTTGTGACGTAATGAAATTTTAATAGATTTCGCGATCAAGCATAGCGACGCAGTCGCAACGCAAAATCCTGCAGCGCTTTGATGCCGCTTTGCTCGGCGCGATGACACCAGTCCTGCAACTGGACCAGCAACTGATCGCGCGATGCATTGGAGCGCTCCCACATGGCCGCCAGTTCATTGCGCATGTCGATGTAGGTTTTGAGCTTCTGGCTGTTCGCGAAGATCTGCGGCAACAGGCGTTTCTGCGGCTCGTCCAGCCCGGCTTCTTCCTTGTGGAACCAGCTACGGGCGCCGCGCATGACCTGATACTTTTCGCGCGCACCGACTTCCTTCAGATGCGCAAGTTCCTGCCGATACGCGCGCTTGAGTGCCTTGCCATAGCGGGCCATCACTTCGTAGCGGTTTGCCAGCACCGCTTGCAGCGTGTCTTGATCGAGCACCAGTTTGCCGGTGGTCAGGCGCGGCGTAGGCGCGACCTTCTTCACTTTGGCAAGACGGAACGCCGACATGATGCGGATATACATCCAGCCGATGTCGAACTCGTACCACTTGTTCGACAGCTTGGCCGACGTCGCATACGTGTGATGATTGTTATGCAGCTCTTCACCGCCGATGATGATGCCCCACGGGAAGATATTGGTGCTCGCATCCGCCGAATTGAAGTTGCGATAGCCCCAGAAGTGCGCGAGGCCGTTGACCACGCCGGCAGCCCAGAACGGAATCCACACCATCTGCACCGCCCAGATCGTCAGGCCGACGACGCCGAACAGCGCGACGTTCAGCACCATCATCAGGCTGACGCCGAGGATCGGGTACTTGGTGTACACGTTGCGCTCCATCCAGTCGTTCGGCGTGCCGTGACTGAACTTGCGCATGGTTTCTTCGTTTTTCGCTTCAACGCGATACAGCTCCGCGCCTTCGAGCAATACCTTCCAGATGCCGCGCGTTTGCGGGCTGTGCGGATCTTCTTCGGTTTCGCACTTGGCGTGGTGCTTACGGTGAATCGCGGCCCACTGGCCGGTCAGCATGCCGGTGGTCATCCACAGCCAGAAGCGGAAGAAATGACTGGCGATCGGGTGCAGTTCGAGCGCGCGGTGGGCCTGACAGCGGTGCAGATAGACTGTCACGCCGATGATCGTAATGTGCGTCACGACCAGCGTGTACACCACGAATTGCCACCACGAGAAGCGCAGCAGGCCGTGGGCAAGGAAATCGAGCAAGGAATTCAACAAGGCAATTTACCTGTGGAACAAGAGACACGAGGCACGCGCAGAATGCGCGTGTCAAGAAAGTGAAAGCATACAGCGGAATTGGACGATATTCTACTTGAGGCATCCCCAAGTGTTTGTAACAAATAGGGATTTTTTGTTCGGTATCAAGCGCAGCGCGCCCGCCGGAGCCGGATTCTGGCTCTGCGACATAAGCGCACAATACCGTCAACCGGCGCCCGTCAGCCGGCGCTGTCCGTCTGGTTGGCGGCCGGAGCGGTGATTGTTACCGGTTGCAGCATTGCGTCGACCGCGCTACCGACGACGCGCACTTCGCGTTGCGCGACGGGAATCGAGATGCCGTGCTCGGAAAACAGGCGCCAGATATTGCGGTTGACCGCCGAGCGCACGCCCGCGGTGCCGGTCGCCGCATCCTCGATCCAGAAACCCAGCTCGAGATTGATGCCGTCTGGGCCGAAGCTCGCCAGAAGAGGCGTCGGCGCAGGCTCCCGCAGCACTCGCGCAACGCCTTCGCCGGCCTGCGCGAGCAGGCTCATCGCCTGCTCGACGTCGGATGTATACGCGATCTGCACGGCCGCCTTCGCGTAGCCGCGCGTCAGATACGACGACTGGTTCTGCACCACGTCCGTAATCAGCTTTTCGTTCGGAATCAGCGTTTCGATGCCGTCGAGCCCGCGCACCACCGTATAGCGCGTGCGGATCTGCGTGACCTTGCCCTGCAGGCCGCTCACGTTGATCGTGTCGCCGATGTGCAGCGACCGGTCGATCAAAATGATGAAGCCCGACACATAGTTGCTGGCGATCTTCTGCAGGCCAAACCCCAGCCCGACGCCCAGCGCGCCGCCGAACACGCCGAGCACCGTGATGTCGATGCCGACCAGCGACAGGCTGATCAACACCGCCGCCAGCACGAACGCCGCCCGGCCGACCCGCGCCACCACCACCTTCAGGTTCGCGTCGAGCGTCGTCGAGCGCATCAGGCGGTCTTCGAACGCGGAACCGAGCCACATCGCGACGATCATCGTAACGCCGACCCACAGCAGACCCGTGGTAAGCGAAAGGAGCGTCATGTGGGCATTGGCGAGCCGGAAGTGGACGCTGTCCATCCACGCGATCACGTCGTCCTGGATGCCTATCACGGTGAGCACCATAGCGACCCAGACGACCAGCGACACGGCCTTCTCAACGAGAAACAGCCACGGATGAATCTCGCCGTCCTTGCTGAAGACCCGGCGCGCGAAGAAAAACGCGATGTAAATCAGCCCGATGCCGAATAGCGGCACCAGCGCCAGATCGAGCAGCGACGTATGCATGAACTGGCCGGCGATCGACCGCGCGAGCCACACGAGCGAAGCGCCGATCAGCGGAAACGACGCCCGGTCGAGGCTCTCCGCACCAAAGCGCAGCGTCTGGTAGCGCGGCTGGCGGCGCTGCTCCAGCGCGCGGCGCAACGCGCGCGCGAGTAGCCACGCGACTAGCAACGTCGCGAGCAGGATGCCGACCTGCCACAACATCACCGGCTGACCGAAGTCGCGCACGAGGTCGCTGAACATGTGAGGAAAAATGTTGTGCATGATGTCGCCGATATCGCCGGTGCGCGCGGGTTCGGGAACGACCCGCGCGCACCGGCCAAGACCCGTTGCGCTTAGCTCTGTCGCTCGAGCACGGCGGCAAAGAAGCCGTCGGTTGCGTGGCGATGCGGCCACAGCGACAGATAGTCGCCCATTTCCAGATCGATACGCTGCTCGGCGAGCACATCGCGTACGGGCACCAGCGCGAAATCCGGATGGTCGGCGAGGAACTGCTGCACCACGGCCTCGTTTTCGGCTTCCAGGATCGAACAGGTGGCGTAGACCAGACGGCCGCCCTTCTTCACCAGACGCGCCGCGCTCGCCAGAATCGACGCCTGCTTCGGCGCCAGCTCGGCGACCGATTCCGGCGACTGGCGCCACTTCAGGTCGGGGTTGCGCCGCAGCGTGCCGAGGCCGCTGCACGGCGCATCGACCAGCACGCGGTCGATCTTGCCGGCGAGGCGCTTGATCTTCGCGTCATGTTCACTGTCGATCAACACCGGATTCACGTTCGACAGCCCGCTGCGCGCGAGGCGCGGCTTGAGCTTGGCGAGGCGCCGCTCGGAAATGTCGAACGCATACAGACGTCCGGTGGAACGCATCGCCGCGCCCAGCGCCAGTGTCTTGCCGCCGGCGCCCGCGCAGAAGTCGACGATCATCTCGCCGCGCTTGGGCGCGACCAGCGAGCACAGCAACTGGCTGCCTTCGTCCTGCACTTCGAGCCAGCCGTGCTGGAACGCGTCGAGCTTGGTGAGCGGCGGCTTGCCGACCACCCGCACGCCGAACGGCGCGAACGGCGTCGCGCCGGCCTCGATGCCGGCGTTCGACAGCGCGCCCAGCACGTCGTCGCGGCTCGCCTTGATCGGGTTCGCGCGCAGATCCAGCGGCGCCGGGTAGTTCAGCGCGGCGGCCAGTTGCGCCAGCTCCGCGGCTTCGAAACGCGTGCCCAGCGCCTGACAGATCCAGTCGGGCAGATTCAGGCGAATCCGCAGCGGCAGGCTCTCCGGGTCGATCATCGCGACATGTTCGAGCCACTTCGACTCCGCTTCCGACACGAACGGCTTGAGCGCCGTGCGACCCGCAGTCTGCATCAGGCCGAGCAGAGCCATGCGGCGTGCGGGGCTGCCCGTGCCGCTTTCGGCGAGGTGGGCGAATTCCATCCGGCGACGCAGCACCGCGAACACCGCCTCGGCGATCACGCCGCGCTCGCCGTGTCCGAGCTTCGGATGGGCGCGGAAAAAGCGGCTGGTGGTGGCGTCGGCGGGGCCGTTTAGCCTGAGCACTTCGGCCAGCAAAGTCTCGGTTTGTCCAATCAGAAAACCATGCAATCTCATGCGCCCTCTCCGGCGGTATGACCGGCAAAGAGCCATTGCGGCTCAGGCGGCGTAAGCGTGACGCGCAGGCCGTCGAGAGCCAGGCGCCCTTCGACGAACCAGCGCACCGCGCGTGGATAAATAATGTGTTCGGTTGCCAGCACGCGCTCGGCGAGCGTGGCCGGGGTGTCGCCGGTTTCGACGGGCACCGCCGCCTGCACGACGATCGGCCCGTAGTCCAGTTGCGACGTGACGAAATGCACCGACGCGCCGTGCAACCGCACGCCCGCGTCGAGCGCCCGCTGGTGGGTTTTCAGGCCCGGGAAGCTCGGCAGCAGCGACGGATGGACGTTCAGCATGCGTCCTGCGTAATGATCGACAAAGCCGGCCGTGAGCACCCGCATGAAGCCGGCGAGCACCACCAGATCAGGCGCGAAGCCGTCGATAACCTGGGCGAGCGCGGCGTCGAAGCTGTCGCGGTCGGGAAACTGGCGGTGATCGACCACCGCCGTGGCAATGCCATGCGACGTCGCGAACGCAAGGCCCGCGGCATCAGGACGGTTGGCAATCACAGCGGCGACTTGCGCCGGCCAGCCTTCACGCGCGCAGGCGCGAACGATGGCTTCCATGTTACTGCCCCGTCCGGAAATCAGGATGACGAGTTTTTTCATCCGCGGATTTTATCATTCGGCAACACCGGAACCGCGACGCGCAGCCGTCTCCAACGCCGAACGTTTATAATCATTTGTTTTGCGGCACCTTGGCCGCCCCACTGCCACCCGTTATCGTGAGAGTCTTCCGCGGTCTTCCCAATGCTGAAAGCCGTGCGCCCTGCGCACTGACCATTGGCAACTTCGACGGTGTCCACCGCGGCCATCAGGCTTTGCTCGCCCATGTGCGCGCGGCCGCCGATGCGCGCGGCCTGCCCGTCTGCGTGATGACCTTCGAGCCGCACCCGCGCGAGTTCTTCAATCCGGCCGGCGCGCCGCCGCGCATCGCGATGCTGCGCGACAAGCTGGAGGCGCTGCGCACCAACGGCGTCGACCGGGTGGTGGTCGAGCACTTCAATCACACGTTCGCGAGCCAGTCGCCGGACGCGTTCGTCGAGCGGATCATCGTCAAGGGGCTGCATGCGCGCTGGATCATGATCGGCGACGACTTCCGCTACGGCACGAAGCGCGCGGGCGATTTCGCATCGCTGAAGGCCGCGGGCCAGCAGTACGGTTTCGAAGTCGAGCAGATGGCCACGGTCGCCGATCCGTCGGGTGCGCGCATTTCCAGCTCCGGCGTGCGCGCGGCGCTGGTCGCGGGCGACCTCGACGCGGCGCGCGCCGCGCTCGGCCGCGACTACCTGATCAGCGGCCACGTCGTGCACGGCATGAAGCTCGGCCGCGATCTCGGCTTTCCCACGCTCAATCTGCCGATCGCCCATAAGCGTCCGGCGCTCGCCGGCATCTTCGTCGTGCGCGTGCACGGCGTGACGGACGAGCCGTTGCCGGGCGTGGCGAGCCTCGGCCTGCGCCCCACCGTCGACGACTCCGGCCGCGTATTGCTCGAAGTGCACCTGCTCGACTGGCACGGAGATGCATATGGCAAACTCGTGCGGGTCGAATTCCTGAAGAAGCTGCGCGACGAGGAGAAGTTCGTCGACCTTGAAACGCTGACCGCCGCCATTGCGCGCGACGTCGCCAATGCGCGCGCATGGTTCGCGGCCGTCGGCGCCGGCACGCCGGGCAGCCGTTCCACCGGTTTCGCCACCTCGGCCACCGACCGAATTAGATAACCGCCGCGGTGCAGGCGAGCGCTGGGCGCCGCATGTGCCGTCGCCGCGCGCATCGAAGGGCGTCCGTGGATCACGCGAGAAACCCGCCGGGCGCGCCACACGCCCACGCGCATCGTGCGCAACCCGCGCTCCGCTGCGCATAGAACGAATTCACCGCCACCACATCATGAGCAACAAGAAAGCCGATTCGAAACCGCAGGCCCGCTACCCGGTCAACCTGCTCGACACGCCGTTCCCGATGCGCGGCGACCTGCCCAAGCGCGAGCCGCAATGGGTCAAGGACTGGCAGGAACGCAAGATCTACGAGAAGATCCGCGCCGCTTCCAACGGCCGCAAGAAGTTCATCCTGCACGACGGCCCGCCGTATGCGAACGGCGACATCCACCTCGGCCACGCGGTGAACAAGATCCTGAAGGACATGATCGTCAAGGCGCGCAATCTGGCGGGCTTCGACGCGGTCTACGTGCCGGGCTGGGACTGCCACGGCATGCCGATCGAAATCCAGATCGAAAAGCAGTTCGGCAAGTCGCTGCCGGCCGCCGAAGTGATGCAGAAGGCGCGCGCCTACGCGACCGAGCAGATCGAGAAGCAGAAGGCCGGCTTCCGGCGCCTGGGCGTGCTCGGCGACTGGGACAATCCGTACAAGACGATGAACTTCGCAAACGAGGCCGGCGAAATCCGCGCGCTCGCGAAGATCATGGAAAAGGGCTACGTGTTCCGCGGCCTGAAGCCGGTCAACTGGTGTTTCGACTGCGGCTCGGCGCTCGCCGAAGCGGAAGTCGAGTACAAGGACAAGGTCGATCCGACCATCGACGTGATGTTCGGCTTCGCCGAGCCGGAAAAGACCGCCCAGGCTTTCGGCCTCGCCGCGCTGCCGCGCGCCGAAGGCGGCATCGTGATCTGGACCACCACGCCGTGGACCATCCCCGCCAACCAGGCGCTGAACCTGCATCCGGACATCGTCTACGCGCTGGTCGACACGCCGCGCGGTCTGCTGATCCTCGCGCAGGAGCGCGTCGAAGCGTGCCTGAAGCAATACAAGCTGGAAGGCACGATCATCGCCACCACGCCGGGCGCCAGGCTCGTCAATCTGCGCTTCAACCATCCGCTCGCGGCCGCGCATCCCGCTTACAAGCGCACGGCACCGGTCTACCTCGGCGACTACGTGACGACCGAAACCGGCACGGGCATCGTGCACTCGTCGCCCGCGTACGGCGTGGAAGACTTCGTGTCGTGCAAGGCGCACGGCATGGCGGACTCCGACATCATCAACCCGGTGATGGGCGACGGCCGCTATATCGAATCGCTCGCGCTGTTCGGCGGCCTGTCGATCTGGACGGCCAATCCGCAGATCGTCGAGGCGCTGCAAGGCGCCGGCTCGCTGCTGCGCACCGAGAAGTCCACGCACAGCTACATGCACTGCTGGCGCCACAAGACGCCGATCATCTATCGCGCCACGTCGCAATGGTTCGCCGGCATGGACGTGAAGCCGAACGACGCCCGCAAGACCCTGCGCGAGACCGCGCTGGAAGGCATCGAGAACACCGCGTTCTATCCGGCGTGGGGCAAGCAGCGTCTCTTTAGCATGATCGCCAACCGGCCGGACTGGACGCTGTCGCGCCAGCGCCAATGGGGCGTGCCGATGGCGTTCTTCGTGCACAAGGAAACCGGCGAGCTGCATCCGCGCACGCTGGAATTGCTCGAACAGGTCGCGCAGCGCGTCGAGCAGGCCGGCATCGAGGCGTGGCAAACGCTCGATGCGCGCGAGCTGATCGGCGACGACGCCAACCTGTACGAGAAGAACCGCGACACGCTGGACGTCTGGTTCGATTCCGGCACCACGCACTGGCACGTGCTGCGCGGCTCGCACAAGGACGAACTGCAATTCCCGGCCGACCTGTATCTGGAAGGTTCGGACCAGCACCGCGGCTGGTTCCACTCGTCGCTGCTGACCGCTTCGATGCTCGACGGCCGCCCGCCGTACAACGCGCTGCTCACGCACGGCTTCACGGTCGACGGCGAAGGTCGCAAGATGAGCAAGTCGCTCGGCAACGGTATCGACCCGCACGAAGTGGCGAACCGTCTCGGCGCGGAAATCATCCGCCTGTGGATCGCCTCGACCGACTACTCGGGCGAGCTGGCGATCTCCGAGGAAATCTTGAAGCGCGTGACGGAAAGCTATCGCCGCATCCGCAATACGCTGCGCTTCCTGCTCGCGAATCTGTCGGACTTCGACTTCGCGCAGCACGCACGCCCGGTGGACGACTGGCTCGAGATCGATCGCTATGCGGCGGCGCTGTCGGCGAACCTGCAGAACGACATCCTCGCGCACTACGAGAAGTATGAGTTCCACCCGGTGGTCGCCAAGTTGCAGACGTTCTGCTCGGAAGACCTCGGTGGCTTCTATCTGGACGTGCTGAAGGACCGCCTGTACACCACCGCGGCGGATTCCGTCGCGCGCCGTTCGGCGCAGACCGCGCTGTATCACATCGCGCATGGCCTGTTGCGGGTGATGGCGCCGTTCCTGTCGTTCACCGCGGAAGAAGCGTGGAAGGTGTTCCAGCCGGCGAGCGAAACGATCTTCACCGAGACGTATCACGCGTTCCCGGTGATGCCGGACGCCGGCACGCTGCTCGACAAGTGGACACTGCTACGCGCCGCGCGCAGCGACGTGACCAAGGCGCTGGAAGAAGCGCGTGTAGCGAATCTGATCGGCTCGTCGCTGCAGGCGGAAGTCGAAATCCGCGCGAGCGGCGCGCGTTACGATGCGCTCTCGAGCCTCGGCGACGACCTGAAGTTCGTGCTGATCACGTCGGCGGCAACCGTCGCGAAGGTCGACAGCGAAGCGCAAGAAGGCGTCGAAGTGATCGCTTCGAAGTACCTGAAATGCGAACGTTGCTGGCACTACCGCGCGGACGTCGGCGCGCACGCCGAACACCCGTCGCTGTGCGGCCGCTGCTTCAGCAACCTGTTCGGCGATGGCGAACCGCGGAGCGCGGCATAATGGCGAGAACCATGTCGAAAACGTCGTCGAAAACGTCCGGCGCGAGCGGTTCGCTGGCACCCTGGCTGGGCATCGCGCTGATCGTCATCCTGTTCGACCAGTTGACGAAGATCGCAGTCCAGAAGGTGTTCGCCTACGGTGTGCCCCACGAGGTCACGCCGTTTTTCAACCTGATCCTCGTGTACAACCGCGGCGCGGCGTTCAGCTTCCTCGCGATGGCGGGTGGTTGGCAACGTTGGGCATTTACCGCGCTCGGCGTGGTCGCCGCACTGGTGATCTGCTATCTGCTCAAGCGCCATGCCGGACAGAAAATGTTCTGCACGGCGCTCGCGCTGATCCTCGGCGGCGCGCTCGGCAACGTGATCGACCGGCTCGCGTATGGCCACGTGATCGACTTCCTCGACTTCCACGTGCGCGGATGGCACTGGCCGGCGTTCAATCTCGCCGACAGCGCGATTACGATCGGCGCTATCCTGCTTGTACTCGACGAGTTGCGGCGCGTACGCAGTTCACGCTAAACGTCATTGACGCCGGGCGCTGAGCTGCGCGTTTGGGTCCGGTTTGAAGGGCGCGGCGGCGAGGGTCCAATGTCCCACGCCGCGGCCCGCCACCACGCTTTGTCGGAGGCTTTCGTTGGCAACCGCAGAACTCGCAGGCAAACACGTCGTCCTCGGCATGACGGGCGGCATCGCCTGCTACAAGATCGCCGAACTCACGCGTCTCTTGACCAAGGCAGGCGCGAGCGTGCAGGTCGTGATGACCGACGCGGCCACCCAGTTCATCACCCCCGTCACCATGCAGGCGCTCTCGGGCCGCCCGGTCTACACCAGCCAGTGGGACGCTCGCGTGCCGAACAACATGGCGCACATCGATCTGTCGCGTGAAGCGGACGCGATCGTGATCGCGCCCGCCTCCACCGACTTCCTCGCGAAACTCGTGCACGGCATGGCCGACGACCTGCTGTCGACGCTGTGCGTCGCACGCGACTGTCCGCTGCTCGTCGTGCCGGCGATGAACCGGCAGATGTGGCAGAACCCGGCGACGCAGCGCAACGTCGCGCAACTGCGCGCGGACGGCGCGGAGGTGCTGGGGCCCGACTCCGGCCCGCAGGCGTGCGGCGAAATCGGCGACGGGCGCATGCTCGAAGCCGCAGCCACCTACGAAGCGATCGCCTCGTTCTTCTCGCCCAAGATCCTGTCCGGCCGGCGCGTGCTGTTGACTGCCGGGCCGACCTTCGAGCCGCTCGACCCGGTGCGCGGCATCACCAATCGTTCCAGCGGCAAGATGGGTTTCGCGCTGGCTCGCGCCGCGCAACAGGCCGGCGCCGACGTGCATCTGATCGCCGGACCGGTCGCGCTGGAAACGCCGTGGGGCGTGTTCCGCGAGGACGTGCAAACCGCGCAGCAGATGCATGATGCAGTGATGCGCGCAGTCGCGGACGCCGACATTTTTATCGGCGTTGCGGCGGTGGCCGACTGGCGCGTCGATCACGCCAGCGAGCACAAGCTCAAGAAGACCGCCGGCAATGCGCTGCCGAGCTTCACCTTCGTCGAGAATCCGGACATTCTGGCGTCGGTGGCGAAGCTGCCGCATCCGCCGTTCGCGGTCGGCTTCGCGGCCGAAAGCGGCAACCTCGAAGTCCATGGCGAAGAAAAGCGCGTACGCAAAAACGTACCGCTCCTGATCGGCAATCTCGGGCCTCTCACGTTCGGCCGCGACGACAATGAAGTGATTCTGTTTGAAGCGGACGGCGCCACGAAGCTGCCGCGCGCCGACAAGCAGACACTTGCGCGCGCGCTGATCGCGGAGATCGCGAAGCGTCTGCCCGACGCAAGTCTGATTCTCTGAACATGGGTCGGCGTGTCGACGTAGTGGCCGCGCATCGCTCTGACGCATGGAATCATCTGGAGCCGTACTGACATGACGCTACTTTCCGTGCTCGATCAAACACCTGTGATCGCCGGGTCGACGGTGGCGGACGCGATCGCCGCCACCATCGACCTCGCGCAACTCGCCGACGACCTCGGCTATACACGCTACTGGTGCGCCGAGCATCACGGCTTGCGCGGCGTATCGAATCCCTGCCCCGAAGTGATGCTGGCGCGCCTCGCCAGCGTGACCAAGCGAATTCGCCTCGGCTCGGGCGGCGTGATGCTGCCGTACTACAGCCCGTTCAAGGTCGCCGAGCAATTCATGATGCTCGAGGCGCTGTTCCCGAATCGTATCGATCTCGGCGTGGGACGCGCGCCGGGCGGCGACATGCGCACGGCGCAAGCGGTCGCCGCCGGCGAGTACAATCGCGGCGACCTGTTCCCGCAGCAGGTAGCCGATCTGGTCGGCCTGATACACGGCACACTACCCACGGGTCACCTCGCCTATGGCGTGCTGCTGCAACCGCAGATCGAGACGCGCCCGCAACTGTGGATGCTCGGTTCAAGCGAGTTCGGCAGCCTGCTGGCGGCACAGCTCGGCATCCCGTTTTCGTTCGCGCATTTCATCAATCCGCACTTCGGCGAGCAGGTGGCACTCTCCTATCGCGAGCGATTCCAGGCGAGCAGCGCGGCGCAGAAGCCGTATCTGGCCGCTGCCGTCTTCGTGATCTGCGCGGATACCGAGCAGGAAGCCGCCGACCTCGAAAAAGCCGTCGATCTACGCCGCGTGCAAATGGCATATGGCCTGAACGAACCCATTCCGACTATCGAACAGGCCATCGCGCAGGAGTACGGCGAGCGCGAGCAGCTCGTGATCGAGCGGGAAAAGCAGCGCAGCATCATCGGCACGCCGGAAACCGTCACTGAACGGCTCCACGCATTGCAGGAACAGTTCCAGGCCGACGAACTGATCGTGCTCACCGTCGCAGGCAGCTATCGCGCACGGGTGCGCTCTTACGAACTTCTCGCCGACGCGTTCCAGCTCGGCTCTAACGCCACGCCCTAACCTCACTCCACTCTGCATGAAACTCGACCTGAAGATTCTCGACGCGCGCATGCGCGAACAGCTCCCGGCTTACGCCACCACCGGCAGCGCCGGCCTCGACCTGCGCGCGTGCCTCGATGAACCATTGACGCTGAAGCCCGGCGAAACCGCGCTGGTGCCCACCGGCCTCGCGATTCACGTCGCCGACCCGGGCTACGCGGCGCTCATTCTGCCGCGTTCGGGATTGGGGCATAAGCATGGGATCGTGCTCGGCAATCTGGTCGGCCTGATCGACTCCGACTACCAAGGTCAACTAATGATTTCGACGTGGAATCGCGGTGAGACGACGTTCGTACTGAATCCGATGGAACGTCTCGCGCAACTGGTGATCGTGCCGGTCGTGCAGGCCGCTTTCAATATCGTCGACGACTTCGAGCAAAGCGAGCGCGGCGCGAATGGGTTCGGCAGCACCGGCAAGCACTGATCGATTATTTCGGATTGCTTTGGATTGCTTCGCGCCTTCGGCTGCGGACCCGAAGCAAAGCTGAACGCAAAAAAGCAGAACGGCGCGGGGTTGAAACCGCGCCGTTCTGTTTTCAGATCAAATCAGACGCCCGCTGCGCGCCTTATTCGATTTCGACCGCTTCCGGATTCGGATTGCGCGGCGCCGGATGCTCGTCGAAAGTCAACTGCACCTTGTCTTCCGCATCGACGTCGACCGATACGCGGCCGCCGTTCATCAGCTTGCCGAACAGCAGCTCGTCGGCCAGTGCACGACGGATCGTGTCCTGAATCAGACGCTGCATCGGCCGCGCGCCCATCAACGGATCGAAACCGTGCTTGGCCAGATGCTTGCGCAACGCGTCGGTGAAGAGCGCGTCGACCTTCTTCTCGTGCAACTGATCTTCCAGTTGCATCAGGAACTTGTCGACCACGCGCAAGATGATTTCTTCATCGAGCGAACGGAAGCTGATCGTCGCGTCCAGACGGTTACGGAACTCAGGCGTGAACATCCGCTTGATGTCGACCATCTCGTCGCCAGTTTCGCGGCGGTTCGTGAAGCCGATCACCGCCTTGCCCATCGACTCGGCGCCCGCATTAGTCGTCATGATGATGATGACGTTGCGGAAGTCAGCCTTGCGGCCGTTGTTGTCCGTCAGCGTGCCGTGGTCCATCACCTGCAGCAGCACGTTGTAGATGTCCGGATGCGCCTTCTCGATTTCGTCGAGCAGCAGCACGCAATGCGGCTTCTTCGTGACGGCTTCGGTCAGCAGGCCGCCCTGGTCGAAACCGACATAGCCCGGCGGCGCGCCAATCAACCGGCTGACAGCATGACGTTCCATGTATTCCGACATGTCGAAGCGGATCAGCTCGATGCCCAGCGTGAACGCCAGCTGCTTGGCCACTTCCGTCTTGCCGACGCCCGTGGGCCCGGAGAACAGGAACGCGCCAATCGGCTTGTCCAGCTTGCCAAGACCGGCACGCGCCATCTTGATCGCGGCCGACAGCGCGTCGATGGCCGGGTCCTGCCCGAACACCACGCTCTTCAGATCGCGGTCGAGCGTTTGCAGCTTGCTGCGATCGTCTTGCGACACGCTTTGCGGCGGGACACGCGCGATCTTCGAGATGATTTCCTCGATCTCGTTCTTGCCGATGGTCTTCTTCTGCTTCGACTTCGGCAGGATGCGTTGCGCCGCGCCCGCTTCGTCGATCACGTCGATCGCCTTGTCCGGCAGATGACGGTCGGTGATGAAGCGTGCCGACAACTCAGCAGCCGCCGACAGCGCGCCCGACGAATACTTCACGCCGTGATGCTCTTCGAAACGCGACTTCAGGCCGCGCAGGATCGCCACCGTCTGTTCGATGGTCGGCTCGGTCACGTCGATCTTCTGGAAACGGCGCGACAGTGCCGCGTCTTTTTCGAAGATGCCGCGATATTCAGTGAACGTGGTCGCGCCGATGCACTTGAGCGTGCCCGACGACAACGCCGGCTTCAGCAGATTCGATGCATCCAGCGTGCCGCCCGACGCAGCGCCCGCGCCGATCAACGTATGAATTTCGTCGATGAACAGGATCGCGTGCGGGCGTTCCTTCAATTCCTTGAGGACCGTCTTCAGGCGTTGTTCGAAGTCGCCGCGATACTTGGTGCCGGCCAGCAGCGCACCCATGTCGAGCGAATACACCTGCGCATCCGCGAGGATGTCCGGCACTTCGCCGCGCGTGATGCGCCACGCCAGACCTTCGGCGATCGCCGTCTTGCCCACGCCGGCCTCGCCGACCAGCAGCGGATTGTTCTTGCGGCGACGGCACAGCACCTGCACCACCCGCTCGACCTCCGACTCGCGCCCGATCAGCGGATCGATGCGGCCGTCTTTCGCCATCTGGTTGAGGTTCTGCGTGAACTGGGCGAGCGGCGTTTCCTTCTGCGCGGCAGCTTCGTCGGACTCGGCATTCGCGTCGCTCGATTTCGCGGCGTCCGTGCTGCTCGTCTTGGCGATACCGTGCGAGATGAAATTCACCACATCGAGGCGCGTCACGCCCTGTTGTTGCAGGTAGTACACAGCATGCGAATCCTTCTCGCCGAAGATCGCCACCAGCACGTTCGCGCCGGTCACTTCCTTCTTGCCATTCGAGGTGGACTGCACATGCATGATCGCGCGCTGGATCACCCGCTGGAAACCCAGCGTGGGTTGCGTGTCGACGTCGTCCGTGCCTGGCACGGTCGGCGTGTTGTCATGAATGAAGTTGCGCAGGTTCTGGCGCAGATCCTCGATATTGGCCGCGCATGCACGCAACACCTCCGCGGCGGTCGGATTGTCCAACAGTGCCAGCAAAAGATGTTCGACCGTTATGAACTCGTGCCGCGCCTGGCGTGCTTCCATGAACGCCATGTGCAGGCTGACTTCCAGTTCCTGGGCAATCATGCTTCCTCCATCACACACTGCAGCGGATGCCCGGCCTGCCGTGCGTGGGTAACGACTTGCTCGACTTTGGTCGACGCGATGTCCCGCGTATAGACCCCACAAACTCCCCTGCCTTCGCGATGCACCTTCAACATGACTTGCGTTGCGGTTTCGCGATCCTTATTGAAATATTCCTGCACGATCATCACGACAAATTCCATTGGCGTGAAGTCGTCGTTCAGCAACACCACCTTGTACATGGAGGGCGGCTTGAGTTTCTGCTCCTGCCGCTCCAGTACGGTGCCGTCCTGCTTGTCCGGGATAATCGCCATACACCCATTCTAAACAACTAGGACAGGCCCGCAATCCTGTCAAAACCCGGCCGTCCGGCCGGTGAGCCCGTTCGCCGCCTGATGGGTGATGACCCGCAAGGCGTGCGCGATTCGACGAGCCGATTGCGGAGCCGGCCCCGATCCAGTGATGTAGCGCGGCCGTGCTGCACCGCAGTCGGATCGAGTATCGCACAACCTGCTGGCGCTGGCTGTCGGCGCTCGCCGCGGGCGGGCGGCAGCGGCAACCCGTAGCACGGCATGTGGGTCGATTATGCGACTTTTCAAGCCGCACCGCTTGCGCCACCGCACATAAGGGAAGCGGGAAAAACCCTGGAAAGCGCCTGTTTGCAACGGCACAACCGACATCTCAAAATCTTCTTGACACTCGAATAAAGAGCCCCAACAATCAAGCTGGCACTTTTTTCACTGCGCCATAATTTCGAAAAAATGCCGATGGTGAGCTTGTGAGGAGGGAGCGACTGCATCGCGCGGTCGTCGAGCTTTTCGAGGGCTCGTGGTAGTGACATGAGTTACAGGGGAAGTTGGAATGGCAACTGGTACGGTCAAATGGTTTAACGACGCAAAAGGTTTCGGATTCATCACGCCGGACGAAGGTGGTGAAGATCTGTTTGCACACTTCTCGGCCATCCAGATGAATGGCTTCAAGACGCTCAAAGAAGGCCAAAAGGTCACCTTTGAGGTCGTGCAAGGTCCGAAGGGCAAACAGGCATCGAACATTCAGGCACCCGCCTGAAATCGTTCGATACCCGTGCTTTTTGAAACCCGGCTTCGTGTCGGGTTTCTTTTTTTGCGCGCCCCGTCTTCGTCTTTGTCGGACAGACGCGGTCCCAACTATCGGACACGTCGCTGCAGTCGCGCTGCGGTGGTGTGCCCGGTGCTTGTTTGCGACCGTGTCGGCCGTGCCGGGTGCTCACGCCGGCAGGCAAAAAAATGACCCGGCCGCCTCGCGGCGCCGGGGCGGTCTATGCGAAATGAATCACGCCAGTCCGCTTCGCCTTACATGTTCTCGACCAGCACCTGGCCGAAACCTGAGCATGAGACCTGCGTCGCACCTTCCATCAGGCGCGCGAAGTCGTAGGTGACGCGTTTCTGCAGAATCGATTTCTCCATCGACTTGATGATCAGGTCCGCCGCTTCAGTCCAGCCAAGGTGGCGCAACATCATTTCCGCCGAAAGAATTTCCGAACCCGGATTCACGTAGTCCTTGCCCGCGTATTTCGGCGCGGTGCCGTGCGTCGCTTCGAACATCGCGACCGAGTCCGACATGTTCGCGCCCGGCGCGATGCCGATCCCGCCGACCTGCGCGGCCAGCGCATCGGAGATGTAGTCGCCGTTCAGGTTCAGCGTGGCAATCACGTCGTATTCAGCCGGGCGCAGCAGGATCTGTTGCAGAAACGCATCAGCGATAACGTCCTTGACGACGATGTCGCCGCCCGTCTTCGGATTCTTGACCTTCATCCACGGACCGCCGTCGATCAGCTCGGCACTGAATTCCTTTTGCGCGAGGCCATAACCGTAGTCGCGGAACGCGCCTTCGGTGAACTTCATGATGTTGCCTTTGTGCACCAGCGTGACCGAACGGCGATCGTTGTCAATCGCGTACTGGATCGCCTTGCGCACCAGACGCTCCGTGCCCTCGCGCGACACCGGCTTGATACCGATGCCCGACGTATCCGGGAAACGGATCTTCTTCACGCCCATCTCGTCGCGCAGGAATTTGATGACCTTCTTCGCCTGCTCCGATTCAGCCGCCCATTCGATGCCGGCGTAGATGTCTTCCGAGTTCTCGCGGAAGATCACCATGTTGGTCTTCTCCGGCTCACGCACCGGCGAAGGCACGCCCTTGAAATACTGCACGGGTCGCAGGCACACGTACAGGTCGAGCTCCTGGCGCAACGCGACGTTCAGCGAACGGATGCCGCCGCCTACCGGCGTGGTCAGCGGACCTTTGATCGACACCACGTATTCCTTGAGCACCTGCAGCGTTTCTTCCGGCAGCCACACGTCGGGACCATACACCCTGGTCGACTTCTCGCCCGCGTAGATTTCCATCCAGTGAATTTTCTTCTTGCCCGCGTACGCCTTCTCCACCGCTGCATCCACGACCTTGATCATGACCGGCGTGATGTCGAGACCGGTACCGTCGCCTTCGATGAACGGAATGATCGGCTGGTCGGAAACATTGAGCGTGAAATCGGCGTTGACAGTGATCTTGTCACCACCAGTCGGAACCTTGATGTGCTGATACGGCATGATCGGACTCCAGTGAAGGCTGTGCTGAAAGCAGATGGGAGACTGCGAAAATGGGCGCTCCTCGCTATGCGCAATGCCGGACGCCCCGCAAGCGGCCTGGCCGTTATTCTAGCCCACGCGTTTGCCGCCACGCGGGCGCATCGGCTTGGGGTTTTCCAACATGGACGAAATGCCGAACCCGGTGCATGGGTCTTATGTCTTTTATAAGATAGAGGAATGGACGCCGGGTTTATACGTCGGCTTATGCATTATCATCGCGCCATTCACGACTGCCCCGGCGGCCGTCCCGAAGCCGTCGCGACATTGCCGTTGCGACCGTGTCCGCGCGACTTTCAGCCATTTGCCCTATGCGCCTTCTCGCACTGAACAAACCGTTCGGCACCATCTGTCAATTCTCGCCGCATGAAACGCGTGCGTCGCTGGCCGACTGGATCAAGGTGCCGGGTGTCTATCCGGCGGGGCGACTCGACTCCGACAGCGAAGGCCTGCTGCTACTCACCGACGACGGCGCGCTGCAAGCGCGAATTGCCGAGCCGCGTCATAAACTCGTCAAACGTTATTGGGCGCAAGTGGAAGGCGCGGTCGATCCAGCCACGCTAAAGAAGCTCGCACGCGGCGTCGATCTCGGCGATTATGTGACGCGCCCCTGCCGCGCCGATTACGTGGAACCCACCGACACACTCTGGACACGCACACCGCCGATTCGCTATCGCGCCGCGATACCAAGCACATGGATCGAGTTATCGATCACCGAAGGCAAGAACCGTCAAGTGCGTCGCATGACAGCGGCGGTCGGTTTTCCGACGCTGCGTCTGGTGCGCGTGGGCATCGGTGCGCTTGACATTTTTTCACTCGGACTGCAGCCAGGAGAGAGTGTCGAATTGCCGTCGAAGGCGCCGTGGGAAGGTGTCGCCTGAACGCTCACCCGCGCACACTGGCTGTCACCGAATCCGCTTGACGTCTGTGCGTTTTACTTCGAAGCCACTCGGCTAACTCGTTGTATCGGCAAACAAAAGCGCGCGTGAAACTATTGAAAAAAAACGTGAAACATACACGTGCGCGAGAGCAGTAAAAACACGCATCGGCATCCCACTATTTCGATATAAATTTTCCGGAAAATTCGCGTCAACCGGTGCGCAAGCTCACGCGTTATTCGACCCAGATGCCGCCTAAAGCTATCCGGCATTCAGCCTTAAGGGCCTTTGCGCAAGTCATTTTCGTGATGAGCGCAGGCAGTCCGAGCGCTAGCAGACGTGTCGAAAATTTGTTCGATACGGCTGTCAACCGAAAGGTGGATGGCACGTTTACCGACTTGACTCTACATATGACCGGGTCATTTGGTTAATTAACTAAAGCTGAGGATTCACAAAATGAACAAACTGATCGCCGCTCTGGTCGCTGGCCTGTTCGCAACGGCAGCATTCGCACAAGCTTCGGCACCGGAAGCAGCTTCGCCGGCAGCCGCAGCTCCGGCAGCAAAGAAGACCACGAAGCACGCTCACAAGCATTCGCACAAGAAGGCAGCAGCTGCTGCTGCAGCTTCGGCAGCATCGGAGTAAGTTTGTTGTAAAAACGCAGTCAAGAATAGCTTCACTGCCGTTCTTACGGCGTTGTAAGGCAGATCCCCGCAAGGCGATCTGCCTTTTTGTTTTTGACGCGCTCGCGTAACATTCGCGGGTTAAATTCCAGCAAGGAGTCATGCCGTGCGATTTTCCATGCGCTCGTTGATTGCGCGTTTCGCTGTTGCCGTTGCACTGCCGCTCGCCGCGCTGTCGTTGGCCGCCACCAGCGCCGTTCCCGCTCGTGCGCAGCAGATGCCGCCAGGTGCGAAGCAGCCCAGCGAGTTTCCACGCGTCAAGTTGACGGCGGGCATGTACGTGATCGACGCCGGCGTCGCGGCCAACGACGCCGACCGGGAACAAGGTCTGATGTATCGCACGAATCTCGGACCGAACGAAGGCATGCTGTTCGTCTTCAACGAGAACGCCGGGCATTGCTTCTGGATGAAGAACACGTTGATCCCGCTGTCGATCGCGTTCATGCGCGCGGACGGCACGATCACCGACATCGACGAGATGCAGGCGGAGACCACTAACAATCACTGCCCGACGCACAACGGCGTGTTTGCGCTCGAGATGAGCAAAGGCTGGTTCACGTCGAAGGGCATCAAACCGGGCATGCAGATCCAGGGCTTGCCGGCCCTGCACTAAGCCGCGGTAGCTGCGGCAGCGGAGAACCCCGCCGCTTCGTCGCAACGCTTGCGGAAAAAGCCGGCGCCTTGTGAAAGGGCCGGCTTTTTTCATCCAGCCGGAGCCGTGCCAGCGGTCCCGGCGCGGGCGTCAAAAGCCCGCCGGCTGGCGCTCGCACCCGGCTGGCAAGATTCCTGCAAAAGCCTGCCCGACGCGCTATGCTTGTAATCTCAGTAAAGCAGCACCCAAGCTCTCCGGGTCGCGCAGACTGCCGCCCGGCAAGCATTTCAGGCGCGCTATTCCAAGGAGGTTCACGTGCCCCGCAAGACTCCCATCGAGCGCTACCGGAACATCGGCATCAGCGCTCACATCGATGCCGGCAAAACCACCACTACTGAACGCATCCTGTTCTACACCGGCGTGACCCACAAGATCGGCGAGGTTCACGACGGTGCGGCGACGATGGACTGGATGGAACAGGAGCAGGAGCGCGGCATCACTATCACGTCGGCAGCGACCACCGCCTTCTGGAAGGGCATGGCCGGCAACTACCCCGAACACCGGATCAACATCATCGACACGCCGGGTCACGTCGATTTCACCATCGAAGTGGAGCGCTCGATGCGCGTGCTCGACGGCGCGTGCATGGTGTACGACTCGGTCGGCGGCGTGCAGCCGCAGTCCGAAACGGTGTGGCGCCAGGCGAACAAGTACAAGGTGCCGCGCATCGCGTTCGTCAACAAGATGGACCGCGTCGGTGCGGATTTCTTTCGCGTGCAGCGGCAGATCGGTGATCGTCTGAAAGGCGTCGCGGTGCCGATCCAGATTCCGATCGGCGCGGAAGAACACTTCCAGGGCGTGGTCGATCTGGTCAAGATGAAGGCGATCTTCTGGGACGAAGAGAACCAGGGGATCAGGTTCGAGTACCGCGATATTCCGGCCGAACTCGCGGCCACCGCGAAGGAATGGCACGACAAGATGGTCGAGGCCGCCGCGGAAGCGAACGAGACGTTGCTGGACAAATATCTGCACGGCGGAGCGCTGACCGAGGAGGAAATCAAGCACGGCATCCGCGCGCGCACCATCGCCAATGAGATCGTGCCGATGCTGTGCGGCAGCGCGTTCAAGAACAAGGGCGTGCAGGCCATGCTCGACGCGGTGATCGACTATCTGCCGTCGCCGGCGGACGTGCCCGCGATCACCGGCCACGACGAGCACGACAACGAGATCGAGCGTCATCCGAAAGACGACGACCCGTTCTCCGCGCTCGCGTTCAAGATCATGACCGACCCGTTCGTCGGCCAGCTGATTTTCTTCCGCGTGTATTCGGGCGTGGTGAATTCGGGCGACACGGTCTACAACGCGGTCAAGGAAAAGAAAGAACGCCTTGGCCGGATCCTGCAGATGCACGCGAACGAGCGCAAGGAAATCAAGGAGGTCTACGCGGGCGACATCGCGGCAGCCGTCGGCCTGAAGGAAGCGACCACCGGCGACACGCTGTGCGATCCGAACCACGTGATCATCCTCGAAAAGATGATCTTCCCGGAGCCGGTGATTTCGCAGGCCGTCGAACCGAAGACCAAGGCCGATCAGGAAAAGATGGGCATTGCGCTGAACCGTCTCGCGCAGGAAGATCCGTCGTTCCGTGTGCAAACGGACGAAGAATCCGGCCAGACGATCATCTCCGGCATGGGCGAGTTGCACCTCGAAATTCTGGTCGACCGGATGAAACGCGAGTTCGGCGTCGAGGCCACGGTCGGCAAGCCGCAGGTCGCGTATCGCGAGACGGTGCGCAACAAGGTCGAAGATGTCGAAGGCAAGTTCGTCAAGCAGTCGGGCGGCCGTGGTCAGTACGGCCACGCGGTGATCACGCTCGAGCCGGCACCGCAAGGCAAGGGCTACGAGTTCGTCGACGCGATCAAGGGCGGCGTGATTCCGCGCGAGTTCATCCCGGCAGTCGACAAGGGCATCGTGGAAACGCTGAAGGCCGGCGTGCTGGCGGGCTATCCGGTGGTCGACGTCAAGGTGACGCTGACCTTCGGTTCGTATCACGACGTCGACTCGAATGAAAACGCCTTCCGCATGGCCGGCTCGATGGCGTTCAAGGACGCGATGCGCAAGGCGAGGCCCGTGCTGCTCGAACCGATGATGGCCGTCGAGGTGGAAACGCCGGAAGACTTCATGGGCAACGTGATGGGCGACCTGTCGGGCCGCCGCGGGCTCGTGCAAGGCATGGAGGATATCGCCGGCGGTGGCGGCAAGCTGGTGCGCGCCGAAGTGCCGCTCGCGGAAATGTTCGGCTATTCGACGGCGCTGCGCTCGGCCACTCAGGGCCGCGCCACCTACACGATGGAGTTCAAGCACTACGCCGAAACGCCGGGCAACGTGGCCGACGCCGTGATCAACGCGAAGCAGAAGTAAGCGCCGCAATGCATACGTCGTGTGCCGCGACTCCCGCAGCTCACGCGAATGCGTCGAAAGCCCGTTCCATCCGAACGGGCTTTTTTTCGTGCGCGGCGCGACGCGGCGCGGCTTGCCCACACAGTCGTTTTTGAACGTGCCAGAATGCCTGACGATGCCGCGCCGAGCGCCAACGCACCCAGCCTGGGAGGAGCCACCATGAGCCAGGATCACGAACACCCGCATTACCGCACCGACCAGCCCGGTGCGCCCATCGATTGGCGCGAGCACGGCGTGAAGGTCATCAGGGGCGACCAGCTCGACAGCAACACCGCGCAAACGCCCGGCATGAATCGCGCCGCCGCGATCAACGCGGCGCGGGTCGGCGCACAGAAAATCTGGGCCGGCACCGTGACGATCCACCCCAACGCGAAGACCGGCGCTCATCATCACGGGCCGCTCGAAAGCGTGATCTACGTGGTGCGCGGCCAGGCCCGCATGCGCTGGGGCGAACACCTGGAGTTCACCGCAGAGGCTGGCCCGGGCGACTTCATCTTCGTGCCGCCGTATGTGCCGCATCAGGAGATCAACGCCAGCACCGACGCCCCACTCGAATGCGTGCTGGTGCGCAGCGACAACGAGGCGGTGGTGGTCAATCTGAACATCGACGCGGTGGAAGCGCCTGAAACGGTCTACTGGGTCGATCCGATTCACAAACATCCGCACGATCACTAACGCCCGGCCACGCGATCCATGACGCCAACCGCTTCGCTGCGCCCTCGCCTCGTCACGCTGTACGCCATGCTGATCGCCGCCAATCTCGGCGGGCATGACGCTGGTCGATTCGACCGACAATGTGCTGATGGTTCACGCATACGGCTGGGCGATGGACGATCCGAAGCGCAAGTTCTACTACAACGCGAGCATCACGCTGGTCTCGGCCGTGGTGGCGGTCGTCGTCGGCGGTGTCGAAGCGTTGGGACTGCTATCGGACAGGCTCGGTTTGAGCGGCGGGGTATGGGATGCGGTGGCGAGCCTCAACGAGCGCTTCGGTGCGATCGGTTACGGCATCGTCGCGGCCTTCATGGCGTGCTGGATCGGCTCGTTGCTGTCTCATCGCTGGCGGCGGCCGGGCATCGCCGCGCGATAAGTCAAACGCGTCGCGGTGCGCGTGCGCCAAACGTTGTGATGACCGTTGTGACGACGATACACGGCAGCACTTTTATCCGCCAATCGGCGACCCGGCGGCGCTGCAAGCGCTCCGCATCCGTGAGCAATCGCTTACACTGAAACCGCTTTGCGCAGCCTGTCGGCAGAGCCAGCGTCAGCGTCATCGCAGCCTGGCGCCGCAGGACGTGGCGCAGCAGTCGCGTGTCGCGCGCATCCGGCGCGACGCTTCAGAACCGGCAACAGAACGGACTGGACTCTCCATCGATGAAAACACCCGTGGACCGACCTCTCGCCCTCGACGCAGCCCGCCTCACCGCCGACGCCTATGGCAACCACGCCATCGACGAATTCCGCGCCGGCCGTCTCACGCGCCGCGAGCTGCTGCGTTATGCGAGCGTAATCGGCCTGTGGCTGGCCGGCGGCGGCGTGCTGGGCTTGCCGCGAGCGCGGGCGCAAGGTGCGCCGGGCGCATCCGGCCAGACGATCCGCGTCGCTCACCTGACGCCCGCCGGCGCGGTCGACCCGCTCACCGTGACCGACGCCGCCAGTCTCGCGCTGCTGAACCAGACCGGCGAATTCCTGATCGACGACGACGGCGAAAAGCTCATGCTGAAGCCCGCGCTCGCCTTGTCGTGGAAGCCGAACGACAACGGCGACGTATGGACCTTCAAGCTGCGTCCGAACGTCAAATTCCACGACGGCCAGTTGTTCACCGCGAAAGACGTGGTGGCCACGTTCGACCGCCTCGCCGACCCCGCGAGCGGCTCGGCGGCGCTCTCCGTGCTGAAGGGCGTGCTGTCGAAAGGCGGCGCGAAGGTCGTCGACGAGCACACGGTAGCCTTTCATCTGGATGCGCCGAACGGCAATTTCCCCTACTACGTTTCCTCCGACAATTACAACGCCGTGATCCTGCCCGCGAGCTATACGGGCGGCTATGAGAAGAGCTTCATCGGCACCGGCCCGTTCAGGTTCGAGAAGTATCAGCCGAAGGTCGGCGCGTCGTTCGTACGCAATCCCGACTATTGGGGCGACAAAGCGTTACCGCAACGCGTACAGTTTTCGTTCTACGCCGACGAACAGGCCCAGATGCTTGCATTGCAAGGCCATCAGGCGGACGTGATGGGCACCTTCACCGTGCAGGGCGGCGCGGGCATCCTGAACAATCCGGATTACAAGGCCGTCGGCGTGAAGTCGAGCGCGCATCGGCAGATTCATATGCGCAACGACAACCCGCTCTTCAAGGACAAGCGGGTGCGCCAGGCGCTGGCCTTGTGCCTCGATCGCGACGTGCTGGTGCGCGGCCTCTTCAAAGGACGCGCGCAGCTCGGCAACGACAGTCCGTTTGCGCCGGTGTTTCCGTCATCGGATACGGGCATTCCGCAACGCAAGATCGACATCGCGAAGGCAAAGCAACTGCTCGCGCAGGCGGGCGTGCCAAACGGCTTCGACGTGACGCTGACCACCGAAAAGTACATGGAGATTCCCGATCTCGCGGTCGTCGTGCAGAACGCGGCGAAGGCGATCGGCGTGCGCATCAACCTGAAGGTCGAGAGTCAATCGCTGTACTACGGCGCGGGTACGCCGGGCAAATCCGATTGGCTCGACTCGCCGCTCGGCATCACCGACTACGGTCATCGCGGCGTGCCGAACGTGTTCCTGAATGCGCCACTCACCAGCAACGGCACGTGGAACGCCGCGCACTTCAGGAATCCGCAATACGACCAGCTGGTCGCGCAATTCGTCGCTGCGGTCGATCTCGGCTCGCAGAGAAAAATCGCCGGGCAGATTCAAACGCTGCTGCTCGACGAGACACCCATCATCATTCCGTTCTTCTACGATCAATTGATCGCGATGCGCAAGGGCGTGAGCGGCGTACGCTTCACCGCGCTCGCGCAACTCTATTTCGATCGCGCGGTGCTGAGCGCGTAAGCGCCGGCGCAGCCTTCGACAGGAGCCCACGATGTCGGCCACGGCGCCCCCTTCCGCCTCCCGCTTATCGAGCGGCAACGCGGGCCGCGTCGCGCGGTTTCTCGCGGCGCGCCTGGGCTTGTCGTTGATCACGCTGTGGCTACTCTCAGTGATCGTGTTCGCGGGCGGCCAGCTGTTGCCCGGCGACATCGGCCGCGCGATGCTCGGCCCGCTCGCGGATGCACGCGCGGTCGCCGCGCTCGATCATCAACTCGGCGCCGACCGTCCGCTCTTCACCCAGTACATCGGCTGGATCACGCATTTCGTGCGAGGCGATATGGGGCTCTCGTATGCCTATCGCGAGCCGGTCGGGCCGTTCATTTCCGACGCGCTCGCGAATTCTGCAAAGCTCGGCCTGCTCGCGTTCATCGTCGTGGTGCCGCTCGGCATCGCGGGCGGCGTGTGGTCGGCGATGCACGCGGGGCGCTGGCTCGATCGCACGATCAGCGTTGCCGGCTTGTCGGCGACCGTGGTGCCGGAATTCGTTTCGTCGCTCGTGCTGATTCTGGTGTTCGGCGTGTGGCTGCGCTGGTTGCCGATCGAAGCGTCGTATCCGCCCGAAGCCAACGCACTCGAGCAGCTTCGGCATCTGATTCTGCCGGTGCTGCCGCTGGTGCTGGTGTTCTTCGGCTACATCGCGAGGATGGCGCGCGCCGGCACCGTCGAAGCGCTCGATGCGGACTACACGCGCACCGCGATTCTCAAAGGCCTGCCACGCCACATCGTGATCTGGCGGCACGTGCTGCGCAACGCGCTGCTGCCCACCATCACGGTCGCCGCAACCCAGCTCGGCTACATGATCGGCGGACTCGTGGTGGTCGAGACGCTGTTCCGCTATCAGGGCATCGGCTCGCTGATTTACAACGCAGCCAAAGCCAAGGACTTTCCGATGCTCGAAGCTGGCGTGCTGACGATCGGCGTGGTCTACACGGCCGCCAATCTCGTCGCCGATGCAGTGCACGTGCTGCTCAATCCGCGGCTGCGGGTGAGGAGCGCCGAATGAGCACCACCGTTCCGCCGGCCACGCCACCTGCTCAAGGTTCGGCCAGCGAGCCGCGCTTCGAGGAGTTGCGCATGCTGCTGCGTTCGCCCACCTTTGTGGTGGGCGTGGTCATCGTCGCGTGGTGGATCATCTGCGCGCTCGCCGGGCCGTGGATCGTGCGCCTCGATCCCTATGCGTCGGACCCGCTCAACTCGCTGCTGCCGCCCGATCGCATGCACTGGTTCGGTACCGACCAGCTCGGCCGCGACGTGTTTTCACGCGTGATCGTCGGTGCGCGCGACATCCTGACCATCGCCCCGCTCGCGACGCTGCTCGGCACGCTGGCGGGCACGACGCTCGGCTTGATCGTCGGCTACTTCGACGGCTGGGTGGACAACGTGGTCGGCCGCGCGATCGACGCCGTGCTCGCGCTGCCGCTCGTGATCGTCGCATTGCTCGCGCTGGCCGCGGTCGGCGCGTCGAACTTCACGGTCATCCTCGTGATCGGCTTCACCTTCACGCCGATCACCGCGCGCACCGTGCGCGCCGCCGTGTTCGCCGAACGGCATCTCGACTATGTCGCCGCCGCGCAACTGCGCGGCGAACGCGCGCCGTACATCATGTTTGCCGAGATCCTGCCGAACGTGTTGCCACCGATCATCGTCGAGGCGACCGTGCGCCTCGGGTACGCGATCTTCGCGGTCGCCACGCTGTCGTTTCTCGGCTTCGGCATTCAGCCCCCTTCGGCCGACTGGGGTCTCGCGCTGTCGGAGTCGTACACGCTGATGGCGGGCGGCGCGTGGTGGACCGTGGTGTTCGCGGCGTGCGCGATCGCCACGCTGGTGGTCGGCGTGAACCTGATCGCCGACAGCGTGCAAGGCGTGCTCGACCGATGAGCGGCCCGTCGCCCTCCTCGTTTCCCGCCTTCGACGTATCGAAGAGCGATCGCACGGATGCGCTGACCGTCGTCGGCCTGACGGTCACGTACCGGATACGCGGCCGCGATCGCGAGGTGCTGCAAGACGTTTCGTTTCGCGTACGGCGCGGTGAAGCGTATGGGCTCGTCGGTGAATCGGGCTGCGGCAAATCGACGGTCGCGATGGCGGCGCTACGCTATCTGGCCCGCAACGGCAAGGTGAAGGCGGGCCGGGTCTTGATCGCCGGTGCCGACGTACACAAGCTCGGCGCCGATGCGTTGCGCAGCATGCGCGCCAACGCGGTCTCGATGGTCTATCAGGACCCGGCGCGTGCGTTGAATCCGTCGCTGACGATCGCACGGCAGGTGTCCGAAGCGTTCGAAGCCGCCGGCGCCACGCGCGACGAAGCCATGCAACGCACGCCGCAGATGCTCGCGCGGGTACGCATCGCCGAGCCCGAGCGGGTGATGGACAGTTATCCTCATCAATTGTCGGGCGGCATGCAGCAGCGCGTGGTGATCGCGATGGCGCTCGCGTCGAACCCCGCGCTGCTGATTCTCGACGAACCGACCACCGGACTCGACGCGACCGTCGAAGCGGAAGTGCTCGACCTCGTCGCGCAGTTGCGCGAGGAACTTGGCACCGCCGTGCTCTTCATCAGCCACAACCTCGCGGTGATCGGACGCATGTGCGAGCGCGTCGGCGTGCTTTACGCGGGCAAGCTGGTCGAAGAAGGCGCGACGCAGGACGTCTTCGCGAGGCCGCGTCATCCGTATACGGTCGGACTGTTGCGTTGCCTGCCCACGGCCGGGCGCAGCAAGGACAGCGAGCGGCTCGATACGATCGCCGGCACTTTGCCGTCACCGGGCTCGGTCACGCAAGGCTGCATTTACGCAGACCGCTGCCGCCTCGCCGATGACCGGTGCCGCCGCGAAGCGCCGCCGCCGTATCGGCTGAACGCCGCGCATGGCGATCAGATGTCGCGCTGCCACTACCATGAACGCGCGATCGAATTGCCACGCGCGAGCGCACAAGCGCTGCCTCGTCCGCTGGACGGCGTGCCGCCACGCAGGCCCGCCAGCGTCATGCTGCACGCGCAGAAACTCTCGAAGACATTCCACGTATCCGGCGCGGCGCTGCGCGCGCTCGACGATGTCTCGATCGATCTGGCCAGCGGCGAAACGCTGGGCCTCGTCGGTGAATCGGGTAGCGGCAAGACGACACTCGCGAGACTGATGCTCGGTCTGCTCACGCCGGATGCGGGCGGCGTGCTCGAACTCGACGGCGCGCCGCTCGCCGCGCGTGTCACACGACGCAGCGACGAGCAGGTCAAATCGCTGCAGACGGTGTTCCAGAATCCCGACTCGGCGCTCAATCGCGCGCATTCGGTGAAGCGGCTGATCGGCCGCGCGCTGTCGCGCCTTGCCGGATTGCGCGGCGCCGCGATCGACGCACGCCTCGCCACGTTGACTGCCGCCGTGCGTTTGCCCGAACGCTACCTTGGCTCGCGCACGCGCCAGTTGTCCGGCGGACTCAAGCAACGCGTGGCGATTGCTCGCGCGTTTGCCGGCGAACCGCGCGTGGTGGTCTGCGACGAACCGACCTCCGCGCTCGACGTCTCCGTGCAGGCGGCGATCCTCAACCTGCTCGCCGACCTGCAGCGCGAGCGGGGCGTCAGCTACGTGTTCATCTCGCACAATCTGCACGTGGTACGTTATCTGTCCGATCGCATCGCGGTGCTGTATCTCGGCAGGCTACTGGAAATCGGGCCGGCAGCGACGGTGTTCGACGGGCCGCAGCATCCCTATACCGAAGCGCTGCTGTCTTCAGTCCCGACACTCGACGGCGAGCACGGCCGCAACCGCATCCGTTTGTCCGGCGATCTGCCGAGCGCGGCTTCGCCGCCATCGGGCTGCGTCTTTCATACACGCTGCCCGCGCAAGCTCGGCGCCATCTGCGAACAGCAGGACCCGCCGTTTCTCGACGCTGGCGGCGGCACTGGCGATGCCGCGCCACCCGGTGGCGCGCATCGAATCCGCTGTCATATTCCCGTCGACACATTGCGCACACTGCAGAGCGCGTCGCGCGACATGATGAGCAACGCTACGGGCAATGTGACGCACGATGGTGCGGGCGACGGCGCCGCAAACGCGCCGGAGAACGCCGGACGCAACGAATAGCGTGGCTCGCCAGGGTGTTCGCGGCCACGCGTTTCGTCGTCGAAGCGCTTTCGCGTGCATCGCCCTTCGTGCGCCAACTCCGGCAAAGCATACAAAAACATTCACACCAATCACGCGTCAGACAACGCACGCACAAAACAACCCAGCGCGCGCAAGTGTTACGGAACCAATCCGAGGCGGCAGCCTCATATCAGATTCAACGTTCGATATGAGGGCCGACAACATGCAACGAAACGTTCACCCCTCCGCAGCCCGCGCCACCACCGGTCTGATGATGGTCACCGCCCTGGGCCTCGCATCGCTCGCTCACGCTCAAGCCCCGGCGCAACCCATGCAGCCGACCCTGTCCCAGGCCGCACCGCCAGTCGACCCCAGCTTTTCGGCCTACTCGCTCTTCCAGACCTGCAAACAGCGCAACGACAATGTCGCGCAAGGTCAGTGCGTCGGCGCGATCCGCGGCATCATTCACGGCTACCAGTACGGCGTACTGTTCCTCGGTCAGCGCACGACGCTACCGCCTAACGAGATGCAGCGCGTATCGCTTTGTCTGAACGACATAACGGTGTCGTCGATCATCGATGATTTCCTCGCGGACGCCGCCCAGGTCGACGCGGACGCCCTCAAGCACACCCCCGCCGAAGTCGCGGTGCTGGGTTCCGTGCACATGCACCACGCCTGCACCTGACAACGCCGCCGCGGCTGGCGGATGCGGCCGCGGCACCTACAACATCTCGAGCGGGCGCTTGCGGCGCGGCGGTTTGAAATAGCGATCAAGCGCGGCGAGTTCTTCCGCGCTCAACCGCAGTTGCGCCGCGTGATAGTTATCGCGCACATGCTCGACGCGCCCCGCCTTCGGAATCGCGCAGACGCCAGGCTTGACCAGCACCCACGCGAGCGCCACCTGAAACACGGAGACGCCGCGTACGTCGGCAATGTCATCGAGCGGCGAGCGCTTGGGCAAACGCGCGTGATCGACCGGGCTATACGCCATCGCCGGCATCTTGCGTGCGGCGAGCCATGGCAGCAGATCGAACTCCGAGCCGCGCCGCGCCACGTTGTAGAGAATCTGATTGGTCGCGCACGCGTTGCCGCCGGGCGTGGCGACGAGTTCTTCCATGTCGTCGGTATCGAAGTTGCTGACGCCCCAATGCCGGATCTTGCCCGCCGCGCGCAACGCCTCGAACGCCTGGACGGTTTCCGCGAGCGGCACCGAGCCACGCCAGTGCAGCAGATACAGATCGAGTCGATCCGTTTTCAGACGCTTCAGGCTCTGCTCGCAGGCTGCGATCACGCCGCGCCGGCTGGCGTTATGCGGATAGACCTTGCTGACCAGGAACACCTGCTCGCGCAAACCGGCTAGCGCTTCGCCAAGCAGCGATTCGGTCGCGCCGTCGCCGTACATTTCCGCCGTGTCGATCAGCGTCATGCCCAACTCGATTCCGCAACGCAGCGCGTCGATCTCCGCCGCGCGCCGCGCTGGCGCTTCGCCCATCTCCCAGGTGCCCTGCCCCAATGCCGGGATGCGTTCGCCGTCGGGCAGGCTCACGCTTGCGATATCGCTCGTCATGCTGGCTCTCCTCGAATTGGCTCGATCCACCGCGCGTGGCCGCCCGCGGAATGAGTTACGACAATGAGTTACGACAATGAGTTACGACAATGCAGCTACGACGATGCAGCCGCGAAAACGCAGCTGCAAAAGCGCTGGCGACGAAAAATCACAGCGACGAGTTTAGCGGCTCGACGGACATTCGATGGTGTCCCAGGCAAAAGCCCGCTATAACGCGAGGCGCCGATGTCATAGAATTGCCGCTTGCCCATCTTGCCTGAGCCCCATGACTTCTGCCTCGGAAGACCGCTGGCGCGATTTGCGCCCGGACCCGGAAAACGACACACCGCTGTATCTGCAACTTGCTCGCAAGCTCGGCAGTGCGATCCACGAAAACCGCTGGAACGCCGGCGAGGCGTTGCCGTCCGAGCGCGTGCTCTCCGAGGCGCTCGGTGTATCGCGGATCACCTCGCGCAAGGCGATTGCGTTGCTGGTCGAGCAGGGATTGATTCGCCGCACCCAAGGTGCGGGCAGCTTCATCACGCCGCGCTACGAAGATCCGCTGTCGCGTCTGTCGAGCTTCAGCGAGATGCTGCGGCGGCGAGGCTTCACACCGAGTTCGAAGTGGTTGTCGCGCGAGATTTCGCCGGCCAATCGCGACGAAGTGATTCAACTCGGCTTGTCGCCGGCCGCCGCGGTGACGCGGCTGCGGCGTCTGCGGCTCGCCGATGGCATCGTGATGGCGGTGGAGAACTCCACCTTTCCGGCTGCGGTGATTCCCGATCCGCAAGCCATCGGCGACTCGCTGTACAGCTTTCTGGAACAGCGCGGGCTGACGATCGTGCGCGCGCTGCAGCATTTTCGCGCGGTGAACGCCAGTGAGGAGATCGCGCAGCAAATGAGCATCGCGCCGAACGAGGCACTGCTGTTGATCACCCGTGTGGGCTATACCGCCGACCAGCGGGCGATCGAATTGACCGACACGTATTGTCGGAACGATTACTACGATTTCGTGGCGGAGTTGAGAAAGTAAGTGGGTTGTCGTTCGCGGCTGCCTGCGGCGCGCAACCGGGTCGAGGCTCGCCGGCAAGCTGACCGATAGCCGAACGATCCGTGCCAGCATGAACCGCCGCGCGCAGGCTCGAAGCAGGCTCGAATCTTCACACCCACCGCGCGTCATGCGCGCCCAGGCGCGTCGGCGGCAGTGCATAGAAAGCAGGTGTCTCCTGCAGTTGCTCGGCCGGCTGCACTGCCGACACACGTCCAAACTCCGACTCGACGGTCGTAATGCAATCGCGCACATCGTCGAGCGCGACATCGGCAGCCTGCCAGCCGTCGGGGAGCAGGCCGAACGACTGCAGCCATCGTCCGATTTGCGCGAGCGAGACCCGCACGTGCCAGCTTCCGCCTTCGGTGGCGCGCCGCGTCAACGCGACCATCGCGCCGAACGCGGCGAGGTAGCCGGTCGCATGATCGAGTGCCTGGCACGGCAGATGCCTCGGTTCGTCACCACCCGCCGCCTGCCGTTCGGTAAAAGCGATTCCGCTCGCCGACTGCACCAGACTATCGAACCCGCGCCGCTGCGCCCACGGCCCCTCATGTCCATACGCGGACACCGACACATACACGATTCCCGGCCGCATCCGCGCCAGCTCGTCGGGGCCGAAGCCGCGCGCCGCCAGCGCGCCTGGACGATACGTCTGCAAGAACACGTCAGCCTCGCCGACGAGGCCGCGCAAGGTCGCGCACCCGGCGGCGTCGCGCAGATCGACCAGCGCCGAACGCTTGCCGCGGCCGTTGTCGATCACTAGCGGCGCGATGTTCGGCAGATGCGGGCCGTTGATCAACAACACGTCCGCGCCATGATGCGCGAGCGCGCGCCCGGCTACTGGCCCCGCGATGATGCGCGACAGGTCCAGCACCCGCACCCCGGACAGCGGCCGGCCCACAGCGCCGCGCTGCGGCTCGACCGGCGCGTCGCCGAGCCGTTCGATCTCGAACAGCGGCAGCCCGGCAACCGCATTCGCCTGATCGAGCGCGGCCCATTCGTCCGGCGTGCGGATCAGCGCGGCACACAGTCCCGCATCGGCGAGCGTCTGGTCGAGCGTCGCGCCGTCCCAGCCGCGAATCGCAGCGGCCACCGCGGCGCGATCGCGGTCGCAGCCGAGCACCTTCAATACACCCTGGAGATGATGCGCGAAATTCGTATGCAACTGGATCCAGCGGCCGTCGCGAGTCTCGTAGAAGCCCGTGACCGGATCGCGCAACGCGGGCGGCGGGCCATCGTTGATACGCAAGTAACGTTCGCTGCGAAACGACGCCAGCGCGCGCCGCATCTGCACCGAAACCTGCTGCCTGCGTGCCGTGCGCAGCCGATGGTATTCAGCCGCCGCAAGGCCCGTCGCGGCGACGGTCGCCGAGGCGAGAGTGCCGACCCGATAGACCGACGGCAAACCCGGATCCGCGCCAGTCAGGGAGACGGAACTGAGCGCGGCCGGATCGCATCCCGCGACGGTCCAGATGTGTTGCAGAGCGAGTTCGGGCGTCATCGCGGTCGTCATGGCGGTCATCATGGCGGTGATAGCAGAGCAGGAAGTGAATCGAGTCTAGAATTCCATCCCGCTGCAATCAATCTTGATTATGATAATCAATATATATTGATTTTTTCTGTTTCTCCGCATTTCCATGCCGACTCCCATTTTCTTGAACGCCACCGAAGCCGCCGCCACGCTCGGCATCAGCTTGCCCACGCTGTATGCGTACGTAAGCCGCGGCATGCTGAGTTCGTCGCCGGATGCGCAAGGCCGGCATCGCCTCTACGATGCCGCCGAGGTGCGCCGCCTCGCGCGTCGCAAGCAGGACGGCAAGCGCGCCGGCAAGGTCGCGCAGAAGGTGCTGGACTGGGGCGTGCCGGTACTCGAATCGTCGATCACGCTGGTCGCCGACGGCCGCCTGCTGTATCGCGGCCATGATGCGATGGAGCTGGCGCGCGCCGCGTCGCTCGAGGACGTCGCGGCATTGCTGTGGGAATGCAGCGCACGACGCCTTGCCAATGCGCCGGCCGTGCCGCTCGCCGCCGCTCAGTGGGCGGCGTGGCTCAAGCTGTGGAGCGACAGCACGCCGCTCGATCGCGCGCTCGTGCTGCTCCCGGCGGCCGCGGCGCAAATGCCGCGCGTCTGGGCGCTCGGCCGCGATGCGCAACTCGATACCGCCTGCGCGGTCATGCGGCTCTTGGCCGCCGCGATGATTTCGGCGGCGCCGTCGCACGAGCCGCTGCATCGGCAACTGGCTGCGGCGTGGCATGTCCGCAACCGGCAACAGGCCGGCCTGCTGCGCGCAGCGCTGGTGGCCTGCGCGGATCACGAACTGAACGCGTCGACCTTCACGGTTCGTTGCATCACGTCGACGGGGACGCACCTGTTCGGCGCGGTGGCGGGAGGACTTGCGGCCCTGGCGGGCCCGCGTCATGGCGGCGAGACGGTGCGCATTGCCGCGCTGCTCGACGAAGCGTCGCGCGCACCCGATCTCGACCGCTATCTGGCCAATCGCCTGGCGCACCATGAGCATGGTGCGTATGCGTACGGAGCCGTGCTACCGGGCTTCGGCCATCCGCTCTATCCGGACGGCGACCCGCGTGCGCGGCTGCTGCTGACGATGCTCGCCGATTGCGCGCCGACGCGCTCGCCGCTCGCTGAAGTGCTGACGCTCGCGCGCACGGTGCGCGACACGACCGGCGCGGAACCGACCGTCGACTTCGCGCTTGCGGCCATCGAGCGGGTGTTGGGGCTGCCGGCCGGCGCCGCGTTCACGCTGTTCGCGGTGGGCCGGGTGGTCGGCTGGATCGCCCATGCCATGGAACAAACGCGCGATGGCCGGTTGATCCGGCCACGTGCGCGCTATATCGGAGAGTATGAGGCGGCCGCCCTGGAGTAAGGTTGGCCGCCGCCTGCGCGCTTCAAACCGCGCCGATCCCGCGCGACAGCCAGCTCAACACCGGCAGTCCGAACAGCGGCTTGGGCGCGGCGCGCTCGGAGCCGCTCGCCAGCGCGAAGCGCGCCCCCGCCTGACCCGCACTGATCCACGCCACCGCCCGCCGCGGCAACTCGATCGACTCGCCGGTAGCGAGCCAGTGATCCTCGCTATGGCCTTCGATGGTCAGCCAGATCTCGCCCGCGATCACCTTGACGATCGACGGACGCGCGACACGCCAGGCCGTCGCCGGCTCGTCCTGTTCCAATTCGAATATCCGGACTTCACGCATTGCCGTTCTCCTTCAACGCACTTTCTGTTGTATCGATTATTGACGTGCGATGATCGGATACCCATGCACAGTTCCGAACACTTTCATCGGAACTGTTCAGTCGAAAAATCGGACAGTTGACACGACTGTTGCGTCGCGAGCCACGCGCTTCGGCTCGAGTGCGCTCGACAACACGCAGCATGCTGCTCGCCGCTTGCCGCTCGAAGGAAGCCTTCGTATGAAACTCGAAATCCAGCTCGACCGTGAAAACGGCGTGCCGCTCACCGAGCAGATCGTCAGCGGCGTCACTGCGTGGATCCGCTCGCGCGCCGCCCACCCCGGCTCGAAGCTGCCGTCGATTCGCCAGTTCGCCGCCGACTTCGGCGTGAGCCGCTTTCCGGTGATCGAGGCGTATGACCGGCTGGTTTCGCTCGGCTATGTCGACTCGCGACACGGCTCGGGCTTCTATGTCGCCGACCGCCAGCCGGCGGCCTCACGTTGCCAGGGCACTTCCGATCCGCGCCGCGCCGAGGACGAATCGGGACATCTGCTGCAGCAGTTCAACTACCCGGGCGAGACGCTCAAGCTCGGCAACGGTTCCATTCCGGAAAGCTGGCGCGACATGGACGCGATCGCGCAGGCGATCCGTCACGTGTCGCGCACCGACCCGGCGAGCATGGTCGACTACGCAACGCCGCTCGGCAATCTGACCTTGCGCGAACATCTGCAAAGCCGCATCGGCCAGTTGGGCATTCAGGCGGACACGTCGCAGATCCTGATCACCAACGGCGCTAGCCAGGCATTCGATCTGCTGATGCGCTACATGCTCAAGGCCGGCGATACGATCTTTGTCGAAGACCCCGGCTACTACAATCTGTACGGCCTGCTGAAGCTGCACGGCGTGAACCTGGTCGGCATTGCGCGCACCCGCAACGGCCCCGATCTCGACGTGATGCAGGCGCAGCTCAAGCTGCACCGGCCGAAGCTGTTATTCATCAACACCGTATTCCACAACCCGACCGGCACCACGGTCGCGCCGCAAGTCGCGTTCCGGCTTTTGCAACTGGCGCGCGAGCATGGCTTCTCGATCATCGAAGACGACATCTACGCCGACTTCCAGACTGAGCTCACCGATCGCCTCGCGACCCTCGATCAGCTCGAGCACGTGATTTACGTCGCGGGTCTGTCGAAAACGCTGTCGTCGTCGCTGCGGATCGGCTGCGTGGTGGCGAGCCACGCGATCATCAAGGATCTGGTCGACATCAAGATGCTGACGAGCATCGGCGGCTCGCGCTTTGCCGAGGCGGTCGCGGTGTCGCTGCTGGAGCGCGGCGCGTATCGCAAATATCTGGAACGCCTGCGCCGCCGCATGCGCGACGCGCTCGGCTCGACTATTCAGACGCTCGAAAACGCCGGCTGGGAGATTTTCGAAAAACCCGTCGGCGGCAAGTTCGTATGGGCTCGCGTGCCGCATGTCGCCGACGCACAGCGGCTGGTGGAGTGCGGCGTGCCGCTGGGCGTGACGGTGGTGCCCGGCTGCTACTTCCGGCCGAACATGGAGGTCAGCCCGTGGATCCGGATTCACGCGGCGTTCAGCAACGATCCCCGCGCACAAGCGTTCTTTCACGCCGCCGCGGCATTGCCGGCGGACGCTTGAGGGCGCGGCTGCGTGGCGCCGCACTTTTCCCTGGAATAGCGAGTACCAGCCCGTCCCCGCGCGCCTAGCCGCCCTCCATGTCCACGACGCCGACCCCGTCCGCCTCCGCTGCCAACGCTCCGTCGGGACCATCGGCCCGCTCGCTCACCGTGATGTTGTGGCTCGTCGCCACCGGCTTCTTCATGCAGACGCTCGACTCGACCATCGTCAACACCGCGCTCCCCGCGATGGCGACGAGCCTCGGCGAGTTGCCGTTGCGCATGCAGTCGGTGGTGATCGCCTATTCGCTGACGATGGCAGTGATGATCCCGGTGTCGGGCTGGCTGGCGGACAAACTCGGCACGCGGCGCGTGTTCTTCAACGCGATCCTCGTGTTCGCGGTCGGTTCATTGCTGTGCGCGAACGCGCACACGCTGAACCCGTTGGTAATTTTCCGCATCGCGCAGGGCGTGGGCGGGGCGATGCTGCTGCCGGTCGGACGGCTCGCGGTGCTGCGCACTTTTCCCTGCGAATCAGCCACTGTGGCTGCGGCTCGTGCAACTGGCGTTCTTCGGCGCCGTCAACTCGATGCAGTTCACCGCGATGAACACGTTGACGCTCAAGGACCTGGGCACTGGTGGCGCGAGCAGCGGCAACAGCCTGTTTTCGCTGGTCCAGATGCTTTCGATGAGTCTCGGCGTGACCGTGGCCGGCGCGCTGCTCGCGACCTTCACCGGTCTGTTGCAGCGCGTGACCGCGATCAACTCGCTGCCCGCCTTTCACGCGACGTTCCTGTGCGTTGGGTTCATTACGGCGTGCTCGTCGTGGATCTTCGCGCAACTGTCCCCGGACATTCGCACGCCAGCGAAAAAGACCGATCCTTCGGAGCGGACCTGAGACGCGTGACGCTCGCCGCCGATCCGCAACGGGGCATGCGCCGCACCAGCAAAGTGCGAAGCGGCGGGTCCAGATCCGGACTGGCGCACGATCGTCGTATCAACGCGCCTCTACCACGTGTGCCTGCTGTGTTGCAGTACGCGCATAGTTCTTGCTCGGCTATCCTGTAAACTCTCGCGTTCTACGCGTGCGCGTGACTTGCGTCGAGCCTGCAAGCGCGCCGCCACTTTCACACGACTGACATGATGAGCATGATCGAACTCGATCCTCCCGGCTTCCAGCCACCACGCCCGATGGCCGGCGACGAAGGCTCGCGGCGCACCGTTCTGTACGGCGCCTACACCGTCTTCAGCGTGTTTCAGCCTGTTTTCTCGGTGTCGCACCGGCGCGCGATCGGCTATCACGCGTCGCTGCGCGCCCACGACGAGCACGCGCAGCACGTGCCGTCGCACGAGGTCTTCACGCAAGCCGCACGGCGCGGCGACCTGCTGGAACTCGGCCGGCTGGCCGAATCGCTGCATCTTGGCAACTTCAATGCGTTCGACAGCCATGACGAATGGCTCTTCCTAAGCCTCCACCCAGCCGCGCTGATGGACACCAGTTACGGCGATGCGCTGCTTGCCGGGCTCAAGGCGCTCGGCTTGCCGCCGCAACGCGTGGTGCTCGAAGTGTCCGAGCAGGCAGGCGGCGAGACCACGCGCTTTGCCGAGATCATCGACGCGCTGCGCAAGTCCGGTTTCCTGATCGCACTGGACGGCTTCGGCGCGAAGCATTCGAACATTGACCGCGTGTGGAATCTGCGCCCGGACATCGTCACACTCGACCGCTGCATCCTCGCGCAAGCCAGCGAACACTCGCATATTGAACGCGTGCTGCCAGGGCTCGTCTCGCTGCTGCACGAATCCGGGCAACTGGTGCTGATGGGTGGCCTGAGCACCGAGCGTGACGCGTTGATCGCGCTCGAATGCAACGTGGACTTCGTGCAGGGCGCGTTCTTCGCGGGCCCGAGCGTTGAGCCGGTCAAACCGCAGACAGCGGCCGGCCTGATGGACTCGCTCTCGGCGGCGCTGCGCGAACGGGTCGCGGCGCGCGAACGCGCACAATCGACGCGGCTCGCACCTTACGTCAAGGCACTGGAAACAGCCGCCGCGCAGTTGATTGCCGGCGAGTCGATCTCGCAGGCGACCGCACCGCTGCTCGCGCTCGGCGAAACGGCGCGCTGCTTCGTGCTCGACGGTTCGGGCAGGCAGATCGGCGACAACGTGCTGCCGCCAGGACGCACATCGCAACGCGCGAAACGTTTCCGGCCTCTGTTGCATTCGGAAGGCGCGAGTTGGGAACGCCGGCCGTACTTTATCCAGGCGATGCGCGTACCGGATCGGGTGCATCTGACGCCGCCCTACCTGTCGATCAACGAAGCGCACCTGTGCGTAACCGCCTCGATCGCCGCGCATACGCCGCATGGCACACAGGTGCTATGCCTCGATATCAACTGGGAAGTCGCGGCTCATCGCAATTGAATGTGCCGAGCGTTGCTGGATTCGTGCGAGTAGCCGCTTGACTGCCGCACGACCCAGCACCCGGTTGGCGGCATCCAGATTCGCTGCGCTGGTGACGATGCGCAACGCGACGATCCTGGTCGAGCCATCCGTCCGGCCGTTTGTCCACACGTCGAGCATGCCGACGACATCGCCTTCGAAGAACAAGGCGACGCACATGGCCCCCTCCACCGACACCACCTCTGCATTGCTCGCTTGCTGTGCAAGCGACGTGACCGTGTCCACCCACCCTGCCGCGACCGGCTCAGGTGCACACACCGGCGCACACACCGGCGCAAGGACAGGCACGTCACTGACGACTTGCGGCGTGTCACTGAAGAGCCGCAACAGGCCCGCTCGATCCTGCGCTTCCAGCGCGGCGCGCAAGCGCTCGACGATCCGCGCATGTGCGGCGGGATCGGGCCGTTGCAACGGCGCCCCCGCGCGCTGCAGCTTCGTTCTGGCCCGATGGACGATCTGCCGGCAAGCGGCCGGCGTGCGCTCGAGAATTCTTCCGATCTCCGCGTAATCGCAATCGAAGGCTTCGTGCAACACGAACGCCGCGCGTTCGTCGGGCTTCAGACGTTCGAGCAGCAGCATCACCCCGTAGGACATCTCCGCCGCCCGCAAGGCCAGCTCTTCCGCCGATGGCGCCACCTCGTCGAGCCACGGCTCCGGCAGCCAGCCCGCATGCTGCGACGCGCGTTCGCGCTGCACGTGTCGCAAACGGTCGATCGCGGCGCGCGTGGTGATCGTGGTGAGCCAGGCGGCCGGTGTTTGCACCGCTTGCGTATCCGCCAGATGCCACTTGAGCCAGACGTCCTGCACCACGTCCTCTGCTTCGGCGCGGCTGCCAAGCATCCGGTATGCCAGCGCGAGCAGGCGGGCGCGCACGGCCTCGAAACTGGATGCCTTGTCGATTCCTTGTTCCGTCATGTGTAGACCTCCAGATCGTGCGTGATGAAAAAGCGCGCCTTGCCTGCCTGCAATAGTGCCCAGGCGCGCGCCGTACTCGGTATCCTGTTCAACTTGACGCGCGGGCAATCGGCGATGTGACAGCCCGACGCAAAAATATTCCTGTCACGCGGCCGCGCGCTACTTCGTCAAATGAGCAATAACCGGCGCATGGGGCGCGCGGTTTCTGAACCGGCCGCGGCTCAACACGCTGCTCACCACGCTTGTGACAAGCTTGTAACGAGTATCCGCGCCGTCCATCGCGAGACTCCTATGCATCCCAACTATCCATCCGTCACTGGTCTCGGCCTCGTGCCTACCGTGATCGAACAATCCAGTCGCGGCGAGCGCGCTTACGACATTTACTCGCGGTTGCTGCGCGAACGCATCGTGTTCCTCGTCGGGCCGGTCAACGAGGAATCGGCAAGTCTGATTGTCGCGCAAATGCTGTTTCTGGAATCCGAGAACCCCGACAAGGATATTTCCTTTTATATCAACTCGCCGGGCGGCTCGGTATATGACGGCCTCGCGATTTACGACACCATGCAGTTCATTCGCCCGCAGGTATCGACGTTGTGCACCGGCTTCGCTGCCAGCATGGGGACGTTCCTGCTGAGCGCGGGTCAACGCGGCAAGCGGTATGCGTTGCCGAACGCGCGCATCATGATCCACCAGCCGTCCGGCGGCAGTCAGGGCACGGCGGCAGACGTCGAGATACAAGCCAAAGAGGTGCTGTATCAACGGGCACGCCTGAATGCAATCATGGCCGGGCACACCAGGCGCAGCGTCGAGGAAATCGCCCGCGACACCGACCGCGATAACTTCATGTCGGCACACGAGGCCAAGGAATATGGATTGATCGACGACGTACTGGAAACACGTGCATCGCTAGGTGGCACGATTCGTCATCAGGACATGTAGTGGCGCTATCCCATTGTCTTTGCTCTTTGCAAATCTGATGAGAATGGCGACAGCACCCACCTCCACCACTCACGCCGACCACGGCTTTCCGCCGCCCTTGTCGGTGCGCACGGAACACAAAAGCTGGCCACCTTCGCTGGAATCGCTATCATGGTCGCGATTCGTCGAAATCGACGATCGCTTCAATGGAGAGATTTATGGCGTCATCCAACGAAACCGTCAGCATGGCGCTATTTTGCGACTTCGAAAACGTCGCGCTCGGCGTGCGCGACGCGAAATACGACAAGTTCGATATCAAGCTGGTGCTCGAACGCCTGCTGCTCAAGGGCAGCATCGTCGTGAAGAAAGCATATTGCGACTGGGATCGCTACAAGAGTTTCAAGGGCGCGATGCACGAGGCCAATTTCGAACTGATCGAGATTCCGCACGTGCGTCAATCGGGCAAGAATTCAGCCGACATCCGGCTTGTGGTCGACGCGCTCGACCTCTGCTACACGAAATCACACGTGAATACGTTCGTAATCATCAGCGGCGATTCGGATTTTTCACCGCTGGTGTCGAAGTTGCGCGAGAACGCCAAGCAGGTGATCGGCGTCGGCGTGCAGCAGTCCACCTCCGACCTGCTGATCGCGAACTGCGACGAGTTCTTTTTTTACGACGACCTCGTGCGCGAGAGTCAGCGTGCGGTCGCCAAACGAGAGTCGGCGCGCCCGCAACAGAACGTGCAGCAGGCGACCAAACGCACACCCGACGAAGACAAAACCCGTCACAAGGAAGATCTCGAAAAACGTCGCACCAAGGCGGTCGAAATTGCGGTGCAAACGTTCGATGCGCTCGCTTCCGAACGGGGCGACAGCGGCAAGATCTGGGCGTCCGTATTGAAGAACGCGATCAAGCGTCGGAAGCCCGATTTCAACGAGACGTACTACGGTTTTCGCGCCTTCGGCAATCTGCTGGAAGAGGCGCATGCACGTGGGTTGCTCGAGTTCGGCCGCGACGAGAAGTCGGGTGCGTATGTGTACCGCAGCACGGCGGCGAACTTGGCCGGCGAAAACGTGGGTGAGCCTGCCGAAGCCGAATCGACTGAACAGGTGTATGAGGCGCAGGCTGCTGAAGCGGCGGTCGCTGAATCTGGTGGTAAACACGAGTCGCGTCGTGGCGGCCGCGGTAAACGCAAGGCGGCGCGCGGCCAGCAGGAAGCCAGTCACGAAGAACGGGCCGTTGTCGAGCATACGGCCAACGTGCAAACGCGGGAAGACGACGCGCATGTGCAGGTGCCGTCCGCTGGCGAACCGGTTGTCGAACTGCCAGAAGGCAACCGGGTAGCACCGGAGAACGCTGACGTCGAGCCGGTCGCCGCAGTTGAATCGGTCACCAGCGGCAACGAAGACGTCCCGCACGCCGAAGCCAATCAAGCCGAGCGCCGTAAGACACGCGCGCCGCGCAAGACAGCCGCGAAGAAAGCCAGGAAGAACGAGAAGAGCGCGCCGCAAACGATCGAAGATGTGCCCGCGATCACCGCGCCGGCTGAGCCATCTGCACCGGCTGCGCACGCAGAAGAAGCGCCTGCGGCGGACCGGAAGGCAGCGCGTAAAGCCGCGCCGCGTAGTCGTCGTTCGCGCAAGGCGGCAGCAACCAGCGACGCAGAGTGAGTGCCGCTGCACACATGCCCACTGCGCAACAAGCAAAAAGCCCCGGCTCGTGATGAGCCGGGGCTTTCTCCCTCGGCGACCCACCGACACTGATCGCGCTGAAAACGGACACCGCGTCATGACAGGTATCAGAGCGCGCCATCTGTCAATAACCGGTGATCAGCAGGTTTCCTAACGATAGCTTTGTCAGCTGGCTGCCAAAGTCGCCGTCGGCTGAAAAGCTCTGCCCGTTTAGCGCGACGCCAAGCGCGTTTCGCCCCTTTGCGCCACATCACGGCATCAGCTTTACAGCGACCAGCTTGCGCGGCCGCTGGCGAGATGCGTTTGCTTCGACGAAGCTGCGGATTCCGAACGACGGTCAGTAATATGGGTAAGGTGCGTACATAACCGGTGGCGGTGCGATGTAGCCCGGCGGGGGTGCGTAGTACGGCTGTGGCGCGACATAGTAAGGCTGCGGCGCCACGTAGTAAGGCCGCGGTTGCGCGATCGTATCGCCCTTCGCGGTCATGCACTGGGCGTAGGCGGCGTCGTAGTGTGCCTGCAGGCCAGCGGCGGAATACTGCGCGCTATTGGCGCCGCTCGCGCCGCCGATCAGCAGTCCACTGCCCGCGCCGATCGCCGCGCCGGCGCCCGCGTTGCCGCCCGCCGCGCCAAACAGCGCACCGATTGCTGCGCCGCCGAGCGTGCCCAGCGCTGCGCTGTTCACGCTATTCGTGGTTGCCGCCTGCGCTCCACCGGACGCATTGGTGGAGCGGTACGCATAGTCGCGGCACGCATAGTCGTTCTGCTGGAACTGGTCGAGCGATTCGCCCTTGTGCGGCAGAGCGACCACGCTCGGGGCGCTCGGCGGCGCCACCGCACAACCGCCGAGCGCAAGCGCAATGGCGGAGACCGGGATCGCAAGGCTTATCGATTTAGTGCTGGAGATCATGCTGATGCGGTTCAGAACCTTGGAATTTATACGTTATGCCAAACGGTGCGATCCGTGTTTACTAGATCGTTACAGAAAGTTTTTCATTACGCCGCCCGCCATCGCCGCGCGAATCATGAGAGCGCCGGGTGTCGCTCCTGTCATATCGGGCGACGCGTGTAAGCGGACGGGCAATTAAATTCTGCACGGGCGGCCTGGACTGGCTTCAAACGATGTCTCGCCCCGTCCCGACGCCGGCGGTGATACTCCGATGCAGCCTTGCCTTGATCAGCGCACGCGCAAAACTGCTTGCGAGGTTCAATCTCGATGCCGTAAAAGCAGAAAGCCCTCACGCGGGAGGGCTTTCATTTTTCACAACTATTGTCCACCCGATCAACGCGGTGGCGATAGCGGTGGCGGTGATGCCAGCGTGGGCGGCCAGTCCGGATCGCCCACATCGCATTGGACCATCCCGATCATCCCGTCACGCGGCAATCAGCAATCTCACGCGAAGTTCTTCGCCGCAAATTCCCAGTTGACGATGTTCCAGTACGCTTCAACGAACTTCGGACGCGCATTGCGGTAGTCGATGTAGTAAGCGTGCTCCCACACGTCGATGGTCAGCAGTGCTTTCGCATCGGTGGTCAGCGGCGTGGCAGCGTTGCTCGTCGACACCAGGTCGAGCGAACCGTCAGCCTTCTTCACCAGCCATGCCCAACCCGAGCCGAACGTGCCGACCGCGGTCTTCGTGAATTCTTCCTTGAACTTGTCGAGCGAACCCCACTTGGCGTTGATCGCGTCGGCCAGCTTGCCGGTCGGCGCACCGCCACCTTGCGGCGACAGGCTGTTCCAGAAGAACGTGTGGTTCCACACTTGCGCTGCGTTATTGAACAGGCCGCCCGATGCCTTCTTGACGATCTCTTCCAGCGACAGGTTCTCGAACTCCGTGCCCTTGATCAGATTATTCAGGTTGGTCACATAGGTCTGGTGATGCTTGCCGTAGTGAAACTCGAGCGTCTCTTCCGACATGTGCGGAGCGAGTGCGTTTTTCGCGAACGGCAGCGGCGGGAGCGTATGTTCCATGGTGCTTTCCTTCTGTCTGTATCTGTTGTGGGGAGTCTGCGGATAACGCTGTAGAGCACTCGATTGTAGGCGAGTTGGAATAACCCCGCAAACCAACGGACTTTATGCGCGGCATCGGCAAAGCGGCCGCGCACAGAGCCTGACTAGTGCCTTCGCATGCCGTGTGCCTGGACCGTTGGACAATCAAAAGTACGGCGACGATGGCAGTCGGCGCAGTGTCAGAAACCGTCGGCCAGACGCGTTTGCACATCCGCCAGCGCGATGTCGGCCGAGCCTTCGGCAAGATGCACCGTGAAGCGCCGTCCAGGTTTCAACGACGACGGCGCGCGCACCGCTCGACCGCTCTGCGCATCGAGCATGGCGGCATAACCGCGCTCCAGCGTACGCTGCGGACTGAGCACCTCGAGCCGCGCCGCAAGCGTGCCGATTCGCGCGACCTGACGTTCATGCTGGCGTAACAATGCGGCGTCGAGGCGTTGCGCGAGATTGCCGAGCCTCGCCCGATGGGCGGCGAGGTCCGGACGCCAACGCTGCCAGCGCATCTGCAGCAGCACAAAGCGTGCTCGTGCGTCACGCAGCGGGCGCGCGCCCGCCGACGCGAGCCGCACGCTCAATTGCTGCAGGTGGATGCGTTGTCGCGCGAGACGCTCGGTCGGCGACACGAGCCGACGCGCGAGCCAGTCGAGTTGTTGTGCGCGCCGCTCCATCATGCGGCCGAAACCGCGTGCGAGCGTCGCGTGCCGATGATCGAGTTCGCGCAACAGCAGCACGCGCTGCGGACTGACGAGTTCGGCGGCACCGGTCGGCGTCGGCGCGCGCATGTCCGCGGCGAAGTCGGCGATCGTGAAATCGGTTTCGTGACCGACGCCACTGACCACCGGAATCGCGCTTTGCGCAATCGCACGCGCCAGCACTTCTTCGTTGAAGGCCCACAGGTCTTCGATCGAGCCGCCGCCGCGGCACACGATCAGCACGTCGACCTCACGCCGCGCACTGGCCGCGTCGACCATCGCCGCGAGCTTGCTGCTCACGCCCGCGCCCTGCACCGGAGCCGGATAGACGATCACTGGAATATGCGGCGCGCGACGCGACAGCGTGGTCAGTACATCGCGCAACGCCGCGGCCTGCAACGACGTCACGATGCCGATCGCACGCGGATGCGCCGGCAACGCGCGCTTGCGCTCGGCGGCAAAGAGGCCCTCGGCTTCGAGCTGCGCCTTCAGTCTGAGAAACGCTTCGTACAAGCGGCCCTGGCCGGTGCGGCGCACCGCCTCCACATTCAGCTGGAGCTCACCACGCGGCTCGTACATCGTGACCAGCGCGCGCACTTCGATGCGATCGCCTTCGCGCGGCGTGAACTCGGCGTATTGCGCCCGCCCGCGGAACATCACGCAACGCATCTGCGCCTGCGCGTCCTTGATCGAGAAATACCAGTGGCCGCTCGCGGCCCGCGTGAAATTTGACACTTCGCCCGCCACCCAGACGAGCGGAAACGAGCGTTCGAGCATCGCGCCAATTGCGCGGTTGAGCGCGGAAACAGGAACGACGACCTCACCGCCGGGCGTAGCCGGCGAAGCAAAGGGATTATCGGAATTCATGCGAAGAGGACTATCCGTGACTGGCCGGTCAGACGATAGACCGACTGGCCATCGGCGTCCAGCGTAGTCGCTGAACTGTTAAAAGTGTCCACATGGCGGGACGCGCCTGCCGGATTCCGCCAGATCGCCGCCAAAGCACCATGAACCCGTAGCATGTCATTGATTTATATGCAATTTATATATCCACCGAAGCGCTGACCGCCGAGCCAAAGCGCTCGGCACGGCCCTCCCGGCCCGTTTGATGGCAGGTTTTCCACAAAGTTATCCACAGGTTGTCGGTATTGTTCGAAACCGCGACTCGCCGCGCCGGGCGCGCCGCGCGACTTGCCGGGCGGGATACCTGCGCGCTAGAGTGGCGGGTTCGACGGCATGCGCCGCGCTCCACGCAGCGTGTCATTGCGGCACACTAGGGCAGACCGTGCGAGCGCTTCGAGCGCCGACGCTGCTGCAAAGCTACTGCAAATTTCGCCTCACTTTCGATTGTCCGGAGAACCGCGTTGATGCAGACCCCGCCTATTGCGCATGGCGCTTTTGCGCCGCCGCGTCGTCCGTCGCCGGCGAACCACGCGCCGCTCGTGCGCGCAGTTTGCCCATGAGCGAGCTCAGCGCCCGTCTCGAAGCGCGCCTCGCACGCGAATGGCAACAGCGCGGCCCGTTCGCCTGGGCGCTGACGCCCCTCGCGTGCGTGTTCGGCGCGATTGCCGGCGCACGCCGCGCCGCCTTCTCGCTCGGCTGGTTGACGTCGGTGCGCGTCGGCGTGCCGGTGGTGGTGGTCGGTAACGTGACCGTCGGTGGAACCGGCAAGACGCCGACGGTGATCGCGCTGGTCGAAGCCCTGCGCGCCGCGGGTTTCCAGCCCGGCGTGGTGTCGCGTGGCTACGGCGCGCGCGTGAAAACGCCGACGCCGGTCACGCCCGCGTCCGCCGCGCATGTCGGCGGCGACGAACCGTTGCTGATTGCGCGCCGCACCGGCGCGCCGGTGTGGGTCTGTCCCGATCGGGTGGCGGCCGCGCAGGCGTTGTGCGCCGCGCATCGCGACGTCGACGTGATTGTCAGCGACGACGGCCTGCAGCATTACCGCCTCGCACGCGACGTCGAACTGGTCGTGTTCGATCACCGGCTGGGCGGTAACGGCTTTCTGCTGCCGGCCGGGCCGCTGCGCGAGCCGCTGTCGCGCCGCCGCGATGCGACGCTGGTCAACGATCCGTACGCGCGCACCCTGCCCGCATGGCCGAACACATTCGCACTGCAACTCGCTCCCGCCGACGCGTGGCATCTGGACAACCCCGCGCTGCGCCGCCCGCTCGCGCAGTTCAGCGGCGAGCGCGTGCTGGCCGCGGCCGGCATCGGCGCACCTGAACGCTTTTTCGCGACGCTGCGCGCGGCTGGCCTCACGCCAGCCACCCGCGCGCTGCCGGATCACTACGCGTTCGAACGCAATCCCTTTGCGGACGCTGACGCCGACACGATCCTGGTAACGGAAAAGGATGCGGTAAAATTAGGGTCCTGGCACGACGCGCGCATCTGGGTTGTCCCGGTCGAAGCCGCGCTCGATCATCGCCTCATTGCATTAGTTGTGGAGAAAGTCCGTGGACGCTCGCCTGCTTGAAATTCTCGTCTGCCCGATGTGCAAGGGCCCGCTCAGCTACGACCGCGCCGCGCAGGAACTGATCTGCAACGCGGACAAGCTGGCCTATCCGATTCGCGACGGCATTCCCGTGATGCTGGTCGACGAAGCGCGGCAAACCGTGGAAGGCACGCCGGTCGATCTGAATCCGGGCTCGGTCGCCTGAGTCGGGTTGTAGGCGGGGCGGCCGCCGTGCGCGCCGCCTCGCGTCGTTGAGCGCATCATTCGCTGTCGCTTCCCGGGGCTGTTTCCAGCGGTAGTTTCCCGCAGTTACTCAGTTACTTGCTTGCGCCGCATGCGGTATGCGCGGCGCCTCCTCCTCCGGTTTTATCGCCGCCCCTCTTTTCGATGACTCACGCCAATCACGCCACTCCCCCGTTCATCGCCGTCGTGCCGGCCAGGCTCGCGTCGACGCGCCTGCCCAACAAGCCGCTCGCCGATATCGGCGGCAAGCCGATGGTGGTGCGGGTCGCCGAGCGTGCGCGTGAATCGGGTGCGCAGCAGGTGCTGGTCGCCTCGGATGCGCAAGCGGTGCTCGACGCAGCACGCGAGCATGGCTTCGAAGCCGTGTTGACACGCGCCGACCATCCGTCGGGCACGGATCGTCTCGCGGAAGTGGCGGCGCAGTTCGGCTGGAGCGACGACACGATCGTCGTCAACGTGCAGGGCGACGAGCCGCTGATCGACCCCGCGCTGGTGTGCGGCGTTGCGTCGCACCTCGCGGCCAGCAGCGGCTGTGCGATCGCGACCGCCGCGCATCCGATCACCGACCCCGCAGAAATTTTCAATCCGAACGTCGTCAAGGTGGTGCTCGACGCGCGGGGCGTGGCGCTGTACTTCTCGCGCGCGCCGATTCCGTGGGCTCGCGATGCCTGGCAGCCGCACTGGCCCGAGGTCGCGTCGATGCCGACGCCGCCCGCGCCAGCGGTCGTTCACCGGCATATCGGGCTGTACGCCTATCGCGCGCAATTCCTGCGCACGTATCCCAGCCTTGCGATCTCACCGATCGAACAGGTCGAAGCGCTCGAACAACTGCGCGCGATGTGGCACGGCGAGCGAATCGCGGTGCTCGTCACTCAGGACGTGCCGTTGCCCGGTGTCGATACACCCGCCGATCTCGCGCGCATACGGGCTTTATTCGGGTCTTGAGCGCAAGAACCCATGGCATAATCGGGCGGTCGTGCGCGTCTCCCATCACAAGCGAAACTCAGGGTTTGCCCGGTCGCGCCGTTGCCGTCTTGCAGCGCCGTCGTCATTCGACGTGCAGCGCGAGACCCGCGGCGGCAGCCGATGCGGGTCCCTCGACGAATTGCGGGAAAGCTGCAGCGTCATCGAAGAATTCACATAGATCTGGAGATATCACATGCGTTTGATCCTTTTGGGTGCGCCTGGCGCGGGCAAGGGCACTCAGGCAACCTTCATCAAGGAAAAATTCGGGATTCCGCAAATTTCCACCGGTGACATGCTGCGCGCCGCCGCCAAGGCAGGCACGCCGCTTGGCCTTGAAGCCAAGCGCTTCATGGACGCTGGCGAGCTGGTCACGGACGAGCTGATCATCAACCTCGTGAAGGAACGTCTGCAGCAGCCGGACTGCGCGAACGGTTATCTGTTCGACGGTTTTCCGCGCACCATTCCGCAAGCCGAAGCGATGAAGCAGGCTGGCGTTGCGATCGACTACGTGCTGGAAATCGACGTGCCGTTCGACGAGATCATCGTGCGCATGAGCGGCCGCCGCTCGCACGCCGCGTCGGGCCGTACGTATCACGTCAAGTTCAATCCGCCGAAGGTCGAAGGCGTGGACGACGTAACCGGCGAGCCGCTGATCCAGCGCGACGACGACAAGGAAGAAACGGTCAGGAAGCGTCTGGAAGTGTATGAAGCGCAAACCAAGCCGCTCATCGAGTACTACAACGCGTGGGCAAGCAGCGGCGATGCGTCCTCGAGCGCACTGAAAGCGCCGCAGTATCGGCGTATTTCTGGACTTGGCAGCGTCGATGAAATCCGCGCACGCGCGTTCGACGCGCTGAAGTAAGCGCGGCGCCCATCGCTCTGGTTTGTCGAAAAACCCGCCCTTGCCGGCGGGTTTTTTTTATTGTGTCGTGCGGCGTGCGGGTGTTGAGCTGGCCGCGCGTGCTTGCCATCGTTGTGTCAAGACAGCGCCATTAATTAGATGTCCATAGGGTTTGAGGCGTTGACCGGATTCGTATTTCGCCGCCGAACCATGACCCGCACATCGCCCCCGCGCTTTCCGCGTTGCAACATCGCCGCTACAATCGAACGTGGAAAAAATATTCGATCCAGCCAGGACTGATCAACGTAGCAAAGGAGCAGACATGGAAATTCGTGACAATGTGTTTTTGATCACCGGTGGTGCATCGGGTCTTGGCGCTGCCACGGCCCGCCTGCTTGTCGAGAACGGCGGCAAGGTGGTGCTCGCGGACCTGAATCAGGATGCCGGCAACGCGCTCGCCAGCGAACTCGGCGGCGTGTTCGTCAAGTGCGACGTGAGCCGCGAGGACGACGCCACCCAAGCCGTCGCAGCCGCGTTGAAGCTCGGCACGCTGCGCGGTCTCGTCAATTGCGCGGGCGTCGCGCCGGCCGCCAAAACGGTCGGCAAAGATGGTCCGCATCCGCTCGATTCGTTTGCGCGCACCATCTCGATCAATCTGGTCGGCACCTTCAACATGATCCGCCTCGCGGCCACGGCGATGTCGAAGAACGAGCCGAACGCGTATGGCGAGCGCGGCGTGATCATCAACACGGCATCGGTCGCCGCGTATGACGGTCAGATCGGCCAGGCGGCCTATGCGGCATCCAAGGCCGGCGTGGTCGGCATGACGCTGCCGATCGCACGCGACCTGTCGCGCAACGGGATCCGCGTGATGACCATCGCACCGGGCCTGTTCGAAACGCCGATGCTACTCGGCATGCCGCAGGAAGTGCAGGACGCCCTCGGCGCGATGGTGCCGTTCCCGCCGCGCCTCGGCAAACCGGCCGAATACGCGATGCTCGCCAAGCAGATCTTCGACAACCCGATGCTCAACGGCGAAGTGATTCGTCTTGACGGCGCGATCCGCATGCAGCCGAAGTAAGGCTGCAGCCGGGTGCCGCCCAATGCGGCACACCCAAATAGAAACGCCTGCGCATCCGTGATGTGCAGGCGTTCTGTTGTGCGCGGAGCAGCGGCGCAGCCCGGCTATTCGCGATCGTCGTGCTGGGTGCGCTGGCGCAACTCGTGCAGCTGCGACTCCACCACCGTCGCGTCCTCGGCATCCGGCCGATCGCCGAGATAGCTTTCGAGGTCTTCGAGCGCGGGACGCAGGTAATCGAGCCGGGCGTAAGCGAAGCCGCGATCACGCACCTCTTCGATATTGTCCGGCAGCAGAATCACGAGCCGCTGCTGCACCGCCAGCAGGCGCTGCCAACGCTCCGTCTGAAGATAGGTGGACTTAAGATTGCGCAGCATACGGGCGATGATCTCGCGGCGCGTGGCCGGCTGTAGCAGCATGCGCAGCGCACGGCTGACCGAATCGCCTGCCGACGCCACGTACGGCTCCAGCATGTCGACCATCTGCGATTCGGACAGCGAATGACCGGTAGTCGGATCGAGCATCACATCGCCGTCGGGGGTCGTCACACGCAACAGGAAGTGTCCGGGGAAGGACACGCCGCGCACTGGAATGCCGATCTGCTCGGCCATCTCCAGATACAGCACCGCCAGCGAAATCGGAATGCCGCGGCGGCGCTTCAGCACAATGTTCAGATGGCTGTTATCGGGATCGTAATAGTCGTTGAGATTGCTGGCGAAGCCCAACTCGCGGAAGAAGAACCGGTTCAGAACCCCGACCTTCTGCCTGATGTCGGCGTCATCCGGCATGCGGCGCCGCAGCCGCAACACCAACTCGTCGATTTCGGCCAGCGTACCTTGCAGATCGAGATCGGGGTAAGCGTCCTGCGCCAAAGAGAGCGCCGCTTCGGTCAGCGGCAGACTATCGTCTTCGGCTACGAGCGTGTTGAAATAGTCGAGAACCCGCGTCATCGTGATCACTTCACTCGCCTTTTGAAATACGCGTACTTGAAGCCCATCAACCAAAGCATACCGAAATATAGCGCGGCGATCAGTACGAGGCACGCGCCCAGCAGCACGATCCGGTCGACCGGTCGACTATGCATGCCGATCCAGTCGAAGCTGAGGGCCAACCAGTGCATCGCGCCGGCCAGTACCAGACAGGCGCCCAACAACTGCACGAAGAATTTGAGCCAGCCGCTCGACGGCATATAGATGCCACGCTTGCGCAGACCGATAAACAACAGCAACGCGTTCACGCAGGCACCGAGCCCGACGCTCAACGTCAGGCCCGCGTGCGCGAAAATCGGCACGAACACGAAGTTGCTCAACTGCGTGACGATCAGCACGCCGACGCCGATTTTCACCGGGGTCTTGATGTCCTGCTTCGCGTAGAAGCCGGGCGCGAGGATCTTGATCAGAATCAGGCCGATCAGGCCGACGCCATACGCCGCGAGCGCACGGCTGACCATCACGACCGAGTTGCCGTCGAACTTGCCGTAGTTGAACAGCACGGCAGTCAGCGGCTGCGCGAAGAAGAACAGCGCGACCGCGCTCGGCGCGGCCAGCAGGAACGTCACGCGCAGCCCCCAATCGAGCAGCGACGAATACTCGTGCGGATCGGCGTCGACGTGCGCCTTCGACAAGCTCGGCAGCAGGATCGTCCCGAGCGCGACGCCGAGCAGCGCGGTCGGAAACTCCATCAGGCGGTCGGCGAAATTGATCCACGACACGGCTCCTGGGCCGATGCGCGACGCAATGTTCGTGTTGATGATCAGGCTGATCTGCGCGACCGACACCGCGAACATGGCCGGCACCATCTTCGAGAGCACCCGCTTCACGCCGCGATGCGCGAGCGCCCGCACCGGATTCAAGCCGATGCACGGCACCATGTCGATTTTCTTCAGACCGGGCAGTTGCACGATGAACTGCAAGATCCCGCCGACGATCACCGCCCACGCGAGCGCATAGACCGGGGTGTGCAGATACGGCGCGACGAACACCGCGGCGACGATGAACGCTACGTTCAGCAGCACCGGCGCGAACGCGGGCAGCGAAAAGTTCTTGTACGTATTCAGCACGCCCGACGCGAGCGACGTCAGCGAGATGAAAATGATGTACGGAAACATGATGCGCGTCATCGTGACCGCGAGCGCGTACGCCTGACCTTCATGCGCGAGCCCCGACGCGACGATGAACACCACGCCCGATGCCCCCGCCACGCCGATCAGCGATAGCACTGCCAGCGCCCACGCGAGCACCGTCGAAGTAGCATCGACCAGCGCCTTGGTGGCGTCGTGGCCTTGCTGGTTCTTGAACTCGGCGAGAATCGGCACGAAGGCCTGCGAGAACGCGCCTTCGGCGGAAATACGGCGCAGCAGGTTGGGAATACGGAAGGCGACGTAGAACGCGTCAGTGAATTGACTGGCGCCGAACGCGCGAGCGATCAACGTTTCGCGGGCCAGTCCGGTCACGCGCGACAGCAGCGTGAAGCCGCTGACCGTCAGCAGGGCTCGGAATAGATTCATGGGGCGCTTATTATACGGGTGCCGCAAGTGCGGACGACGAGCCGGGACGCGATTCGGACCGATTTGCCGCCAGGACGTTCGATCAAACAAGCCGATCGGCGCGCTGTTGGTCGCTTTATGGGTCGCTTTGGATCGCTTTTTCGCTTGCCGCATCGTGGGCTGTCCGCGTGAGATGCGCCTGGGAGCGCGTGGCCCGGGGCGGCGACGCTATGCCAGGCCCACTTCACCTGCTGATCGAGCGCTGACATGGACGGGGCTTTGCCCCCTACGGCCTGTGCCGCGCAATCGCGCACCCCCGTTGCCACGTGCCTGATTTTGTTGCTATAATCATCGGTTTCGAAGCTCGCTCAGTTTTCAGATTGGTTTTCGGGCCGGATTCTGGTTGGCGCCACGCCACCCGGCAACGCTGTCAAATAGCCGAAACGAACCGAAACCGCAACCGGAAACACAAGCCCGCCTTCGCGTAGTTCGATCGATTTTTTCGACACTTTTTGCGCTCTTGGGCAATCGCTTCCAAGAGTTCGGATCTAAAAGCAGCACCTCACCGCTCCAAGGTCGGGTACTGGAAACAGGAACAGGATAAGGAACCGTCATGGCTAACTCCGCACAAGCACGCAAGCGCGCCCGCCAGGCCGCGAAGGCAAACTCGCACAACTCGGCGCTGCGCTCGAAGTTCCGCACCGCGATCAAGGCTGTCCGCAAGGCAATCGAAGCCGGCGACAAGGCCAAGGCCGCTGAAATCCTCCAGGCATCGTCGAAGACCATCGACATCATCGCCGACAAGAAGATCGTTCATAAGAACAAGGCAGCTCGTCATAAGAGCCGTCTCGCTGCAGCCATCAAGGGTCTGCAAGCTCCCGCAGCGCAGTAATTCCGGTCAGCCCGCTTCGGTGGGCTACCTCCTGTTTCCGCTGCACGAAAAAGCCCGCCTCGGCGGGCTTTTTTGCATGGGGCCGACAGATCCGCCTTGCCGCGCGACTCGCCGCCGCGTGCGTGTATTGACGGACCGCCCAGAAGACCGCCCGCTTGAGCCTCGACCTCAGCCCCAGAAAAAAACCCGCTGCTCGCGGGTTTTTGTTTTTGCCGGTCCAGCTCGCTTGCGCTATATCACGTGTCGTTTGGCTTGCGGCGTGGCGTGCTCGAGTTGCAGTTCGCACGCCTCAGTCACGACTAGGTCGTTATCTTTCGCGAAGTTGAGCACGAAATCGAAAGCCATCGGCTCGATGTCGCGCAAGCGCGAATCGAGAATCACGCACTTGAGATCGCCGATCATGGTTGGCCGAACGTACAACGAGTACTGCATATAAGCGTTTGGCCCCTTCCTCACACCGGGGCCAAAGCCTGACATCACGCCCGCGAGCCGCTCCGACCAGTCGCTCGGCCGAAATTTTTTTCCGGTCGACGTAATGCCCTGAATGAAATATTCGGTTGGAGCTGCTTCGGCCATGTAGGAATACCTGTGTGACTGCCCAGCGGGATGACGGCAAAACCGACTGCGCGCCGGCTTTGAATGCCTGAACTCGTCGCACGCCGCGATGGCGAGTCGCGTCGCCAGAAACCGCCAGGGGCCGGTCGGGCCAACTCGGCGCTCATCATGACGGCGCACCGCGAGCAGGCTTTCCGGACCGCGCGAGCCGTGTCCCGCAAGCGAAATACCGGCCTGCCGGGCTTTGGGATAACCCTGAGATTATAGCGCAGCGGACCCTTTTCCGCAGCGCACACAAGCCTTGCCTCGCCATCGCGCGAGGCTTTCGGGCAGCTTTCCCGGCCTTTTGGCTGACTCGTCAAACGAGGCAAAATCCTTTATGCTGCATTGAGTTACCACAAACGACGGCGGCGCCGTCCGGCAATCCTGCCGGGTGAGACCGCCGTATTTGTTTCATGACCGCCAAGAAAATTCGCCACTACCTGCAGTTCAAGGATTTCTCGCTGGAAGACTACGAGTACGTGCTCGAACGCGCACGCATTCTGAAACGCAAATTCAAGAACTACGAGACCTATCACCCGCTGCACGATCGCACGCTGGCGATGATCTTCGAGAAAAATTCGACGCGCACGCGCCTGTCGTTCGAAGCCGGCATCTTCCAGCTGGGCGGCCACGCCGTGTTCATGAGCACGCGCGACACGCAGCTCGGCCGCGGCGAACCGATCGAAGACGCCGCGCAAGTCATCTCGCGCATGGTCGACATCATCATGATCCGCACGTTCGGCCAGGACATCATCGAGCGTTTCGCCGAGAATTCGCGCGTGCCGGTGATCAACGGGCTGACCAACGAATACCACCCCTGCCAGGTACTGGCCGACGTCTTCACGTACTTCGAGCACCGCGGCCCGATTCGCGGCAAGACGGTCGCGTGGGTCGGCGACGCCAACAACATGCTGTACACGTGGATCGAAGCCGCGCAGATTCTCGGCTTCAAGCTGCGCCTGTCCACACCGCCGGGCTACAAGCTCGACCGCGCGCTGGTCGCGGCCGAAAGCGCGCCGTTCTACGAAGAATTCGACCACCCGAACGAGGCCTGCGCGGGCGCCGATCTCGTCACCACCGACGTCTGGACCAGCATGGGCTTCGAGGCTGAAAACGAAGCGCGCAAGAAGGCGTTCGCGGACTGGTGCGTCGACGCCGAGATGATGGCGCGCGCCAACCCGGATGCGCTCTTCATGCACTGCCTGCCGGCCCACCGCGGCGAGGAAGTCAGCGCGGAAGTGATCGACGGGCCGCAAAGCGTCGTGTGGGACGAGGCGGAAAACCGTCTGCACGTGCAAAAGGCGTTGATGGAATACCTGCTGCTGGGCAAGCTGAATCACTAAGCGAGCCATCACGCAGCATCTTGCGTGAAGCGCGACGGCGCCTTGCATACGCGGCAAGGCATCCACCCCGGCGCCACGCAGCGTGGCCGGGCTCCACGGTTGCAAAGCGGACCCCGCCGCACCGCACTGCCCCAAAATCTCGGGCAGCCAGCGGTTTAGTGTCAAAATAGTGTTTTTCGCGCTCCGGAACTGCCGGTGCGCGTTGTCTTCCCGCTTTTTCCAGCTACGAGTTCACCATGAGCGATATCAATAAGGTCGTGCTCGCCTATTCGGGCGGCCTCGACACCTCCGTCATCCTGAAGTGGTTGCAGGACAACTACGACGCCGAAGTCGTCACGTTTACGGCCGACATCGGCCAGGGCGAAGAGCTGGAGCCGGCGCGCAAGAAGGCCCTGCAACTCGGCATCAAGCAGGAAAACATTTTCATCGATGACCTGCGCGAAGAATTCGTGCGCGACTTCGTGTTCCCGATGTTCCGCGCCAACACGATCTATGAAGGCGAGTACCTGCTGGGTACGTCGATCGCGCGTCCGCTGATCGCCAAGCGCCAGATCGAGATCGCCCGCGCGACGGGCGCGCAGGCGGTGTCGCACGGCGCGACCGGCAAGGGCAACGACCAGGTTCGCTTCGAACTCGGCTACTACGCGCTCGAGCCGGGCATCAAGGTGATCGCGCCGTGGCGTGAATGGGACCTGCTGTCGCGCGAAAAACTGCTCGCGTATGCGGAAAAGGCCGGCATTCCGATCGAAATGAAGCACAAGCAAGGTGGCGCGCCGTATTCGATGGACGCGAACCTGCTGCACATCTCGTTCGAAGGCCGCCATCTGGAAGACCCGAAGGCGGAAGCCGAAGCCGATATGTGGCGCTGGACCGTGTCGCCGGAACAGGCACCGGACCAGGCTGAATACATCGACATCGAGTATGAGCACGGCGATCCCGTTGCGCTCAACGGCAAGCGTCTGTCGGCAGCCGAAATGCTGACCGAGCTGAACCGCCTGGGCGGCAAGCACGGCATCGGCCGTCTGGATCTGGTGGAAAACCGTTACGTCGGCATGAAGTCGCGCGGCTGCTATGAAACGCCGGGCGGCACGATCATGCTGAAGGCGCACCGCGGCATCGAGTCGATCACGCTCGATCGCGAAGTAGCTCACCTGAAGGACGACCTGATGGCCCGTTACGCGTCGCTGATTTATAACGGCTACTGGTGGAGCCCGGAGCGCCGCGCGCTGCAGGTGCTGATCGATCATACGCAGGAGAAGGTCAACGGCTGGGTGCGCGTGAAGCTGTACAAGGGCAGCGTCTCGGTGGTCGCACGCGATTCGAAGGAAACGCTGTTCGACAAGACCATCGCCACGTTCGACGACGACGGCGGCGCGTACAACCAGGCCGACGCCGGCGGCTTCATCAAACTGAACGCGCTGCGCATGCGAATCGCGGAAAACGCTCGCCGTCGGCGCGGCTGATGGCGAGCGTTGCGGTGAAGGCCAACTTCGCGTCAGGCGAAGTCAGGTGCCGAAGGCGCGACTAGAGCCGAAACGCAAGTGCAAAAAAGGCGCCGGGAGGAAACTCCCGGCGCCTTTTTCATGGCCCGCCCACCGCCAGAACAGCCAACCGCAATTCGGCAACAAGCGAGTCACACACTCATAAGCAAACCGGCTCGGCCTCCAACTCCACGCCAAATCTCGTCAGCACGTCGCGCTGGACCGCCTGCGCGAGCGCCAACACCTCTGCGCCGCTCGCCCCGCCGCGATTCACCAGCACCAGCGCCTGCCGCTCGTGCACCGCCGCCGCGCCCATCGCACGGCCCTTCCAGCCGCATCGATCGATCAGCCAGCCCGCTGCAAGCTTCACGCGGCCATCCTGCTGAAGGTAGGACACGACGTCCGGCTCCCTGAGCTTCAGCGTCTCGAATAGTCCCGCATCCACCACCGGATTCTTGAAGAAACTCCCGGCGTTGCCGAGTTGCAGCGGATCAGGCAGTTTGGCGCGCCGCACCGCCACCACCGCGTCGAAGATGGCCTGCGCGGTGGGCTGCTGGCCAGCGGGATCGGCACTCCCGACGTAGCCGCCTGCAGCTAGCTCACGCGCCAGATCCGCATAGCCGGCACGGGGTTGCCACACCTTCGGCAAACGGAACGTCACCGCGGTGATCACGAAGCGGTCACGCCCTTCGCGCTTGAAGAAGCTGTCGCGATAGCCGAACTGGCAGGCCTCGGCGTCGAGCTCGACCAGATCCCCCGTGGCGAGTTCCACCGCGCGCAGGGACGCGAAGCGCTCACACATCTCCAACCCATACGCGCCGATATTCTGGATCGGCGCCGCGCCGACCGTGCCCGGAATCAGCGCAAGATTCTCGAGACCAGGCAGCCCCTGCGACAAGGTCCACGCAACGAACTCGTGCCACGGTTCGCCGCCGGCCGCCTCGACGTACCAGGCGTCGGCATCCTCGCGCACCACGCGGCGACCCTGCAACCCCACCAGCAATACCAGTCCAGCGAAGTCGCCGGTCAGCACGACGTTGCTGCCGCCACCCAGCACGAGGCGCGGCAGACCAGCCGCACGCGGATCGCGCACGGCGGCCATCAACTGGTCTTCGCGTTCGATCCGGCACGCAAACTGCGCGCAGACATCGAAGCCGAAAGTGTTGTGCGCCTTCAGCGAATAACCGGCAATGAACGCGGTGGAAACGGATTCAGACATCAGAATGAGAACAGTGAAACGGCGAATGACGGCATGAATGACGCATACCCGGGACGCACACCTGGGACGCACACCCGGCCTTGCACGCGCGACAATACGCGCGGCCTTGGGCAAAAGGGAGTGGCGTCGGTAAAATGACGTCCGGTCCGTGATTATAGCGAGTGCGCAGTGAGCAGCCGACCGGCCGCGTCACGCACCGCCGCACTATTGGGAGAATGCAATGCCATCGTTTGACGTCGTCTGCGAAGCAAACATGATCGAAGTCAAGAACGCGATCGAGCAGTCCAACAAGGAAATTTCCACGCGCTTCGACTTCAAGGGATCGGACGCGCGTGTCGAACATAAGGAAAACGAAATCACCGCCTACGCCGACGACGACTTCAAGCTCGGCCAGGTGAAAGACGTGCTGCTGTCGAAAATGGCCAAGCGCAACGTGGACGTGCGCTTCCTCGACTACGGCAAAATCGAAAAGATCGGCGGTGACAAGGTCAAGCAGGTCATCAAGATCAAGAAAGGCGTGTCCGGCGATCTATCGAAGAAAATCGTGCGCCTCGTGAAGGACAGTAAGATCAAGGTTCAGGCGAGCATTCAGGGCGACGCGGTGCGCATCACCGGCGCCAAGCGCGACGACTTGCAAAGCGTGATAGCAATGCTGCGCAAGGACGTGACCGACACGCCGCTCGACTTCAACAACTTCCGCGACTGAGCGTCAGGCGCGCGAGCCGTATCAAAGATCGTTGCCAGCGGCCGGACCGGCCGCTTTCTTTTTATCGCCGATCCGGCTTTCCTGGCCGTGCATCAGCTTGGCGATGTTGCCACGATGGCGCCACACCAGCAGCGAACTCATCACGACGATCGCCAGCGCGATGATGCGCGGCCCGAACAGGAACGCATAGAAGAGCGGCGCGAACACCGCGGCGGCCAGCGCCGCCAGCGACGAATAGCGCGTGAAGAATGCCACGATCAGCCACGTCAGCAAGGTCGCGACGCCGAGCGTCGGATTGATCGCAAGCAGCACACCCGCCGCGGTCGCCACGCCCTTGCCGCCCTTGAAGCGGAAGAACACCGGATACAGGTGGCCGAGAAACACGGCGACCGACGCAATCGCGACCGACATATCGTCGAGCCCATAGCGTGCGCCGTATTGCACGACGAACCACACCGGCAGCCAGCCTTTGAACGCGTCGCCGAGCAGCGTGAGAATCGCCGCCTTCTTGCTGCCGCTGCGCAGCACGTTGGTGGCGCCCGGGTTGCCCGAGCCGTACGAGCGCGGGTCGTCGAGGCCCATCGCGGCGCTCACGATCACGGCGAACGACACCGAACCGATCAGGTAGGCAACGACAGCAACGATCAGGTTTTGCATCTGGGACTCTTATGAGGATCCGCGGTCTGAAATTCGACACCCCAACCGCAACAGGGACTGCAACTCGGCGCAAAGCGGCGCACATTCTACCGAACGCGCCCGCCAGCAAGACATTCAGGCAAACGTCAATCGACGCTTGCGCACTGCACCGCCTGCGCCGCCAGCAACTCGGTCAACACCTTCGGCACGATGCTGACCAGAAAACCGCGCCGCCCGCCGTTCAGCCAGATCCGGTCCATCTCGAGAATGCTCGACTCGACATAAACCGGCATCTGCTTGCGGGTGCCGAATGGCGACGTGCCGCCGATCAGGTAGCCCGAATGCCGGCTCGCCACTTCCGGCTTGCACGGTTCGACGCGCTTTGCGCCGATCTGCCGCGCGAGGTTCCTGGTGCTGACGGTGCGGTCGCCATGCATCAGCACGATCAGCGGCTTGGCGTGCTCGTCTTCCATCACCAGCGTCTTGACGACATGATGTTCATCGACGCCGAGCTGACGCGCCGATTCCCCGGTGCCGCCGTGTTCCACGTAATCGTAAGGATGCTCACCGAACGTGACGCCTTGACGGCGCAGAAACTGCGTGGCGGGTGTTTCGGAGACGTGTCTGGATTTGCTCATCGGCGCATTGTAATGGCGAGTTTGCACAACGGCTATTTGCCGAATGGCCAATTGTGCGGGTCAGACGCTTGTGGCACGATCGTTCGAAAATCTTCCGGCGCAGTGCAAGCCGCGCACCGGACCGTTTCCAGGAGACAGCCTTGAGCACCGATTCATCCATCCGTTCCACGATCGACGTTGCCGCGCTGCTGGCCGCGCTGCCCGCGCGCATCGCCGAGATTCCAACGCTTGCCGCCGCCCGGGACCCGCAGCACATCGCGCTGATCGAGGATGCGCGCCAGCTCACCAGCGCGCAACTGCTGCAGGCCGTCGACGCCGCCGCCGCGTTGCTGCGCGATTGGGGCGTGCGCGGCGGCGATCGCGTGATGATCGTCGCCGAGAACAGCATCGCGCAGATCGTGCTGCTGTTCGCCACCGCCCGGCTCGACGCGTGGGCGCTGGTGTCGAACGCGCGGTTGACGGCGGCCGAGCTCGACGCGATCCGCGCCCATGCGCAACCGCGCGTGGTCGCCTATGCGGTGGAAAGCTCCGGCGACGCGCGCCAGCACGCGCAGCGGCATCAGGCAGCGGATGCGCCGGCCATCACGCCCGACATCGGCGCGTGGTCTTACACGGTGGATAGCACCGTGCAAGCCGAACCGGTCGAAGCCGCCAGCCACCGTCAATGTGCCGCGCTGATCTACACCACCGGCACCACCGGCGCGCCGAAAGGCGTGATGCTGTCGCATCGCAATCTGCTGTACATCGCCGCGGTGTCGAGCCGGCTGCGCAACGTCGGGCCCGGCGACGTCGTGTATGCGGTGCTGCCCATCTCGCACGTGTATGGCTTTGCGTCGGTCTGTCTGGGCAGCCTGCAAGCCGGCGCCACCTTGCGGCTCGCACCGCGCTTCGCGCCGGAAGCCGTGCGCCGCGCGCTTGCCGACGAACACGTGTCGATCTTCCAGGGCGTGCCGGCCATGCATGCCAAGCTGCTCGAACATCTGCAGACGCACGGTCATCCGTGGTCCGCGCCGTCTCTGCGCTTTGCCTACTCGGGCGGCTCGCCGCTCGACGCCGCGCTGAAGGCGCAGGCCGAAGCCGTCTACGGCCTGCCGCTGCACAACGGTTACGGCATGACCGAGAGCAGTCCGACCGTGTCGCAGACCATGCTCGATGCGCCGCGCAGCGACTGCTCGGTCGGCGAGGTGATTCCAGGCGTCGAGGTGCGGTTCGTCGGCCTCGACGGCGTCGAAGCCGCGCCGGGCGAAATCGGCGAGCTATGGGTGCGCGGCCCAAACGTGATGCTCGGCTACTACCGCAGCCCGGAGCAAACCCGCGCGGCCGTGACTGCGGACGGCTGGCTGAAGACCGGCGACCTCGCGCGCCAGGACGCGGACGGCGCCTTGCATATCGTCGGGCGCAGCAAGGAGTTGATCATCCGCTCGGGGTTCAACGTCTATCCGGCCGAAGTCGAACATGTGCTGAACGCGCATCCCCAGGTCGTGCAGTCGGCGGTGATCGGACGCGCGGTCGAAGGCAACGAGGAAGTGGTCGCGTTCGTCGAACTGATCGCGGGCGCGCAGGTGACGCCAGCGGAGTTGATCGCGTGGTGCGGCGAGCGTCTCGCGCCCTACAAGCGGCCCGCCGAATTGAAGGTGCTCACCGCGCTGCCGGCGGCCTCGACCGGCAAGATTCTCAAACACCGGCTGCGCGAATTCGTCTGACGCAGCGCCGCGCGCAAGCAGGAACCCAAGCAGGAACCCAAGCAGGAACGCAAGCAGGAGCACAAACAGAAGCGCAAGGAGGAGCGCAAGCAGTACCGCAACTGGCAGCGCGCTCGCAGCGCGAGCCGCAGCGCAAGCGCCCATCACCCCCGCGGATGATGCTGCGCGTGCAGCGACTTCAGACGTTCGCGCGCCACATGCGTGTAGATCTGCGTCGTCGAGATATCGGTATGGCCGAGCAGCAGTTGCACGACGCGCAGATCGGCGCCGTGATTGAGCAGGTGCGTCGCGAACGCGTGCCGCAGCGTATGCGGCGACAAGGGCGCATGCACGTCGGCGGCGGCTGCGTGACGCTTGATGATGTTCCAGAACTGCTGGCGCGTCATGCCTTCCGCGCGGCTCGTCACGAACAACGCATCTGTCGCGCGGGCGCCGAGCAGCGCCGGACGCGCCTCGCGCAGATAGCGTTCGATCCACCCATGCGCCTCTTCGCCGAACGGAATCAGCCGCTCTTTCGAGCCCTTGCCCATCACGCGCACCACGCCTTCGTTCAGCCCCACTTCCACGGTCTTCAGCGTGACGAGTTCGGTGACGCGCAAACCGCTCGCATACATCAACTCCAGCATCGTGCGATCGCGCAGCCCCAAAGGCGTGGTGAGATCGGGCGCGCCGAGCAGCGCTTCGACTTGCGCTTCGGTGAGCGTCGACGGAAAACGCGGTGGCTGCTTCGCCGAACGGATGCGCAGCGTCGGATCGACCTGCGCGCGATGCTCGCGCACCGCCCACGCGTAGTAGCGGCGAAACACCGAGAGCCGCCGGTTCGCCGAGGTCGATTTGTCTTTTTGCCGCGCGGCGCTATAAGCATTGAGATCGGCTTCGCTGGCGGTGTCGAGCGACGCGTTGCGGCTCTGCGCGAGCCATTCGCAGAACAGACGCAGATCGCGCCGATAGGCATCGAGCGTGTTGCGCGACAGGCCGTGCTCGAGCCACAGCGCGTCGCAGAACGCGTCGATCGACGCCGAGCTGGTCAGCAACAGAGGTGACGCGGCGCTCGCGTGATCAGCCAGGGTATCGCTCATGCGTAGGGAATGCCTTCATGCGCCAGCAACCAGCGCTTGACGTTGCGGAAGAAGCCGTCTCCAGCGTGATGCGCGAACCCGCCGATGCCGCTCGAACTCACCACGCGATGACACGGGATCACGATCGGCAACGGATTGCCGCCGCACGCCTGACCGACCGCACGCGGCACGCTGCCGAGCTGCCTGGCCAACTGCCCATAGGTCAGCACGACGCCCGGCGGAATCTCGCTGATCGCCTGCCAGACGCGCCGCTGAAACGCGGTGCCGACCAATGCCAGCGGCAACTCGAACTTCGCGGAGGCGCGCTCGAAATAACGCTCGATCTGCTCGGCGGTTTGCCGCGCCAGTGGCGTATCGGGCGCGACGCTCTGCGCCGACTCCGGCAGGTACACGATCTCGCGCACGGCTTCGCCTTCGAGACGAATGCCGACCTTGCCGAATGGCGCATCGATCACTGCATTGAACATGGTTGCCTGCTCCTTGCTGACGCGGCGTTCCGGTTGGCAACATGGAGTACCCGGCGTGTCCGCGCGAGGCACGGCATGCTGCGCAATCCGCTGCCGGCAAACCTTGGCCGCCCGCCGGATTGCCGCTACTTTACGCCGCTTCCAACGCCCATTCCACATGCTCGCGCACCAGCGCGGAAGGGTCGTCGGCACGCAGCTTCAATGCGTGCACGATCGCCTCGCGAGCCTCAGCGCTCAAACTGCCGGACGGCGCGCGCAGCGCGTTGCCCATGCCGACCGCCAGATTGCGCAGCCAGCACTCGTAGCCGATGCGGCGAATCGCGCTGCCCTGCATGCGCGTATCGAATTCGTCCGCGCTCCACGCAAACAGTTCGACCAGCGACGCGCGATCGAGCCCATGCCGCACATCGAAATCGGCGACCGGCGCGGCCTGCGCGAACTTGTTCCATGGACACACGAGCTGGCAATCGTCGCAGCCATACACACGATTGCCGATCAGCGGCCGCATGTCCAGGGGAATACTGCCCTTGAGTTCAATCGTGAGATACGAAATGCAGCGGCGCGCGTCGACCTTATAGGGCGCGACGATCGCGCCGGTCGGACAGGCGCCGATGCAGCGCGTGCAGCTGCCGCAATGCGAGCCCGGGGTTTCGGGCGCCGCGTCGGGCGACGTTTCGGCGTCGGTCGGCAACGGCACGTCGACATAGATCTCGCCGAGGAAAAACAGCGAGCCCGCCTCGCGTTGCAGCAGCAGCGTGTGCTTGCCGCGCCAGCCGATGCCAGCCTTCTGCGCAAGCTCCACTTCAAGCACCGGCGCCGAATCGGTAAACACGCGGTAGCCGAACGGACCAATCTCTGCTTCGATTTTCTCGGCCAGATGCTGCAGACGGTTACGCATCACCTTGTGATAATCGCGGCCGCGCGCATAGATCGACACCACCGCCGCCGACGGATCAGCGAGCTGCGCCTGCTCGGCCGCGCGCCACTGCGGCCAGTGCGGCACCAGAGGACCGTCCTGCGCAGTGCTTTCGTGCGCCTTTCCACTCAGCGTTTCGATAGGCAAGTAAGCGATGCGCGCGGTAATCACACGTCGCGTGCCGGCCACAAGCTCGGCGGGCCGTGCGCGTTTCATGCCATGTTTGGCCATATAATCCATCTCGCCATGGCAACCCGCTTCCAGCCATGCTGCAAGCGGCGCTTCGGCAGCGCGCAGATCGGTGTCGCTAATGCCGATCGCGCCGAAACCCAGTTCACGGCCCCAGGTTTTGATGTTCAGCGCGAGCGCATTCAGCGCCGCTTCATCGAAATGACGCACGGCGCCCTTGGCGTCGACGGACGCGGGCGCGCTGGAAAGAGGGGACTCCGGACTTCGCTTCATCACGCCATTTTACGAGAATGCCTGTCAATCCCGATCACGCGATCCAACCGCCCGCTCCTGTCCTGCTCGAACGCACCTTCGCGCTCGCGGACGAAGCCGCCACGCACGCGTTCGGCGAGCGCTTCGCGCAGGCGATCGAAAGCGTGCGCCTGATGTATCGGGAAACGCGGCAAAGCGTGACGCAATCAGCGCTGCAATCAGCGCCCCGCCCCGCCCCGGGCACGGATGGCGACGCGGCATTCCACGGGCTGCAAGTGCAACTGGCCGGCGACCTCGGCGCCGGCAAAACCACGCTCGTGCGCGCGACCTTGCGCGGCCTGGGCCATACCGGCCGCGTGCGCAGTCCCACCTACACACTCGTGGAACCTTATGTGCTCGAGCGACCCGCAGGGGAACTCGCGCTCTACCACTTCGATCTTTACAGGTTCACCGATCCGGCCGAATGGGCCGATGCAGGCTTTCGCGAATATTTCGACAGCGGCGCGATCTGCCTTGTCGAATGGCCGCAACGCGCGGGGGCCCTGCTCGGCGTGCCGGATCTTGTCTTCTCGCTGGAGTTGGACAGCGAGGGTGACGGCCGCGTACTCGTCGCGCGGGCATACAGCGAATCAGGAAAGGCATGTCTCGAAAGATGTTGATCAAACCGTTCCGCTCGATCGAATCGGCGGCTACCGCAACGCATAACTGGCGGCGCCGGCAGATTCTGCAGGCAGGCGCGTCCACGCTCTTGCTCGGTCTCGTCGCGCCGCGTCTCGCGCACGCCAGCTCGGTGCTCGGCGTGCGGGTCTGGCCCGCACGCGACTACACGCGCGTGACGATCGAATCCGATCAGCCTTTGCAGAACACGCAGCAGCTATTGCAGGGACCGGACCGGCTGGTGGTCGATCTGAGCGGGCTCGATCTCGATCAGGCGCTGAAGGATCTCGTCTCGAAGATCACGCCGAACGATCCGCAGATATCGTCGGTGCGGGTCGGGCAATATCAGCCGCATGTGGTGCGCATGGTGTTCGACCTGAAGGGCTCGGTGAAGCCGCAGGTGTTCACGCTGCCGCCGGTCGGCGCGTACCGGTACCGGCTGGTGTTCGACCTGTATCCCGAGGTCGCCCCTGATCCGTTGATGGATCTGCTCGCGCAGACGGAGCGCAAGCAACAGACGCTGAACGAAGAAAACAGCGCACCGCCCGCCACGCTGAGCGGCCCCGCCACGACGCCGCCCACCGTCGACAACAGCGAGGCGTTCTTCGAGCGCTATGCGCAGAACGGCGGCGGCAACGCCGCGCCAGGCGTGCCGCGTGCGCCGTCGCATAGCCTGCCGACGCCCACCGCGCCGATCATTGCCGGCAAACCGGCAACACCGCTCGCGCCGCCCACCGCGATGGCACGCAACAAGGGGGCCAACAGCGGTGTCAACAGCAGCGCCAACAGCGCGCGCAGTCTGGAGAACGACGATACCGGCAGCGACGAAACCTACGCGTTCAGCACGCCGAAATCCAGCAAGAGCAACACGGTGCGTCTGCTGACGGTGACAATCGATCCGGGTCATGGCGGCGAAGACCCGGGCGCGATCGGGGGCTCGGGCACATACGAGAAGCACGTCGCGCTCGATATTGCGAAGAAGCTGCGCGCGAAGATCGACGCGCAACCGAACATGCGCGCGATGATGACGCGCGACGCCGACTTCTTCGTGCCGCTGAACGTGCGCGTGCAGAAGGCGCGGCGCGTCGGCGCGGACCTGTTCGTGTCGATCCACGCGGACGCGTTCACCACGCCCGAGGCGAAGGGCTCGTCGGTGTTCGCGTTGTCCGAGCACGGCGCGTCGAGTGCGGCGGCGCGCTGGATGGCGAACAAGGAAAACTCGTCGGATCAGATCGGCGGAATCAACATCAAGTCCGCCGACGCCACCGTCAATCGCGCGCTGTTCGACATGTCGACCACCGCGCAGATTCGCGACTCGATGCGCTACGGCGACTTCGTGCTGAAGGAAATCGGCGGCATCAACAAGCTGCACAAGGGCTCGGTCGAACAGGCGGGCTTCGCGGTGCTGAAGGCGCCGGACATTCCGTCGATCCTCGTGGAGACCGCGTTCATCAGCAACCCGGACGAGGAGCGCCGTCTGAATGACGATGCGTATCGCGACAAGATGGCCGACGCGATCATGAACGGCATCAAGCGCTATTTCGCGGCGAATCCGCCACTGGCGAAAAACCGCATGACGTGATGTATCCGCGTGCGATGCAACAAAGAACGGCCGCGCGATGCGGCCGTTTTGCTGTTTGCTCTACGCTGTCGCTGTCGCTGCCCACACTCGGCTGTCCGCCTCCCGCACGCGCGAGCGCCGAGCGCTGAGCACTGAGCACTGAGCGACGAGGCTCAACGCGCCGGCATCAGCCGCTGCACCACCCAGCCGCCGAACACGTTCACGGCGAGCCCCGCCATCACCAGCGCCGCGCCGGCGATCTCCATCACCGACAGTTGCTCATCGAGCAACAGCGACGCCGACGCCAACCCGACGATCGGCACCAGCAACGAAAACGGCGCAACCTGGCTTGCCGGATAGCGTGACAGCAGGCGGCTCCACAAGCTGTAGCCGAGCAGCGTCGCGACAAAGGCCAGATACACGATGGCGAAAATCGACATCGCGCTGATGCCCGACAGCGCCGCCGCGATCTTCTGCGGTCCTTCGAACAGATACGACGCCGCGAAAAACGGCAGCGGCGGAATCAGGCTACCCCACACCACCAGCCCAACCAGATCGACCCTGCCGACCTTCTTCGTGACAATGTTGCCGAGCGCCCACATGCACGCCGCGCACAGCGTGAGCGCAAAACCAGCCAACGTCATCGCATGGCCGCCCTGCGCGCCGATTACCGCGAGCCCGGCCGCCGCAATAAGCAAGCCTGCGATGTTCGGCAAGTGGAAGCGCTCATGCAGGAACAGCGCCGCGAAAATCAGCGTGAAAAAAGCCTGCGCCTGCAGGACCAGCGACGCCAGTCCCGCCGGCATGCCGACGTACATCGCCGAGAACAGGAACGCGAACTGCCCGAACGAGATCGTCGCGCCATATGCCAATAGCCAGCGCCGTGCCAGCTTCGGCCGCTTGACGAAAAACACCGCCGGCAGCGCGGCGAGCGTAAAGCGCAACGCGCCGAGCAGCATCGGCGGCACGCCATGCAGGCCCACCTTGATCACCACGAAATTGACGCCCCATGCGACCACGACCACCAGCGCGAGCAGCAGATCCCTCGGCGACATCCCTGCCTCCAGTTGATTGTTCGATCCGGCAGTTTAACGGAGCCAGCCGCGCGACGTCAGCGCGCGCTGCGCATCCGCGCTAGGCCGGCACACCGGTGCGCCGATGCGCAGCGAAAGGTCGGCATGACGTGCCGCGCAGTAGAATCGGTCCAGAGAGCCCCATCTTCACTCACCATCCCAGCCGAGCCTGCCCATGACATCCTCGATCAAAGCCGTCCTCAAACCGCATCTGCGCGACGTCGGCAGTCTGACCGTGCGGCGTGTGCTGCCCGCCATGGCGGCGCGCCTGATAGGCCCGTTCATCTTCTTCGACCATATGGGTCCCGCCACGCTCGAATCCGGTGTCGGTCTCGATGTGCGCCCGCATCCGCACATCGGCCTCGCCACCGTGACCTATCTGTTCGAAGGCGCGATCATGCATCGTGACAGCCTCGGCTCGGCACAGAAGATCGTCCCCGGCGACGTCAACTGGATGACGGCGGGGCGCGGCATCGTGCACTCCGAGCGCACGCCCGCCGAGGACCGCGCGAGTCGCAATATCATCCATGGCATCCAGACCTGGGTCGCGCTGCCGCTCGCGGATGAAGACATCGAGCCGTCGTTCGCGCACCACGCCGCCGACACGCTGCCGGTCGTCGAGCGCAACGGCGTGCAGTTGCGCGTGATCGCGGGCACGGCCTTCGGGGCGGTGTCGCCGGTCACGACGTTCTCGGGCACGCTGTACGTCGCCGCGCAGTTCGCGCCGGGCAGCGCGTTCGCGCTCGAACCGGAACACGAGGAACGCGGCGTCTATCTGGTGGACGGCGATCTGGAGATCGACGGCGCGACGCTCGAAGCCGGCCAGATGGCGGTGCTCGCGCTCGACGAAACGGTCACGCTCGCCAGCACGCATGGCGCGCGGGTAATGCTGCTCGGCGGCGAGAAACTGGACGGCGAGCGCTTTATCGAGTGGAATTTCGTCGCCAGTTCGCGGGCGAAGATCGAAGCCGCCAAGCTCGCATGGACCCATCAGGAGATGGGCAAGGTGCCGGGCGAGACCGAATGGATCCCGCTGCCGCCGCGCAAATGAAACGCGGCGCGCCCGCGCCTGCATTGAATTCGCGCAGGCCGGCCCCAACTAGTCACAAACCGTTTTATCGACGAGGACGCAATGGACACCACTCTGGCCACTTTCGAACAGGACGTCATCACGGCGTCGACCCTGGCCCCCGTGCTGGTCGATTTCTGGGCGCCGTGGTGCGGCCCCTGCAAAAGCCTCGGCCCGATGCTCGAAAAGCTCGAAGCCGAAGCCGCCGGCAAATGGAAGCTGGTGAAGGTCAACGTGGACGAGAACCAGGAACTGGCCGGCCACTTCCAGGTGCGCAGCATTCCGCACGTGATCGCGTTCGCCGACGGCCGGCCGGTCGATCAGTTCGTCGGCGTATTGCCTGAAGGTCAGCTGCGCGAGTTTATCGAGCGGCTGGTGCCGCAAGGCGCGGATGGCGCGCGCATCGAAGCGCAGACCGCGCTTGCCGAAGGCCGGCGCGACGATGCCTATGACGCGCTGCAGGCCGCCCTCGCCTACGACCCGGGCTTCGACGAAGCGCGCATGGACCGCATCGAAATGCTGCTCGAAGACAACCGCATCGACGAAGCGCGCAATGAAGTCGACCTGCTGTCGCCGAAAACGACGCAAGGCATCGACGCTCGCTTCAACAAGATCAAGACGCGCCTCGACGCGGTGGATGCCGCCGCCGACCTGCCGCCGACGGACGCACTCGAAGCCCGCGTCGCCGCCAACCCGGACGACCTGGACGCGCGCTTCGATCTGGCCAGCGCGCTGATCGCGCGCCACAAATACGCGCAGGCGCTCGAACATCTGCTGGCGATCGTGCAGCGCGATCGCGCGTTCCGTGACGATATCGGCCGCAAGATGATGTTGTCGGTATTCGACCTGGCCGCGCATCAGCCGGAGCTGGTGTCGCATTGGCGGCGCAAGCTGAGCGCGTCGTTGTTCTGAGGTCGTTCTGATCTGCGGCGGGTTCAGGCACGGCCGCGGCAACTGCGGCTATCGTGTCTGAATCCGCGCGGCATGCCTGCGATGAACAGGCGTCGGCTGCGCGTTGCACATGCCGCGCATTTTCCGCGGCAGCTAGCACGTCAAGCCGTCGCCTGTTTCGCCAGCACCCGCAACACGTGCGCGGCCGCCGCAAAACCGAAGCTCGCGGTCACGCACACGCTCGAACCAAATCCCGCACAGTTCAAACCGACCGGCCCCGTGTGACCCGGCGATGTACTCACGTGCTCGGCTTGCTGGTCGATATCGCAGACGGCGGCCTCCGGGTAGATCAGCGGCTCGTCCGAATACACCGCGCTCACTTTGAACTTCGCTTTGGGGCCGCGCGGAAAACCGTGCTGCTTACGCAGCTGCCCACGCACTTTCGACAACAACGGGTCCTGGATCGTCAACGCGAGATCGTCGATGCGAATGCGCGTCGGGTCGAGCTGGCCACCCGCGCCGCCCACGGTGATCAACGGCTGCTTGCGCTCGACGCACCATGCGATCAACGCGGTCTTCGTGCGCACGCTGTCGATCGCGTCGATCACATAGTCGAAGCCAGCGCCGAGCGTCGCCGCAAAATTATCCGGCTCGACAAAGTCTTCGATCAGCCGCACCTCGCAAGCCGGATTGATCGCCGCGATGCGCTCGGCCATCGCTTCGACTTTCGGTTTTCCGTAGTTGCCGTCGAGCGCGTGGATCTGCCGGTTGGTGTTGCTTTCGGCAACATTGTCCAGATCGATCAGCGTCAGTGCGCCGATCGCGCTGCGCGCAAGCGCCTCCGCCACCCACGACCCCACCCCGCCGATACCGATCACCGCGACGTGCGCGCGTTCGAACGCGGCGAGCGCCGGCGCGCCGTACAAGCGGGCGATACCGCCGAAGCGCCGCGTGCGGTCGGCGGTTTCACTCCCGTCGAGGCTGGTAGTAAGATCAGTTTGCGCGGTGGTGCTGAACATGATGAAGGCTCGTTGAAAACAGGCAAAACAGAAAGTAGCGACGCGCACGCATGCGCAGCCCGTATTTTGCCTGAACGCGTCCATCCGCATCGCCGTCGACCATCCAGCGGCATGCGATGCAAGCATCGCACCGCGGGCGCTGCCGCTGGCGCGCGGCGCGCCACCTTGATCTGCTCGCGCGCAAAAAATTAAGGCCTTGGCTATACTTGCTGCACTGTAGCGTTCGCATAAGAACATGACCTCACTCGCCGAACTTCGAAAAAATTATTCGCTGGGTTCTTTGGACGTTGGCGATGTCGACCGCAATCCGTTTCGCCAGTTCGACAAGTGGTTTCAACAGGCCGTCGACGCCAAACTGCCCGAGCCGAACACCATGACGCTGGCCACGGTCGACCCGCGCGGCCGGCCGTCGGCGCGCATCGTGCTGATCAAGGGCGTCGACGAGCGCGGGTTCGTATTTTTCACCAACTACGAAAGCCGCAAGGGCCGCGAGCTGGCCGCCAATCCGTACGCAAGCCTGCTGTTCTACTGGATCGAGCTCGAACGCCAGGTGCGCATCGAGGGCCGCATCGTCAAAACCAGTGCGGCGGAAAGCGATGCGTACTTCGCGTCGCGTCCGCTCGATTCACGCATCGGCGCGTGGGCGTCGAACCAGAGTCAGGTGATTGAAAGTCGCTCGCAACTCGAAACACGCGAACGCGAAATCAGCCTGCAATACGGCGATCAACCACCGCGCCCGCCGCACTGGGGCGGCTATCGTTTGGTCCCCGAAGCAATCGAATTCTGGCAGGGGCGGCCATCGCGCCTGCACGACCGTTTGCTCTATACGCGCGCAAGCGAAGGTGCCACCTGGCTCATCTCCCGCCTTTCGCCTTGAACCGGAACATAACGTCGGCCGCGCTGCCAACCCAGCGGCGCGTGCCGGCAGGATTGCGTCGTGGCATGGGAGTTGCGCCACGCTAAACGCGATCGACACGAGCTTTGCTTTAATTCAACGAACACGGAGAGATCACATGTTCTGGGAGAAAAAGCTGGCGCAGTGGGTGGAAGATGTAAAAGCCAAGGTCAATCTGCCGGCACGCCTCGTGCTGTGGGATGGTCAGCAACATGACTTCGGGCAATTCGCCGCCCCTCAGGTCACGCTACATGTCAAAAGCGCCACGGCGCTGCCCTATCTGCTCGAACCGAGTCTGGACAATCTCGGCGAAGCGTACGTGAAGGGCAAGATCGACATCGAAGGCAAGTTATCTGACATCATCAACGTCAGCTACCAGCTGGCACGCAATACCGTGACCAGCGCAAGCAAGCTGGCGCGCGTACGGCGTTACTTCAATCATTCGAAAACGTCGGACAAGAAGGCGATCCAGTACCACTACGACGTGTCGAACGAGTTCTACGAGCTGTGGCTCGACGAGAACATGGTCTACTCGTGTGCGTACTTCGAGAACGGCGACGAAGATCTCGCCACCGCGCAACTCAAGAAAATCGACCACATCCTCACCAAGATCCAGGTGCGGCCCGGGCAGCGTCTGCTCGACATCGGCTGCGGCTGGGGTGCATTGGTGCTGCGCGCGGCGCAGAAATTCGGTGCGAAGTGCGTGGGCGTGACGCTCTCGCAGAACCAGTTCGATCTCGCCACCGCACGCGTGAAAGCCGCGGGCCTCGAAGGCCAGATCGAGATTCGCCTGCAGGATTACCGCGACGTCGAAGGGCAATTCGACCGCATCACTAGCGTCGGCATGTTTGAGCACGTCGGCCGCAAGAATCTGCCGGGCTACTTCGAAAAAATCCACAGCCTGCTGACCGACGACGGCATTGCGATGAACCACGGCATCACGTCGAGCGATTCGGACAGCGGCGAAACCGCGCTCGGCGGCGGCGAGTTCATCGACCGCTATGTGTTCCCGGACGGCGAGCTGCCGCACATCGGCCTGGCGCTCGAATCGATGCAGCGCGGCGGGCTCGAAGCGGTTGACGTCGAAAGCCTGCGCCGTCACTATGCGCACACGCTGGACCTGTGGGCGGAAAATTTCGAGGCGCGGGCCGAAGAAGCCCGCAAGCTGGTCGACGACGAAAAATTCCGCATCTGGCGCGTGTACCTCGCCGGCTGCGCGTACGCGTTCGAATCCGACGATGTCTCGATCTACCAGGTGGTGTGCCGCAAAGCCGGCCGCAGCGCGAAAACCTTGCCGTGGTCGCGTCGCTACATGTACGAGAAACCGCTGTGATCCGGTTGCGCCGCGGCGCCGTGCGTGAACGGACCGACGCGGCGCAACTTTGAACAGCAAGGTCGGACATCGATGGGCCAGAGCGGGACAAACGAAACTGAACAGCCGGCGAGCGGCAAGCGTGACGACACCGGCGACGCAACCGTGCAGTTCGATCTGTTCGGCGCGCCAGTGCAACCGGTTCCGGCATCCGTGCCGTCGAACGCCGACGCTCGCGGTGAGAAAGCACGGCAGGCGCCTGGCGGAAGCAGAACCGAAAGAAGAACCGACAGCGCAAGCGAGACTGCACTGTCAAGCGCGGAAGCTCATGCAACAGCCGACGCCCCTGCGCAATCCAGGCGCAAACATCCACCGCGCGCAAAAGAACAGGCCGCCTCGCTGTGGCAAGAAGACTACGCACCTGACAGCGCGGCGCCGCTAGCCGCTCCCAGCGAAACCGCGCCCACTCCCGCCGACACCCCGAAAAAACGCCGCAGCCGCGAGATCCTCGCCGCGCCGCCATCGGCTGAACTGCTCGCGCTGGCAGCCGACTTGCCGCCGCAGATCCACCTCGGCACCTCGACCTGGTCGTTTCCGGGCTGGAACGGGATCGTCTACGGCGACGAGTACAGCAACAGCAAACTTTCGCGCGACGGACTCACCGCCTATGGTGCGCATCCGCTGCTGAAGACGGTCAGCATCGACCGGTCGTTTTATCAGGCGCTGTCGGTCACCGAATATTTGCGCTACGCGCAGCAGGTGCCCGAGCATTTCCGCTTCATCGTCAAAGCGCCGATGACGATCACCGACGCTACCGTGCGCGCCGAACGTGGCGAACCGGTGTTGCTGAATCCGTGTTTCCTGAACGCGCAAATGGCGATCGACGAGTTCGTCACACCGTGCCTCGAAGGGCTCGGTGCCAAGGCGGGCGCGCTGGTGTTCCAGCTTTCGCCGCTGCCGGACCAACTGCTCGCGCAGCCGGCGGTGTTCATCGAACGCCTCGCCGAATTCCTGATGGCATTGCCGAAACTGCCGCAGCCCACCTGCTATGCGATCGAGATCCGCGACGCGAGCCTGCTCACGCCGCGCTTCATCCGCACGCTGAAAACAGCGGGCGTGCGGTATTGCGTCGGGATCCATGCACGGATGCCAGACCCGCTGCGCCAGGCCGCGGCGCTCGCACTGCTGGACGGCGAGCCGGCGGGGCCGCTGATCGTGCGCTGGAGTCTGCACGGCGGCTTCAAATACGAGCAGGCGAAGGCCAGGTACGAGCCGTTCAACCAGCTGGTCGATCAAGACCCAGCGACGCGCGCATCGCTCGCCGAACTGGCCGCGCGCTATGCGCTTGCCGGCCAGCCGGTGGTGATCGCGATCAACAACAAAGCGGAAGGTTCAGCGCCGCTCAGTTGCGTGGAGCTGGCGCGAGCGATTATCGAAGCGTATGCGCGTCAGGCTTACGAGCGCGAGCATGAGCATGACGATGAACCGAAGCCGCCGGATATGACCGGGCAACCGGACGAGCCCGGCCACTAGCAAGCTATCGGCGAAACCGGCAACAAAGTGGCCTGAGCGGATTGAGCAGCATGGCGGTGCTTCAATGCGGGACATCTTTCCGCCGGTTGTTGCGTCGCACCCGCAGCGCACCGACAATCAAGCCGCGAGCTACGGGCACAGCGCGATCCAATGCGGCGCGCGCCATAAGATGCTCGGCCGCCCAGCCCGCAGTCAAGCCGCAAGCCGCGGCACAACGCGATGCAACGCGGCGCGCGGCAATCACAACGCGTCCTCAGCCCGCCTTGATCCGATGCGCGAACTTCTGACGAAACTTCGCCACCTTCGGCGCCACCACGAATGAGCAGTACCCCTGATGCGGATGCTGCGCAAAATAGTTCTGGTGATACGCCTCGGCCGGCCAGTAGTTGTCGTCGAGCGGTAATACGTCGGTGACGATCTGCCCGTCGTAGATCTCCTGCTCGGTGATCTCGCGGATCGCCTGCAACGCCGCCTCGCGCTGCGCGTCGGAATGCGTGAAGATCACCGACCGGTACTGCGTGCCGACATCGTTGCCCTGGCGGTTCAGCTGCGTCGGATCGTGGATCGCGAAAAAAATATCGAGAACCTCGCGATAGCTGATCTTCGCCGGATCGAAGTCGACCTTCACCACTTCGGCATGACCCGTTTCGCCATCACACACCTGTTCGTAGGTTGGATGGCCGGTCTGCCCGCCCGCATAGCCCGACTCGACCGAGTTCACACCGTCGACACCGAGATACACCGCTTCGAGACACCAGAAACATCCGCCACCGAGGGTGGCGACTTCGCCTGTCTGACTCATGCTGCTCGCTCCTTGATACTGATAATCGGCCGATGCCCGTCCCGCTGCGTCGCAATGCTCATGCCACCGTCGAGACTTTCCAGCTTAGCGGGTTTTTCAGTGACCGGCGGAGGTTACGGCCGGTGCGCCGTGATTGCAGTTAAAATTGCGATCAATCAACGATTTTCACTATGACTTTCGAATCATTTGTTTCCGCCCACGCACGCGACGGGTTCATGCCGGCTTTGACCCGGCTGATGGCAGGGGTCAGTGCCCGATGAAGCACGCCAGCCCGCCCAACTTCGACCAGGCCGCGTTCAGGCAGGCGCTCAGCCAGTTCGCCACCGGCGTCACCGTCATTACGACGCGTGCGGCATCCGGCCAATTGATCGGCATCACGGCCAGCTCGTTTAACTCGGTATCGCTCGATCCGCCGCTGGTGCTGTGGAGCCTCGCCACCCGCTCGGCGTCGATGCCGGTGTTCCGCGCCAACAGTCACTACGTGGTCAATGTGCTGGCCGCGTCGCAGCTCGATTTGTGCCAACGCTTCGCGACCGTCAAGGGCGACCGCTTCGAAGGCGTATCGCATGCGGAAGGCGACACCGGCATGCCGGTGCTCGACGGCGCGCTCGCCTGGTTCGAATGCCATAACCGCAGCCGCTACGACGAGGGCGACCACGTGATTTTCGTCGGCGAAGTGGAACGCTGCGGCCTGCATGAACGCGCGGCGGAGATCTCGCCGCTGGTGTTTCAGCACGGCAAATTTCACGGCATCAAACCGCTCTGAGCGCCCCGCCGCGATGCGCTCGCGGCACAAAGCCGCACAAAGCAGCACAAAGCGGCACGGTGGCCGGCCAACCAGCCAGCCAATCAAAGCCACTCAGCGTTCGCCATGCGATGCGCCGTGTCCGCCGGACTTCTTTACCAGCGATACCGGCACACCCGAATCTTCCTTCAAGGTCTGCAGCACGATATTCGAGCGAATATCCATCACGCCTGGCGCCTTGTACAAACGCTGCAGCACGAAATCCGAATAGTGTTTGAGGTTGTGCGCGAGCACCCGCAGCAGGTAATGGGTCTCGCCAGTCACGACGAACGCGCCGACCACTTCCGGCCAGTCTCGCACCGCCTCGGCAAAGCGCTCGTGCCAGTTCGCCTGGTCGTTGCGCATGGACACCTGCACGAAGGCTTCCAGCTCGAAACCCAACACCTCGCGGTTCAGACACGCGCGGTAGTGTTCAATCACGCCCTGCTCCTCCAGTAGACGCAGACGTCGCAGGCAGGCTGATGGCGAGAGCGAGATGCGCTCCGCCAGATCGAGATTACTGATCCGTCCTTCTTGCTGAAGCACCGTCAAGATACGGCAATCGGTGGCGTCGAGCGAGATCGCGTTCATATTCGGTCTCCCTTTCCCGTTTGACTCAAATTATGTTCCAAGACACGGCGTAGAAGGAGATTTTTTCGCAATCACATTCTGCGCCAAGCCACCTATCATTTGCGGATAGACACACTTCACCAAACGAGATATGCCGACACTCTGGGACATCACCCCCGCCATCGATACCGCCACGCCGGTCTGGCCAGGCGATACGCCGGTCAGTATCGAGCGGGTGTGGCGCATGGAGGCGGGCTCGCCGGTCAACGTGGCGCGGCTGACGCTGTCGCCGCATACCGGCGCCCATACCGACGCCCCGTTGCACTACGACGCCGAGGGCGCGGCGATCGGCAACGTGCCGCTCGACGCCTACCTCGGTCGATGCCGGGTGATTCATTGCATCGGCGCATCGCCTGTTGTGATGCCACAACACCTGGCCGGTTCGCTCGACGGCCTGCCGCCGCGAGTCTTACTGCGCACTTACAGAACCGCGCCGACCACCCGTTGGGACAACGGATTCTGCGCAGTCGCGCCTGACACGATCGACCTGCTCGCAACGCGTGGCGTGAAGCTGGTCGGCATCGACACGCCGTCGCTCGATCCGCAGGAATCGAAAACGATGGACGCTCACCACCGGATTCGCGCGCACCGGATGGCGATTCTGGAAGGCATCGTGCTGGATGCCGTCGCCGCCGGCGACTACGAACTGATCGCGCTGCCGCTCAAGCTGACCACGCTCGACGCGAGCCCGGTGCGCGCAGTGTTGCGCGCGCTGTCCGAGCCGCGTTGACCTCACCGATATCACCCTGATCTGACCGACGGAACCACCATGAACCACCGTGAAGAAGCATTGGCGCTCGACCGCGCCGATCCGCTCGCAGCACTGCGCGACCAGTTCGCGCTGTCGCCGGCCACCATCTATCTGGACGGCAATTCGCTCGGCGTGCCGCCGGCCGCCGCCGCGCAACGCGCGCAAAGCGTGATCGCCGCCGAATGGGGCGAAGGCCTGATCCGCAGCTGGAATAGCGCCGGCTGGTTCGCGCTGCCGCGGCGCCTCGGCAACAAGCTCGCGCCGTTGATCGGCGCGGCCGACGACGAAGTGGTCGTCACCGATACGATTTCGATCAACCTGTTCAAGCTGCTGTCCGCCGCTCTGCGGTTGGCGAATGCGCGCGATCCGAAGCGTCGCGTGATCGTTTCCGAACGCTCGAATTTCCCGACCGATCTGTACATCGCGCAAGGACTGATCGAGCAGCTCGACCGCGGCTATGAACTGCGCCTCGTCGACGATCCGTCCGAGCTGCCCGCGGCGATCGGCGACGACACCGCTGTCGCGATGATCACGCACGTGAACTACCGCACCGGCTACATGCACGACATGGCTGCGGTGACGAAGCTGATCCACGACCAAGGCGCGCTCGCGCTGTGGGATCTCGCGCATTCGGCAGGCGCGGTGCCGGTCGATCTGAATGGCGTCGGCGCGGACTACGCGGTCGGCTGCACGTACAAGTACCTGAACGGCGGTCCGGGTTCACCGGCGTTCGTCTGGGTGGCGAAGCGCCATCAAAACGAGTTTGCGCAGCCGCTGTCCGGCTGGTGGGGGCATCGCGCGCCCTTCAACATGGACCCGGCGTATCAGCCCGACAACGGCATCGGCCGCTTCCTGTGCGGCACGCAACCGATGGTGTCGATGGCGCTGGTCGAATGCGGGCTCGACGTGTTCCTGCAGACCGACATGCAGGCGATCCGCAAGAAGTCGCTGGCGTTGACCGATCTGTTCATCGAACTGGTCGAAGCGCGTTGCCGCGAGTTTCCGCTCAAGCTCGTCACGCCGCGCACGCACGCACAGCGCGGCTCGCATGCGAGCTTCGAACATCCGCACGGCTACGAGGTGATGCAGGCGTTGATCGCACGCGGCGTGATCGGCGACTATCGAGAACCGCATGTGTTGCGCTTCGGCTTTACCCCGCTCTACACGCGCTTCGTCGATGTATGGGATGCCGTAGAGACCTTGCGTGACGTGCTCACGCGAGAGAGCTGGCGGGCGCCCGAATTCGCCGCACGCGGCGCAGTGACCTGAGGAGCGCGCCATGACCGATCATATGCAAACGCCGGGTTTGCCGGACGAGTCGGCGACCCAGGGATGTCCGTTTGGGCATGGGCGCGTAGCCGCGTCGGCTGCGTCCTCTCTCGCTGTGACGCAGCCAGACGATGCCGCCGGCACAGGCTGGCATGACGCGCAGCTCGACTTTTCGGAATCGATGAGTTACGGCGACTACCTGTCGCTCGGGACGGTGCTGCATGCGCAGCATCCGCTATCGCCCGATCACAACGAGATGCTTTTCATCATCCAGCATCAGACCAGCGAGTTGTGGATGAAGCTCGCGCTGTACGAGCTGCGCGCCGCGCTGAAAGCGGTGCATCGCGATGAGTTGCCGCCCGCGTTCAAGATGCTCGCACGCGTATCGCGGATCATGGAGCAGCTGGTGCAGGCGTGGAGCGTGCTCGCGACGATGACGCCCTCCGAGTACACCGCGATGCGGCCTTATCTGGGCAGCTCGTCCGGGTTCCAGTCTTATCAGTATCGGCAAATCGAGTTCTTGCTCGGCAACAAGAACGAGCTGATGCTGAAACCGCATGCGCACCGCGCCGATATATACGCCGAAGTGCAGGCCTCGCTCGAAGCGCCTTCTTTCTATGACGAAGTCGTGAAGTTACTCGCGCGCCGCGGGTTTGCGATTTCAGCTTCGCGGCTGCAGCGGGACTGGACCCAGCCGACCACGCACGATGCGTCGGTCGAAGCGGCCTGGCTGGAGGTGTATCGCAATCCGTCGCAGCATTGGGAGTTGTACGAGATGGCCGAAGAACTGGTCGATCTCGAGGACGCATTTCGTCAATGGCGGTTCAGGCATGTGACGACAGTCGAGCGGATCATCGGGTTCAAGCAGGGCACCGGCGGAACGAGCGGCGCGCCCTATCTGCGCAAGATGCTGGACGTGGTTTTGTTTCCTGAGCTTTGGCATGTGAGGACGATGCTTTAGCAGGCCGCGGGTGCGGGTAGGTAGTCTTCATGATGATTGCAACCGATGCATGACCGGCTTCAAAGCCGGATACAGGTCCGTGTACACGTGGAAGCGCTGCTCGTACAACGCCATGCGCACGGCGTCGGGTTGCGCGCGTTCGACCAAGGTGGCCCAGCCGCTTTCGGCCGCTTCGCGCGAAATCAGCCCGACACCCACGGCCGCCAGTAACGCTGCACCCATCGCCGCCTCCACGTTCTGCTCAATCGTATAGACGGGATAACCGGTCACGTCCGCGATGATCTGCATCCACAAATCCGAATGTGCGGCGCCGCCTACCACGATCAAGCGGTCGTCGAGCGATTGCGCGCCTTTGCGTCCCGCTTCGATGTTGTGCTTCAGCGCAAACGACACGCCTTCCAACACCGCGCGATACAGATGTGCGCGCGTATGGAACAGGCTGAGACCGACAAACGCGCCGCTCGCCTTCGCGTCCCACACCGGACTGCGCTCACCCATCAGATACGGCAGGAACATCACGCCGTCCGAGCCCGCTGGCACATTGCCCGCGGACTCTTCGAGCAACCGGTGCGGGTCGCCATGCGGCGTCGCGCGTGCGGCCTCTGTCTCTGCGTGACAGAACTGCTCGCGATACCACGTCACCGACCCACCCGCGGTGATCGCGCCGCCGAACACATAGATATCACGCTGCCCGTTGAATACGTTAGGCATGCTGACCAATCCATGGCGCGCGTCGACGCTCTGATTGATATAGCCCCAGCACATGCTCGTGCCGATCATCGCGACATGCTGCCCGGCGCGCGTCACGCCAGCGGCGAAGGTCGCCATCGCCGCATCCACGCCGCCGGCGACGATCGCCGTACCGGCGTCGAGACCGAGCGGTCCGGTCCATTGCGACAACAACCCGCCCACCACGTCGGACGATTCGACCAGCCGCTGCGGCATCATCGTGGCGGGAATCCCGAGCATATCGAGCGCCTCGTCGGACCAATCGCGCTTCGCGATGTCGTAGATGCCGCCGATATTGCCGGCCGAACTGTGATCGACGGCCACCTCGCCGGTCAGCATGTAGATCACGTAGGCATTGGGCGGCAGGAAATAGCGCGTCTGCGCCCAGACATCGGGCTCATGGTCGCGCAACCACAACATCTTCGTGTAACCGTAGTAGCTGTCCACGCCGTTGCCGGTGATCGTATAGAGCCGTTCGAGATCGACGTTCTCGCGCACCCACTCGACCTGATCCGTCGCGCGGCGATCCATCCAGATCAGACAGGGCGCGAGCGGCCGCATCTCGCTATCGACGGGAATGCCCGAGCCGCCGTACAGACTGCTCACGCACAGCGCCTTGATCGAGTGCGCCGCGATGCCCGCCTGCTTCGCCTTGCCGACGCACGCCGCGACGCACTCCACCACCGCTTTCAACCACACCGCCGGCCATTGCTCGGCCCACAGCGGCCTGGGCGTGTCCGGCTGATAGCTCGACGCATGCTGCGCGACAATCGCGCCGTGCCGGTCGGCCAGTAGCGCCTTGGTGCTCTGCGTGCCGATATCGACGCCGATGATGTAGTTCATACAGTCTCCGTTTATGTGCTGCCCGCTGACTATGATGCGCCCTCGCCGGCATCCGCTTGCGGACTCATGCGCGTGGCTTCATCAGTACCTTGATCGAAGCAAGCGAGTTCGCGATTTCGATCGCCGCGTCTCACTCCTGCCACTCCTGCCACTCCTGCCACTCCGCCCACTCCGCCAGCGAGAAGCCGTGCATGCCCGACGCACACCGCGTCATGTTTGATGCAATGCAATACGTACAACGACGTATGTCTGCCGGTGCGGCGACGCACCGCGAGATGCCCGCTAAAACCTCGCCACGCCGCGTTGCGCCACGTCATCCCGCTGATCTCGCCTTGACTTTCGTTTCACTGGGTACGATCATTCGCTCACACACAGAGCAAATGATCCAGTCATGATGAACGCACGCTGCGAGCCGTGCGGGCGAGGATATTCAGCAACCACTTTGCATGGGATCGGAGTTGGTACTTTGCATGGGATCGGAGTAACGCGCTATGGCGCTGGAGGTAGCGCTGAAGCGCTAGCTCCGGTCGACCGCTGAGGGCCTGGAGTAAGCGCTGAAGCGCTAACTCCAGTCAGACCTCAGCATGGGACCAGCGTAAGCGCTGAAGCGCTAACGCTGGTCGACACAGGAGACACACATGACCAGCAGGCAAGACAGCGGCGCAGCCGCACACGTGATCCTGCACATCGGCGCGGGATCGTTTCATCGCGCGCATCAGGCGTGGTATCTGCATCGGTTGAATGAAGCGAAACTGCCGAGCGAACCGCATTGGTCACTGACAGTCGGCAATATCCGCAGCGACATGAACGCGGTGCTCGATGCGCTCGCCGCGCAACACGGCGTCTACACGCTCGAGACCGTCACGCCCCAAGGCCAGCGCGCGTACGAGACGATCCGTTCGATCGAACGCGTGGTGCCATGGACCAACAGCCTCGACGCGCTAATCGAAGCGGGCGCCAATCCGGCCTGCAAGATCATCGCGTTCACCGTGACCGAAGGCGGCTATTACCTCGACGAACACGACCGGCTCGACACCGCCAACGTCGACCTCGCGACCGATCTCAGCGGCGGCCACACCACCATCTACGGCGCGCTCGCGGCGATTCTCGACGCGCGCATGAAACGCGGCGCGGGTCCCGTCACGCTGCAAACCTGTGACAACCTGCGCAGCAATGGCGAGCGTTTTCATGCAGGCATGAGCGAGTTTCTCGAACGGCGCGGCGCGCAAGAACTGGCGCAATGGTTCGATGACCACACCACCAGCCCGAGTTCGATGGTCGACCGCATCACGCCACGTCCGACGCCTGACGTGCGTGAGCGCGTCAAGGCCGCTACCGGCGTCGACGACGCCTGCCCAGTGATGGGCGAAGCGTTCATCCAGTGGGTGATCGAAGACCGCTTCATCGCCGGCCGCCCGGCGTGGGAAAAGGTCGGCGCGGAACTGGTCGGCTCGGTGATGCCCTACGAGGAAGCGAAGATCCGCATTCTGAACGCGACGCATAGCTGCATCGCGTGGGCGGGCACGCTGCTCGGACTGAACTACATCCACGAGGGCACGCTCGACGCCGACATCCGCCAGTTCGCATTCGACTATGTGACCGATGACGTGATCCCGTGTCTCACGCCGAGCCCGCTCGATCTCGAACGGTATCGCGACGTGGTGCTCGAGCGCTTCAGCAATCCCTATATCCAGGACACCAACCAGCGCGTCGCGGCCGACGGTTTCTCGAAGCTGCCCGGCTTTATCGCACCGACCCTCGCGGAGTGTATCGAGCGCGGTGTCACGCCCGCGGCCACCGCGATGCTGCCCGCGCTGTTCTTCCGTTTTCTCGAACGCTGGCACGCGGGCAAGCTGCCCTACGCGTATCAGGACGGCGTGATGGACGAGCGCGTCGCGCACGGCTTCTTCGAGGCGCCCGATCCGTTGCGGGCGTTCGCGGCGGACCGGCTGCTGTGGGGCAGCCTCGCGCAGACGCCAGAACTGGAATCGGCACTCGCGGGCGCGCTGGCGCGCGTCGACGTTTGGCTGGCCGAACGCGGCGCAGTGTGAAAGCCACCGGGCTTTTCCGTCGCCTCATCGCGGTGCCAGGCTTAACGCGCATGGCACCGCGCGTCACGTGCGGCTAAAGTAGCGCATCCCTAACGACGAAGGTTTCGCGCCCATGTATCTCGGCATCGACCTCGGCACGTCCGAAGTAAAAGTCCTGCTGCTTGCGTCCACCGGGCGCGTGATCGGCACGGCAGGCTCCCCCTTTACCGTTTCGCGTCCACATCAGCGTTGGGCCGAGCAGAATCCCGAGGACTGGTGGACGGGTACACGCGCGGCGCTCGCCGCGTTGCGCGTGCGGCATCCCGACGAGTTCGCGCAGATTCGCGGCATCGGCCTGTCGGGGCAGATGCACGGCGCCGTGCTGCTGGATGCGGAGGACCGCGTGCTGCGCCCCGCGATCCTGTGGAACGACATGCGCAGCGACAAGGAATGCGCGGAGCTGACCGAGCGCGCGCCGGAGCTGCACCGCGTGGCCGGCAATCTGGCGATGCCGGGTTTCACCGCGCCGAAGCTGCTCTGGGTCGCACGCCATGAACCGGAGATTTTCGCGCGGACCGCCTGCGTGCTGCTGCCGAAAGATTACCTGCGCCTGCAACTGACCGGCGGCAAGATCTCCGATCCATCGGATGCGGCCGGCACGCTGTGGCTCGACGTCGCGAAACGCGATTGGTCCGAGTCGCTGCTCGCCGCCTGCAACATGACGCGCGCACAGATGCCGGACTTGCGCGAAGGCAGCGCGCCGGCCGGCACGCTGCTGCCTGCGGTGGCGCGCGAGTTCGGCTTGAGCGAAGAAGTGATCGTCGCGGCCGGCGGAGGCGATAACGCCACCAGCGCGATCGGCATCGGCGCGACGCAACCGGGTGACGGCTTCGTCTCGCTCGGCACGTCGGGCGTGCTTTGCGTGGTCGGCGACAGCTTCCGACCGAACCCGGCTTCCGCGGTGCACGCGTTCTGTCATGCGATTCCCGATCGCTGGCATCAGATGAGCGTGGTGTTGTCGGCGGCAAGTTGCCTGCGTTGGGTCTGCAAGCTCACCTCGACCGACGAGCCGACGCTGCTCGCCGAAATCGAAGCGCTTCCCGCCGACGCGTTGAACACCGCGCCGCTCTTTCTGCCCTATCTGTCCGGCGAACGCACGCCGCACAACGACCCGTACGCGCAAGGCGTGTTCTTCGGCATGACCCACGCGACCGATCGCGCGTTGCTCGGCTACGCGGTGCTCGAAGGCGTGACGCTTGCGCTGACCGATGGCCTCGACGCACTGCGCGCAGCCGGCACCGAAGCGAAGGTGCTGTCGCTGCTCGGCGGCGGCGCCCGCAGCGACTACTGGGCGCAATTGCTGGCGGATGCGCTCGACACCACCACCGTCAAGCACGGCGGCGGCGAAACCGGCGCGGCGCTCGGCGCGGCCCGGCTCGGCTGGTTGGCCGCGGGCGGCGAGCCAGCCACTGTGCTGACCAAGCCGCCAATCGAAAAGTCGTTCACGCCGAACCCACGCCGGCACGCCGAGCTGCGCACGCGGCTCGAAGCGTATCGCGCGCTGTACCGTCACGTGCGGCCGCTGTTCGACCCCGCGCGAGCCCCGCTCGCCTGAGCGGCCAATCGCGGCCGGTTGCCCGTCCAAGGTGGCGACCGACTGCTATCATCGGCGCACTTCAAGCGAACCGTTACCGTGCCCAAGTCCACAGAAAAACTAGATCTCGCCACGCGCGCAGCGTGGCTTTACTACGTCGCCGGCAATACCCAGAACGAAATCGCCGAGAAGCTGCAGGTCTCGCGCCCGGTTGCGCAACGGCTGGTCGCGTTCGCGGTGGAGAAGAACCTGATCCGCGTGCGCGTCGATCACAAGCTGGCCGATTGCCTGTCGCTCGCCGATCAACTGTCGAAGCGCTACGGCCTGAGCACGTGCGAAGTGGTGCCGGTCGACAGCGACACGTCCGACGAAGTCGACCGCAAGCTGGCGGTGGCCGGCGCCCAGGTGATGGAGCGCTATCTCAGCGCCGAAAAACCGATGGTGGTCGCGGTGAGCAGCGGCCGCACGCTGAAGGCCGCGGTCGATCAGATCGCGCAACTGGAGCGTCCGCAGCACCGGCTGGTGTCGATGGTCGGGGCGATCGCGCAGGACGGCTCGTCGAACCGCTACGACGTCGCGCTGCACATCTCCGAGAAGACGGGCGGCAAGTACTTCCTGTTGCCCGCGCCGCTGCTCGCCGATAGCGAGGCCGAGCGCGCGCAGTGGTGCAATCACCGGCTGTACCGGATCGTCGAGTCGCTGTCGGCGCAAGCCGATGTCGCGTTCGTCGGGATCGGCAATATCGGGCCGAAGTGTCCGCTGCACGAGGACGGCTTCATCACGTCGGCGGAGGTAAAGGAGTTGATGCAAAACGGCGCCGTCGCCGAAATGCTCGGACTGCCGATCGATGCCGCCGGCGCATCCGTCGAATCGCCGACCGGCCGGCGCGTGACGAGCATCCCGCTCGACGCGCCGCCGCGCCGCCCCACGATCGGTTTCGCGGGCGGCCTGCGCAAGCGCGAAGCGCTGATCGCGGTGCTCAAGGGCGGCTGGCTGTCGGGACTGGTGACTGACGAGTTGTGCGCGCGGGCGGCGTTGGAAGCGTAGGCCCGTTGGCTTCGTTTTCGGCTTCGTTTTCGGCTTCGTTTTCGACTTAACGCCTGATGAATGTGGCAAGGGCAAGCGGCACACCGGCGCCCTACACCAGGGGCAAACCTTCGGTGATGATGATCCGGTAATCGCCGCCTTTCAGCCGCGTCTCGCTGACGGCCTGGTACGCCGGACTGCGATACCACGCAAGCGCTTCGTCATAGCCGGTGAACTCGAGAATCAGGATGTCCTCGATCGCCGGCCCCTCCACCACTTCCTTGCGCCCGTGGCTCGCCAGCATCATCACCGGATGCTGCTCGAAGGTGGCGGGCGCGATCTGTTTGTATTCTTCGAGTTTGGCGGGATCGAGCGTTTTCTCGCGCGTGATGACGACATAGGCGGGCATGAACGTTTCCTGACCGTGTTTGAACGGAAAGCGGCGCGCCCGCCGCTTTCCCGATCGTCACGCGGCCAGCACTTCAACGATCTTACGCTGGAATGCTTTCCCTTCGCTGTCGAACAGATGGCAATGCTCGGGCGTCGCGCCGAGCTTTTGCGTATCGCCCCTCGCGTGCCGTTCGAGCGGCGGAATCCGCGCGATCAGGCCGTCCGGCGCAACGCTCGATTCCGCATACAGATAGGCCGCGTCGCCGAGCGATTCGACCGCCATCGTGCGGGCCGCGATGCCGTCCTCGGTGGTGCCCACGTGCAGGTGTTCGGGACGAATGCCGACCGTGACCTTGTCGTCCTGCCTGACCGCGCCGGGCTCCACCGCCACGCGTTGCGTCTCGCCGGTTTCGTAGCGCACCGTGACGCCGTCGTGCGTGACCGACTGCACGATGCCTTCCATGAAGTTCATCTTCGGCGAGCCGATGAAGCCGGCGACGAAGCGGTTGGCGGGCGCGTGATACAGCATGGTCGGGCTGCCGACCTGCTCGAGATTGCCCGCCGACAAGACGACGATCTTGTCGGCCAGCGTCATCGCTTCGACCTGATCGTGCGTCACGTAGATCATCGTGGTCTTCAGATCGTCATGCAGACGCGAGAATTCGAGGCGCATTTTCACGCGCAATGCGGCATCGAGATTCGATAGCGGCTCGTCGAACAGGAACACTTTCGGCTTGCGTGTGATCGCCCGGCCGATCGCCACGCGCTGGCGCTGGCCACCGGAAAGCTGTTTGGGCTTGCGATCGAGCAGGTGGTCGATGTGCAGGATCTTCGCCGCGTTGCGCACGGCCGAGTCGATCTCCGGCTTCTTGGCGCCGGCGAGCTTCAGCCCGAACGCCATGTTGTCGTACAGGGTCATGTGCGGATAGAGCGCGTATGACTGGAACACCATCGCGATGCCGCGCTTGGCGGGCGGCACATCGTTCACGCGCGTGCCGTCGATGGTCAGATCGCCGCCGGTGATGTCCTCGAGGCCGGCGATCATCCGCATCAAGGTCGATTTGCCGCAACCGCTCGGGCCCACGAACACGACGAATTCGCCGTCCGCGATGTCGAGGTTGATGTCGCGCAGCACCTCGTTTTCGTCGTAGGCCTTTCTGATGTTACGCAGAGTTACGCTTGCCATGATGTGTCTCCGTGTAATGCCGTGTAATGCCGTGTAATGCCGTGTAGTGCCGCGGCCGTGTAGTGCCGCGGCCGTGTAGTGCTGCGGCCGTGTAGTGCTGCGGCCGTGTAGTCCCGGATGTCGCCGTCGATTGCGTGGCCGCTGCTTGCAGGGGTCGTTCAGTCTGCCTCACCTTGCGCACGCTCAGGGCGCCGCCGCCGTCGCGCTCAGCGTCCATTGTGCGACGAGATCAGGCAACTGCCGCATGTCGTCGAATACGTGACGCGCGCCGGCCGCATGCAGCCTGTCGACCTGCGCGTCGCTCGCGTGAGCGCCGCCAATGAAGCCGAACACCGTCATGCCCGCCACGCGCGCCGCCGTGACGCCCGCGACGCTGTCTTCCACCACGAGGCATGCGCGAGGCGCGAGGCCGAAGCCGTGCGCCGCCGCCACATAGACATCGGGCGCGGGCTTCGGATTGGGCACCGCGTCGGCGCAGAACAGGCGCTCGCCGAAGAACCGCACGAGACCCGTGCGGGCCAGCACGGACTCCACGTAAGGGCGGAAGCTGTTGCTCGCACAGCCTTTGACGAGCGGCACCTGGGCGAGTGCGGCCTCGATGCCTTCGACCGCCGGCGCCTGCATCGCAGCCGCTTCCACCGCCTGGCGGATCGCGTCGATGTCGTGGGCGCCGAGGCTTTTGCCGAGTTGCGTCGCGGTGCCCTGCAACACACGCTCGATGCGCAGACCGAGCAGCGGCAACAGCACCGGCTCGACGTCGGTATCGGGCCAGCGTGCTTCGAGCTCGTGCACCAGCATACGCGCCGCCACGGCTTCGCTGTCGATCAGCACGCCGTCGCAGTCGCAGATCAGCGCGAGATTGCGAACACGCGTGCCCGCCGTCACCGTCGTCATTTAACCGCCCCGAACGTGAGGCCACGGACCAACTGCTTCTGCGACAGCCAGCCGACGATCAGGATCGGCGCGACCGCAAGCAGCGAAGCGGCAGACAGCTTGGCCCAGAACAGCCCTTCGGGACTCGAATACGAAGCGATGAACACCGTCAGCGG
>NZ_CYGX02000075.1 GCF_900019265.1 Paraburkholderia ribeironis
CCAAATCCGGGGCGGTTCATAGATATCCTTAAGTTACGAGGATTGCTCTTTGCAATACCGCTCGTCCGAACAAAGCCTCGGGCCACTAAACTTAGCGTGGGTATCATACCATCCCGGGAAAGGGCGACCAATAAGCTTCGACATCGTATAAAGAACATAGCGACCTAACGGCATTCTTCTTAAAAAAGAGTCATCGCCAAACCATCGATAATATCTAAAAATGTCCTTGTAACGCTTAATTGCTTCTTCGCGAGAAATCCATTTAGAACCCAAATCGCTACCAAAAGGACCAGTGCAGCCATATTCAAAATCAAAATCAATATATAAACCCTCCTTAGAATTTTCAGGTACTTTTTTCTTAGTTATGTCAGCTTGCTGCTGGATAAAAAAACTACTATAACCAAGCGAGTCAAGGATAGAAAATTCTTTTATTAGTTGATTAAAAGCAACCTTTTCGCTTTCTATCGAAACATATTTAGGGCGACAACTGCTCTTAAATAGTTTTTTAAGGCACACAAGATCCATCCCCTCAATGTCAATTTTTAAGTAATAAGGACAACCAAATTTCGAAAATAGCTGAGCTAAATTTATCACTGGCACCTCGATTTCAACAGAGTCAGCTCCAAGCATGGCGTTTCTATCGGCCCATTTACTCACAACAGTACCCCACACGCTAACTTTTTTATTTTTATAGAACTTAACTGCTTTTAGATCATCATCGTCAACAACTGCGCCATGAATAATTTTTAGTGCATTGGCATCGACATGCTCTTTAAGCTTCGTTTCGCAATATTTAACAAGATCTGGATCTGCCTCAACTGCCACAACACGAAAGCCACGAGAAAGGTAATACTTCGTGTCTTCACCTTTATGTAAGCCAATGTCATATATCAGTTTGCCGGACATTTTTATTCCTTTTTGCCTAACGGGTTAAGTAATCCAGGTAAACGCGTGGGAAGCGGCTCCGGTGCAAATTGTGCGTAAGCGCGACGAACGGCACGCTAGATGACCGCAACGTTGTGTGCTGTGGCAGCAACCTGTCGTTCTTCATTTCGCGCACGGCCCGATGAAAGGCCGCGTCGCCATCAAGCATGATCGTTTCTGGAGCGCATGCCTGGCTCCTCATCGCCTTCGCGAAAAAGGCCTTGGCAGCGGCGACGTCACGCCTGGCGTTGAGTCGGAAATCGATCGTCTTGCCCGCCCGATCACGGCACGAGAGGTAGGCCCATTTGCCACGGATCTTCACGTACGTCTCATCGACCCGCCAGGACTGACCGGCAGGCAAGGCAAAGCGACTCCCACGCTTGACGACCTCGGGCGCGAAGCGCTTGACCCAGCGCATAATCGGTGCATGTGCGAGCGACAGGCCACCTTCGGCCATCATTTCGACGAGGCTCGAAGGCTGAGCTTGTAACGCAGATACCATCCAACACACAGAACGATAATTCGCGGTCGAAGTGGCGGCCAAGGAACAACCAATCGATGTCTCGACGCGTAGTCATTGCGGGTTCATCAGTCGGCCGCCCCACCGCATAGCACCCTTCGGCGTGTCGGACAGACCGAGGTTCTTGAACGTGTGGCTGAAGTACACATCGTCCCAGTTTGTATGCGTCCGCGAGATTGTAGCCTTCGCTGTGTACATTCCCGCAGCAGGAACCGGCTCAATGTCGAGCTTCCAATCACGGTAGTCTTGGACCACGTTCATAGGCGGCATCCTTCAGCGGGACTGAACCAAAAATGTTTTTCGGCCGGCTCCAAAGCCCCCCCGACATTCACTCGTGTACGCCGATGTAGTACAGCTATCCGCGTTGAACGGAGGTTGAGGCGATGGTGCCCGCGTACTGTGCATCCCATGCCCGCTGCAGAAAACCGAAAGCCGAGGATGACGATCACTTTGTTGCCAACCGCATCGTGATTGGCACCAAGGTTAATGTTTCACATTACCTCGACTATCCAGTTAACCATACGAGCGGTTGAGAAGCTGAACAAGCTTGAAAATACGCAAACCTTGCGGTGCGTCAAATGGAATGAACGCCCCCACCTACCGGGTGGGACACGCCAAAGGAGGCGGACCCTCGCGGGCCGACGGCATCAAAGTGCCCAAAAGGAAGATCATTGAGATCTTCACAGGCAAACCGGAGGGTCCAAATGAAGTATACGACGGTCGGGGTGGATATCGCGAAGAACGTAAGTCGCTCCCGAGTGGAGGTCGAAAAGGCATCGGAGGGGGGCCGTTGTTCAAGTATTCTCGGGAGTCTCACGCGATGCGAACAATGGGTCCGCTTGCTCACCGAGATGGCTCAGGTCACAACGTTGGCTGAAAAATCAGGGTGTTGGTCAAATTGTATTTGAGGCTCGTCGCCCCTGGTCCGAAAGCGATCTCGGTCGGCGTGGTCATGCTGTCCACCACCATGGGCGCCTTCGCAACGAACTGTGCATTCGATCGCGGCAGCGCGACTCCCAGTGCACTATTGGTGACCGTCAGGTAGTAGGAAAACTGAGTGATATCGAAAAGGTATTGGGTATTCGGCGCACCTTGCACGGCCAGAGCCGGAATAGAAGCCATGTATAGCGCAACACTCATGGTCAGTGCGTTGCTTACGGTGAAACTGGTATCCGTATCAATCTCCAGCTTGCCTGAAACACCGCTATCAAAATAGGCCGCCCCTGAAGAAAAGCTGCCGCTTTTGTATCCAATCGGAAGAACATTGTTGCCCATCGAGGTGTTGGGGAAAACGGGCGTTGTTTGCCCCACATGGAACTGCACGCCTGCGTCAATGGGTTGGGAAGTGGTTCCCCACCCTAGCCCGTAAGCAGTCTCGTCCCATTTGAACTGGCAGTTGCCCTGATCATTGATCGTGTTCAGTAGCCAGACCAGCGAGTAACCGCTCGCACTGAAAGTATCCGCCAGAAATATCGCGACCTTCTGCGGCGCGCCACTGCTATTGGTGACAGTAACGGAATAAGTCACGATCGAATGCCTCTTCCTCTGCGACGCGGGCACAAGGCCTGGCGCTTTGTTCTCGACATGCAGCTTAAGAAAAACCAATCTGTTATTGAAAACAGATTGGTTTGCCTGCACAACTGCGTTGAGTGAACGCTGGATGCAAGTTCCGATCACATCGGGACGAATTGCAACGTTTCCGTGAGTTTGAACTTCAACGACGTCACGCCCTCAGCGAATGCGAATTGCGTCGGGCTGCTGACAAACGTGCCTGAAACAGCCACGCCCTGCTTCGAATCGGTCGTGCAGAGCCAGTAAGTCGGATGCGTGTCAAACAGGAAATTGCCGTTCGGTTTGCCTTGCATCGCAAATGCCGGCAGCGAATTCATGTAGACAGCAAGACTCATTGCCTGCGACTGTGCCACGGTAAACGTCGAGTCCGTTGTGACCAGCATGCTGCCGCTGGGCACGCCCGGATCGTTGAATGCCTGAGGCTGCGTCTGGAACTGGCCGCTGGTATACGTCACGCCCATCTCGTTGTTTCCACCCGCGGCGGTCGGATTCATGCTTTGGATCGGGCCGCCAGAACTCCACTGCACGCCGGGAGCCAGCGGCTGGTCAGACGTACCCCAGTTCAGCGCCCAGTCGATCGTCCAATTGTAGGTGTTGTTATTGCCGTTGTTGACCGTTTGCAGCAGCCACACCAGCGGCAAACCTGCTTTCAGATTGGGGTATGTCTGATAGATAGCGACATTCGCGGGAGCGCCGCTGGAATTTAACACGGAAAGAGAGTAGGACGACATGAGTGTATTTCCTTTCGTGATTTTCGATAAAAGGTTCTCTTGTCAGCGGCGCCGGCTAGGGCGGCGCTTGCGTTCAAGAAAACTTTCCTGACGAACTTCTCGCGTACTTCACGCACCAGGTCATCACAGCGTGTTGTGTGAGCAGCTGGTGACGCACACTTTGCGTCCATGCTTAAGGAAAACCTATTACACGCAATTACACCGTGAGCACGTGTTTGGCGGATAAACAGTGCGCATAGATGCACAGCCCATCGCGCAGAGCAGAAACTGCAACGTCGCACCCTAACCAATGCACATTGGTACTCTGTGAGACACGATGAAACCTGCGGTCTTATGCTGTTCAACAGCTTCACCGCCATTGGCATGCACTGCGCAAAATGCGCGTAATTGGATGTAATGGCGCGTGGAGTTTTTACCCATTAAGCTCAGTTTGGCTGGAAAGAGCTGGCTGTATTGGGTGTTTCTATCCAGCGGCGACAACCCTTTGCGCATACATCTACGCAGACATGCGTGCACTCAGGTGTGCTGTATTCTCTCTTTCAATTTCTCGCCTGGAGATAAAAATGCCTTGGAATTTCACCAATCGACAACTTGACCCGATGACCCTAACCGTCGACGGCGCCCCCGTGGAAGTCGCCGGCGGAGCAACCGTCGAGATTGCGGCGGGTCCTACTTCTATCGCCTATCACAGATTGAATTACGCATTGGTGGGTATTTGGCCGTTCCCTGCTGATCAAAGTGTCGATGCACGCTACGATGGTGGACAAAACATCCGTGTACAAAATCCAAACACTGGAACGACCGCGATCTATCACTACCAGGAACCGCTACGCTGATTCAGCGTAGCCTGCGACCGTCGGTCTTGCAAATGGAAAGTTGCCTTCAAATGCGGGCCGAAGTGAGCTTGCTCCGCCATAAACTTGTCATGTATGCAGGAGTAGTCCTGTAACGAGTGAAGCTTCGGGGGTGAGGAAGCATGTGATCGGACTCGTGGTTCTGGTGCAAATAGTGCAGCTGAATCGGTTGGGGTGCTGTCTTCCGGATCTCATCATCCCATAATGAGCAATCTGAACGAACAGGACCATCGCCGCATCAAGTCCCGAACCGATGTCATGCTCGGCTTCAAGCGTTTCAGGAACGCAGCGATCGCTCTGGCCAGCATCGAGTTGATGCATCGCATTCGCAAAGGCCAATTCAATCTCGCGAAGCTCGATCTCAAAGATACCGCTGTGCCTAGCGTATGGAACGCTGTCCTGGCTTATAGATAAGGCATCCTTTCTATAGATACCTTCTCGTCAGTACAGCCTATTTTCACCAGAACCGTTGGGGGTACCTTTACGCGTGCGTCTCGCTGCTGTCGCTATCTCAGGTGACAAAGTAGTCTCCACCACTCATTTGGTGGGGCCTACTGTGTCCACTTTGGCGCCATCGGTCTAGACAGTGCTCGCGCAACGCTTACTGCTTTCTGAGCAAATGCGCTTCCTCTCAGCTAATGCGTCGCGAACGCTTTAACGTGACAACGCCGCGCCGTTGACCGGGCGAGAAAGACGGTCGATTTCCGGCTCAGCGCCAAGCGCGATGTGGCTGCAGCCACGGCCTTCTTCGCGAAGGCAATCAGGAGCGGCAACGATCACGCTGGACGGTTACGCCGTGTCTCATCGCGCGGTGCCCGAAATGAAGGCCGATGAGCTACTGCTCAAAGACACGACGCTGCGATCCTCAAAGTACTTGAACGACGTGATCGGGCAGGATTATCGTCACATCAAATCACAGCTGAACGTGATACTCGGTTTCAAACGTTTCCGGAACGCGGGCAATCGCGATCTCGGGCATCGAGCTGACCCGTCGTATTCGCAAAGGTCAGTCCGATCTGACGAACCTGCGCCTCAAAGATGCCACTGCGCCCGCTGTTTGGAAGGCAGTCCTTTCAGTTCGATGAGGTGACGGTGGATACGCCAATTCTTTCGCTCGCCGCTGAAATTGCACCAGAGCCAGCTGCTGGGGGTCCAATTTAGACGTCGGCGTAATCAATACCTGTGAGCACGCCCAGATGGGCAACCGTAGTGAAATGCGAGTCGTCGTTCGTATCGATGTCGAGCTCGCGCACATTGCCGCCCAGATCGGTCACGAAGGCACGGCGCCCTCGCCAATCCAAGCACACGCCAATCCCTTCCTTGAGTCCGCGCGCAACCACTTCACGATTAACCAGTCCCAACTTTGTGATCTTTGCGCGGTTCAGCGTATTTCCGTCGTCTGCATCGTCGCCGCGATCTGTCCAATAAAGCATCGCGTCGCGGTGGTCGATATCGAGATCAATAGGCTCCGGCAATTTGTCAAGCAAACATTCGACGTCTGAGCGTCTATCGGGAGCCGCATTTGCCGGTAGCTCAATGCCTGCCCTAAAGATGCGCCCCTGTCCACCATCCGGAGGACCCTTCTGTGACCAGTAAATGTGTCCGTTTGTCTTATCCAGCGCAATGCCTACACAGTGGCGGGTTGCGTCAGCCGTGTCTTCCGGGAAATTCCCAGTCCGCACGAGCTCCGTGACCTGAGTGCCATCCAGCCGCGCACGCATGACTCGCATGCCTTCGCGATCGCACCAGTACAGATGACCGGCTTCCTTGTCCAGCGCCAGTTCCTTCGGCGTTCCTGCCTTCCCCGAAGGCACGAGCACCCGATGCTCACTACCGTCTAGCTTCGAGCATTCGATCGTGCCATCGTTCGGTGGAAGTCCAGAGAGCATCGCATCGCCGTTGATTAGATGAATGCCGCTGCCCATGTTGCTCCAGTATAACAACTGGTCTTCGGCGTTCACCTTTATGCCGTCGGGCGTGTTCGTCAGGTCTGCGATAACGATTTCGTGCGAACCGTCCGGGGATAAGGCGATGATTGCCGGGGGACGTGCCTGGATGACATACAGCGTACCGCCATCACGTGTAGCCACAGTGCGACCTCCGTCGAGTCTGCAATATACGTTGTCAGGGTGGCAGCAGCGGTGTGCCGCACTGCCACTACCGAACGATTTGCCACAGAAGCCCTCGGCTTACGCGATGACGTGAAAAGCGTCAATCCCGCCTTTTGAACCTGCGACAGATGCTGCGTTTGCCGAACCACCCATCGGGGAAGCGGGACGTTCCGGAGCCGGTGCAGATGCATCATATGCCCGATAACGTTCAGCCACAACTGACTCCCGTGAGCCCAGAGTTTCGATCCAATCTTTACTACGTGGTTGGATGCACTGCTCCCCGAGCAGAGGATGCCGGTAATCACGTCGGACTTGCCGGCCCGGATCGGGCGGACGGATTTCCGCGAGAACGTCCCCCCGTATGCGATCGCACATCGACGAGCTGGACACTCGTATGGCTGGGGCAGTGTCGCACAATACATCGCCTGTGGCACCATTCAACGCAAACCGATTCAAGAGCTGTTGCGCCTGCGGTCGAAACCATAACGGTCGGCGCGTCGTGCGAGGGCGGCGACATGCCGTCTTTGCCATCGGGTGCCTGAACGGCCGCTCCCTCGTCCACGCAGAACACCACCGCCTGCATCGGGTTAAGGTGCAGGCCGAACGTCCGCAGTCCTGTACTGTGTATTCGCACCCTGCCGTTGGCGTCCTCCGCCACAATTGACTTACCGCAATAGTTGATTGCTGCGCCTTCTGTAGGATCGACGAGTTATCCGCCAGCAGTCGTCGTTCAACATCAAGTCCTTTCCCCCTAGGTAGACGGCGAGAAACTCCGATCGAAATCAAAACGGGAGAGCAAGTGAAGAAACTTCTGATCGCGTCGACCATCGTTGTGCTAGTGGGCTATCTCAGTATCAGCGGTATCGCGTACGTGCACGACAAGGACTATGCGCAAAGAGCGGCTGCCAGGGTGGCAGCGTCCTCCCAAGCGTCCAGCATCCGAGACGTGTTGAATCGCAACGCGTGCTACTACTGCCACTCGACGAAAACTGTTCTGCCCAACTATGCCGCGCTGCCAGGCATTCGTCAGCTATCGGAACACGACATCCAAACTGGCCTCGCCTACTTTCGCATCGACAGGCTGTATGCAGCGCTCGACAGCGGCGTGCCCCCCCCGAGGCCGATCTTGCGAAGCTGGAAACAGTTGTTAACGAACGCACGATGCCGTCGAAGCTGTTCCGCATGGTCCACTGGACTACCGGCCTGAGCGCCAACGATCAACGGGCGCTTCTCGACTGGATCGCGTCAGAGCGCCACAGAGCGTACGCAACGCCCGGCGTCGCGCCGGACTTCGCAAACGAGCCGGTGCAACCGTTGCCGCAGTCCTTGCCGACCGACGCGGGCAAGGTCGCGCTCGGAAAGCAGCTCTTCCATGATGTCCGACTATCGTCGGATAACACGATATCCTGTGCGAGCTGCCACGCGCTGTCGACCGGTGGGGTAGATGGAAATAGGGTTTCGTCGGGCGTTGGCGGTCAGTTGGGCCCGATTAATGCCCCGACGGTGTTCAACGCGGCGCTCAACGACAAGCAGTTCTGGGACGGTCGCGCGGCCACACTGCAGGACCAGGCGGGCGGCCCACCGCTGAATCCGGTCGAAATAGCGTCCACGTCGTGGGGCGAAATTATCGAAAAACTGAAACAGGACCCGGCGCTAACGCAACAGTTCTTGAAGGCGTATCCGGACGGTTGGTCGGGCTCGAACATCACCGACGCGATCGCCGAATATGAGACGACACTGCTGACGCCGAGTCGCTTCGATGATTACCTACGCGGCGACACGCATATGCTGAATAGCGAGGAACTGCGCGGCTACGCGGACACCGACGCAGATAACGGCCGCGCCAACATTACGAAGGACCCGCTCGATCACCATGCGTTCAAGACGCCGACGCTGCGCAACATCGAGCTGACCGCGCCATATTTCCACGACGGCAGCCGCACCGATCTGCACGAAGCTGTGCATGACATGGCGACGTATCAGGTCGGCAAGCAATTGTCGGACTCAGACGTCAACGCAATCGTAGCCTTCCTGAAAACGCTAACGGGCACGAGCCAACCCGTTGCGATTCACTGATGCGACGACAGCGACATCTCGTAACTCTCCGGCAAATCGACGGCCCAGTGAAGGCGATCAGCCAGATTAGGCAGTGGTTGGGCCTGTCCAGATCCGGTATGAGATCCTTATTGATTCGATGCCCAACCTTGCCATGCAAGCAAACGCGCCTTCAGCTCAGCGCGATGACATGAAGCATTCATCCCGTGCCGCGGCAATGCGAAATGCTGGTGGATCGGTCCGAAGCTCGAGAGAAACCGCTGTGTGCGCCACACGTTGCGAAAACCTTGCATCTGGCGTTGGCGCCTGCGCGTGGGCTGGTCACTATTTTCGGCCCGGTTGTTTATCTTTGGCGATCATGTGCATCAATTCAATGCCATTGAGCAAAATGCGGGCGCAACGAAAAATCCTTGAAGTGCAGCATCGGTCGCGCGCTTGCGCACATCGGCAAGGTCCGGTCCGCTATACAGTCGACACACGGTTGCGACCTTGACTCTTCGCGTGGTAGAGCCGCTGGTCGGCTGCCCGAAGCAGTGCATCACTCGTGCGGCCATCCCTGCCGAACTGCGAAATACCGATACTGACCGTTATCGATACCTTGCGTCCAATTTCACCGGCGAAGGTCGTGCTGGCAGTTGCCGCGCGAATGCGCTCGCCGATTGCGAGTGCTGCATCCAGCGACGTGCGTGTCAGCAGCACCATGAACTCTTCGCCGCCCACGCGTGCTACGCCGTCGTAAGGCCGCATCGCGTCGAGGCATGCTCGCACGAATCCCTGGAGGACTGTGTCGCCGACCTGGTGCCCGTAAGCGTCGTTGACCCACTTAAAATTGTCGAGGTCGAGCGCGAGAAGTGAGAACGGGGTGCCGTCTCTCTGCGCGCGAATGACCTCTGTTTCTAAACACGCAATGAAATGACGCCGGTTCGCAGCACCGGTCAACGGATCGGTCGCAGCGAGATGCGCCAGCTTCTGGTTTGTGCGGTGAAGCTCCTTCAGAGCGTTTTTAGTGCGATCCATCTCTTGGGCGAGCCGCGCGTTCAACTCCTCGCGACTATAGATCGTCGCAAATGAGCGTGTCGTCAAAAAGGCCTGCACCACGCCATAGCTGAGAAGAAAGAAGCCGCTGGCGAAAATGACGTGAGCAAGCCACCACATGTGATTCCATGGGCTGCCCAGAAGGAAGGCGACCGACGACAGCGCGAACGACATGATGGAGATACCGTAGACCAGCATCAGCGGGGACCGAGGCCGACGCAGCATCAGGATAGCGACGTTCAGCATCGAGAAAATGAGCGCCGCGGCCTCCATGACCCGCAGTAGGACAACGCCAGCAACCGTAGAATAGGCCAAAAGCGCGACCAGAACGTTCACGACGAGGAGTATTGCGGCCCAGCTTAGCAAGTACCTGGCTCCGGCACGGCGGTCAGCGGGATCAGGCGGCCGGTGATACGACAGAAGCCCAATCAACAGCAGAATCGACATCGTCAAACGCGACGCCGGACCATACAACAGGAATAGCCAAATGTTTTGATGAGCGAGTCCGGTGAACGCGCCATGGAGCGCATAGATCAATACAAATCCGAGGAAGCCCAGTGTCATCCATCGCAGCAACGGCTCGCCGGAGGACCGATAGCATTGCCACGTCACGTAGGTGACAAAAAGGCCCTCGAACGTCGCGCCTGCGATAGCAATTTCATGGAACGGATGGTTTTCGAACTTGAGAGCCGGGTTCTGAAAGAAATGCAGGTAGCCAATCAGATAGGCGGGAACAAGAGCGAAGGCGACGAGCACCAACTGCGCGTAGCTTCGCGTGATAAACCGCACGAAGGGAAGTGGCTTATCAGTCTGCACCGCAGTCGTCGCGCTCATGAATTTCACTCCAGTGTGGTCCTTTCAGCTCGTCGTTGCCCACACATCGATCTAATCGCCTTGCCAGATACGCATTTTGGCAGCCAAGCTTAATCGATGTGACATACACGTTTGCAATTGTCTTTTTTATGTTTCCCCAATTTCTATCAAAACGACGGGTTTTAATTCCTGTGTTGGATAGGCCCCGCATGCGCGATGGGATTGTAAAGTCGTCCTTTTTGGCGGCGTCACAAACGCTGCCAAAATGGACGAACAGATAAAGTGTACGATTCGTGTTTTGTTGATTTGCCCGTCTGCGGCTCAACCGGCCTGCTGACGCTGATGTCTGGGCCACGGATGCGCAATGGGCAAACGTGCGGCCATAAGGCGTCAACCGCCGGAACCATTTCGGCCAGCGTGCCGTTGGCTTGCCACTCCTGGACGCGGCGCGTCCGCGCCGGTTCGGGTGGATGGCTGGCTCGTCAGAAACGAGCGCTGGCAGTTGTGACAATTCGTCATTGCTTAGCTTATCGAAAAACATTCAGTTCTTCACAAACCTTGGCCCGGCCGCGGTGTTGGGTTGTCACTGTCTTCCAATTGGCGCAGCGTGTCCGATCCTCCGCTGCACAATGTGTGCTTATGGGCAATTGCCCCTGAAGTGATGTCCCGCCGAGACTGCGCCAGACTATTCGGCGAAGATGTTCTCCTGCCCTATATTCTGGTTCGATCCAATTCCATCTGCAGTGACTCCAGAATGGCAGGCATGGCCCGCCTGTACGCGCGCGTAGTTCACGACCGTGGATTCGGTGCAATTGGAGTTGCGCTGCGTCGTCGCCAAAACAACGGATGCCTGTGCGCGTCTCCTGCACTCGGATCGACTTGGTCGACCGTATAGGGATACATGTTGCACCTCCAATTACATCCCAATCGGTGTGGCGCGCAGACGTGACGAGCCAACCTTGCTGCGGCTTCTATATGCGCTGTAGCTGCTTGCGTCGGTAACTCGCGAAACCCTCCTCAATGTGACAACGCTCCCGAAAGCTGTGTGACGCTCGCCAGACTGTCGCTTTTTATCGCATATGCATACCACCGTTGATGGAGAAATCCGTGCCCGTGACAAACCCGGCTTCATCGGAACAGAGAAATGCCACCAAGGCCGCGACTTCGTCCGGTTGACCGAGTCGGCCCACCGGAATCTGCGGCAGAATTTTTGTTTCCATTACGTCCTTGGGGACCGCCGCGGTCATGGCTGTGGCGAGATATCCGGGCGACACCGTGTTGACGGTCACGCCGTGTCGCGCCGTCTCCAGCGCGAGCGACTTGGTGAAGCCGTGAATGCCCGCTTTCGCTGCGGCGTAGTTGGTCTGCCCGAATGCGCCGCGCGCGCCGTTCACTGAGCCGACGTTGACGATCCGCCCGAACTGCCGCTTGACCATTCCGCCGAGCAGTGGCTTCGTCATGTTGAACATGGAATCGAGATCGGTACGCAACACCTTATCCCAATCTTCCTTGGTCATTCTTGCAAAGCTTGAATCGCGCGTAATGCCGGCGTTATTCACGAGAATGTCCACCATGCCGAATTCGGTGAGCACGCGCTCCGCGCAATGCGCACACGAATCGAAGCTGGACACGTCGGCCTCGAAAGCAACGAAATGGCGACCTGCATCCCGTTCATGCACGAGCCAGGTGGCAACGTGATCGTTGCGCTCGGAATGCGAGAGGGCGACTACCATGCCTGCATCGTGAAGACGCCGGCTAATGGCGGCTCCGAGACCGCCCATACCGCCAGTAACGAAAGCAATGCGTTTAGCCGACATGATGTTCCCCTTGCTGATCGCGGCCGTTGGAGGCCGGTGATTGCCCCGATTTGCTGACTTGCCCGGAGCGCTCCGGCTGGCGGGCACGCCTTGCCACGCCCCTCGAGCAACCATGCCGGCCGCTGCGTTTCCCATGCGTTACAGCTTGGCCCGCCACGGCGGCACGCCCTGATTCAAAGTGACCTGCACCGCCCATTGTTGGCTCGGGGCCGATTGCTAAAGCGCCAACGCTTCGCTTAATCCATTTTGCGGCCGGGCGGCAAAGTCCAGTCCCTGCCGCCAGAGATTCGTGGCGGTCGCGATGTAGTCACGCATCATGCACAGCGTCGTTCTCGAGATGCCACATCGCGCGCATCCAATACCGGCTTTGTCGGCCATGCTGGTACATGAGAACCCACCGTAATCGCGTCGCAATCTCGCAGTCCATCACACGATTCAAATTAAAACGATGCGTGCGAATCACACAACTAGATACAAAGATCGTGCCAACAGCGGAGACAATCCTCGAAGTCGAAATACAGCACTTTTGAATGACTAACGAGCGTTCACTGCACAAGTCAAATCGAATGCTACGTGTCGCGAATGCGACAAATCAAACAATGATGACCGTTGATTTGTCCGTGCGGGTTTGTACCGGACTGAAACCCGCGCGATCTCAACGCGCGCCATGCGACTCCGATGCCAAGGCCCTAGGCCGCTACGCGCGGCAGACGGTCTGCATTCGCTGGAGGACTACTACGTCACAAGCGAGGTCGTCGACATCGGCGGGCTGGTGGGCACGCTGAACAACCGCGCGTTTCTGAACGGCATCATGCGGCGCGTCGGCACCCGCACGGTGCATTGGCGTGGTCTCACGAACCTGAGCTACCTCAAGCACTACCGCCTGTATATGTGCGACTCTTCGATGTGGGAAACCGGCGCGCGTTATGGCGCACTGGTGTTGTACATGGGTCACGGGCAGTCGATCATGCTCACCGGCGCGAGCGTCGCCCGCTGTCGCGACCCGGCCGTCTTGGCGCGCATCCGCGACTACGGCATCGAAACGAGCGCGCTGCTGCAACCGCCGCATGGCATGGCGGCCGTCCGTGAAAGGGCGGCTGTGCGCCGCGAGCGCATTGGCGCTCTCGCTCGACATCGAACGCAACCTCGGCGCGCTGTTGTTCAACGCCGCCGCGACCAGCCTCGCGGTGTGGCTGATCTTGGACGCGTATGCACACCGGTTTGGAGTCAAGACATGAACGAGTCTCGCATCGAACGCAAGGCGATGGTCGTGCTCTCCGGTGGGCAGGATTCGACCACGTGCCTCTACTGGGCCAAGCGACGCGACGACAACCTGCGCGGGATCACCTTCGACTATGCAGGACACCACCGACGCGAGATCGACGCAGCGCGCACCGTCGCAGCGCTCGCGCATCTGGGACTCAATATCGGCCCGCTGCTCGCCGCTCGTTCGCGGCTGACCGATCATCGCCGCGAGCCTGAGACTTACACACACTTAGCCAGCATGCATGCGATCGTTGGCGACTGCGTGGAACTGACGTTCGTGCCAATGCGCAACGCGTTCTTCCTGAGGCTCGCTACAAACCAGGCCGTGGCGCTCGACTGCTTCACGCTGGTGACCGGCGTGTGCGAGGCGGATTACGCGAACTACCCGGATTGCCGCGAGCACTTCATCCGGTCGATGGAACGCACCATCAAAGAAGCGCTCGGCGTGTCGAACTTCCGAATCGAGACACCGCTGGTGCATTTGAGCAAGGTACTGAGCATCCGGCTCGCGCAGTCGATACCAGGCGCGCTCGACGCGCTCGCGTGTAGCCATACGTGCTTCGCAAGCAAGTACCCCCGTGCGGCGCATGCCATGCCTGCGTGCTGCGCGCATGGCTTCGAGCAGGCCGGGATCGAAGACCCGCTGATCGAGGCGGCACGAGCATGATCGTTGTCATTCCGTGCGGCAGCAAGGGCCACCACACCGCACCGGCCAGCAAGCTCTATACCTGCTCCCACTTTCGCGCGAACCGCGCAGACGCTCTGTGGCGGGTGACGATTGACAGGCTCCACATTCTGTCGGCACTGGTGTTCAGAGGCCGCTATCAGCCGCGCCTGATCATCACTGACTTTCCAAACGTGCGGCGTCTGGACGAAGTCTATACGGTCGGCCCGATCACGATTCGCTCGGTGTCCTCGCATCACCTGGCCTCGATCAAGGGCCGCGCATGGATTGGCGTGATACCCGGCGACCGTCTGATCAGCGTGTCGAAGTTCAACCGGCTCACCGACTGGGTGATGTCGCGCCTGCAGATTCAGGAGGAAGCCGTAATGCAACTGGTCGACGAGATCGAGCAACTGATCAAGCCGCAGGGCTTGGGCGTGCTGGTCCGCGCGACGCATTCGTGCAGGACGACCAGTGTCATGCGCGGCTTCCCGCGCGATGACAAAGCCCCACGCGACGAGGTCCTGAGCGTCGCACTAGAACAAGGGTTCTGACCATGCTGCAGGCCGAGCGTCATCACGACATCTCATGCGGACGCCGGGTCTACGGGCATGAAGGCAAGTGCCAGTACCCACATGGGCATAACTGCCGCATCCACTTCGTGTGCGAAGCCGCCTCGCCTGAAGGCCTCGGGCGCGTCATCGATTTCCGGCGCGATCAAGCGCTGCTGTACAACTGGGTCGAGGACCACTGGGATCACCGCATGTTGCTGTGGGCCGACGCCCCTTTCTATGCCCACGTGCGGGACATGGATGCGTCGGTGGTCCGGGTGCCGTTCAATCCGACCGCCGAGAACATGGCGCAGTGGCTGGTGACAGTGCTCGGCCCCGAGGTGCTGGAAGGCGCCGGCGTGCGGTTGGTGGAAGTACGAATCGAGGAGACACGCAAATGCAGTGCGACGTACCGGCTGTAGCCGGGCCACCCGTTGGCACCTATCCCGTCAACGAGATTTTTGAATCGTTGCAGGGCGAAGCCAGCTTCACCGGCACACCGTCAGTGTTCGTCCGTCTGCAAGGGTGTCCGGTCGGTTGCCCGTGGTGCGACACAAAGCACACGTGGCAGGTGATCCCCGAGCGCGAAATCAGCGTCGGCGCGATGGGCGAGAAAACCGAGCAGCCGTGCGACAGCTATGCGTGGTGTGACGTGCCAACGCTGGCAAATATCGTGCGGGCGGCAGACGCTGAGCACGTGGTCATCACGGGCGGCGAACCGTGCATGTACGACCTGCGCCCGCTGATCGCGAAGCTCGAAGCGTGGCATCACCGGGTCCAGGTCGAAACCTCGGGCACTTACGTGCCGCTCGTCACGCCCAGCACCTTCGTCACCGTCAGCCCGAAGTACGCAATGTCGGGTGGACGCCCGGTGCTCGATGAGGCGCTGGCGCGCGCCAACGAGATCAAACACCCGGTCGGCAAGCAGCGCGAGATCAACATCGTGCTCGAGAAACTTGACCCGATCCACCAAGCGCGCGGCACCCCGATCTGGTTGCAGCCGCTGAGTCTGTCGTCCCGCGCCACGGGCATCTGCATCCAGGCGGCACACCGCTACGGCTGGCGTGTCTCGTTGCAGACGCACAAGTTCATCAACATCAGGTAGCATTATCATGCCGGTCCGAGGAAGAAAGCCCAAGCCCACGGCGCTCAAGCTGATTGAGGACAATCGCGGGCGTCACCCGTTGCCCAAGCGCGAGCCGAAACCCCGTCGGGGCATTCCGCCGTGCCCCGCGCATCTCGAACGGGCCCGTGCGGAATGGGATCGCATCGCGCCCGAACTGCACGCGGCGGGCGTGCTTACGGCGGCGTTGCGAACCGGGCGATGCTGCTCGTGCAGCGCCTCGCCAACGAGTTTGGCATGACGCCCGCCGCACGCGCCCGCATTGAGGCCGACCCAAATGGAAACGGCGAGCAAAGCAAAGCGCACAGTTACTTCTGACCCGGTGCGCGCATATGCGCGCGACGTGGTTGCCGGGAAGATCATTGCAGAACCGCGCGTGCGGGCCGCGTGCAAGCGACACCTGCAAGACGTGAAGCTCGAACACGAACGGGGCTTGAAGTGGGAGAAGGCCGCCGCCACGCGCGTGTTCGGCTTCTTCGAGGACGTGCTGCATCTGAACGTTGGCCAGTACGAGGACCCCAGAGCCCATGGCGCGGGGGATAGGAACGTTTTCATCGAGGATGGGTGCCAGCGTCTACCATATGGCTCCTGATGCGCGGGAACAGTGGTGCAAAGCCGAGCATCTGCGGCACGGCGGAATTCTCATCGTGCGCTGACTGGATCGTGTCACCCGTCGCATTGACGAGTTACACGTCACCATGCGTCGATTGATCGGACTCGGCATACGTGTCGAATGGACACTCAACGGAATGATGTTCGACGGAAAGGCCAAAGACAGCATTGAGAAAGCAACGCGCGACGCAGTTCTGCCGCTCATTGCGGCGCAGGGAGAAGCCGATTATCCGAACCGCGCGGAGATGCAGCCTCGCACGCGCCTAGGCGGAGGGGAAATACAAGGAGGCGCGCGCATCTGGGAGACTGCCGAAAATTTGGGGAGGATACTGCAACAGTCAAGCGGGCTTGCGCCAATTCCGCCGATGCTCGCTAGGGAAGCGCTGATTAATGGACCAACTGACCGAGTTGCAGCCGAGAGGGCGTCGAATTTTCCGGATGACGAAGCG